>CAZSVK010000101.1:0-1509 GCA_964610245.1 uncultured bacterium
GAGGTCCCGCCGAACATCACGACCTTGCAGCGGGCCGCGTCATAGCCCATCGCGTGGTCGAACCGGGCGAACGGAGCGACCGAGGGCGGCATTCGAGTCCAGGTCGTGCCGTCCCACTCCCAGGTGTCGTCGAGCGCGCCCCCGCCGGCGATCTGTCCGCCGAAGACCACCGTCCGGCGGCGCTGCGAGTCGTAGGCCATCGCGTGGAAGAGACGGCCCGGAGGAGCGGTCTTTGGTGCTCGCTGGGTCCAGCCGAAGCCGTCCCACTCCCAGGTGTCGTTCAGGTATCCGGGCGCGTTGGAAAGCCCGCCGAAGAGGACCGTCCGGGAGCGCGCCGAGTCGTAGACCATCGCCGCGTAACGCTCGGCCGGGGGCGGGCCGTTGCGCGTCACCCAGCCCGCGGTGGAGGGGAAGGAGCCCGACATCGAGAAGAGCGTGGGCTGGCCCTCGAGCGTGACGAAGAGCGAGCGGGCCGAGGGGCAGAAGTTGGGGTTCGCGCAGCTCTGGGCGCCGCCCGTGACGAAGATGCGCCCGTCCTTCAGAAGCGTCCAGCCTCCGAACAGCGGGCGGAAGTCGTCCGGACAGAGGTAGCTGCCCCTGGCCACGGCGAGGCTTCTCGTGGCCAGCTCGAGGACCTGGATCTCGAGCTTGGCCTGGGCCGAGAGACGGCTGACATAGGCCCTTCCGCGAGGCGCGTCCAGGACCAGGCTGCCCTGCAGGCTGGTCGGATCGAGCGCGGGCGAGACGTCGAACCTGGCCAGTGCCTTCGTGGCCGGATCGAACGTGAACAGCGTGTGGGTCGTGCCCATGGCCGTGGCCTTCGAGGCCAGCATCAGGTAGCGGCCGTCGAGCAGCATCCGCTGCTCGGCGGTCCGCGGGCCGTTGTACATCGTGATGCTCCAGCCGGTCTCGCCCGGCAGCAGCGTCGGCTGAATCTCGCTGAACGCGTTGGTGTCCGGGTCGTACAGCTCCACGGTCTCGATAGCGGTCCCTCCCTGGATCGGCGTCCCGCCTAGCACCACCGCCTTCCCGTCGCGGGTCGGCAGCACCAGGTTGTTGGCGCGCGGCGTACCGAGGGCGCCCGTCAGGCCGAAGGTGCCCGCCTGCGGATCGTAGAGTTCACAGCTCGAGTTGCCGCTGTCGTACCAGCTCCCGGCGACCAGGACCTTCCCGCTGGCGAGCGTCGCCGCGGCACCGCTGGCGCGGGCCCGCGACATCGACCCGGTCGCGGTAAAGCTGTCGTTATGCGGGTCGTAGAGTTCCGCCGCGGAGAAGCTGGGGACGCCCAGGTCGGTCGACCCGCCGGCCAGCAGATAGCGGCCGTCGGTCAGGCGGGCGATCGCGCCGACGTCGTGCGCGCCTCGCATCGTCAACGGCTCGAACCGGTTCGAGCCGGGCGACCAGACCTCTGCCGATGCCAGCGCCACGAAGTCGGTGCCGTGCCCACCGAAGGTCACGACCCGGCCATCGGGCAAGGTCTCGACGGCGTGGCCCACCCGGGCCGCCTTG
>CAZSVK010000101.1:1519-6436 GCA_964610245.1 uncultured bacterium
TCCTCACGTTCCTGTCTCCCGATGAGCCGGAACGCAGCCGTGAGGCTCGGGCCCGGCGCGAAGAGCGCCGTCGGCTGGGCCCCTGCGGGGCAGGCGAGGAGCAGGCAGGCCAGCAGGACTAGAAGAGTTCGGGTTGCGAACACGGTGGTCTCCGATCGAACGCGCGTCCGCCGGCCCCGGCGGGGCGCTCTGGCGGACGCGTGGCGCCTCCAGGCTACCACCTCGGGCGAGCGGGGACGCCCACCGAGCTGTTCTCTGTCGGCAGTCCGGCAGACGCCGGGTCCATGGTCGAGGCCCGGGCCGTGGTCTCGAAAGTGGTTGGAGTTTCACAAGTCTTGTGGCGGCGTCGGACCTCGGCGCGTAAATTCCGCCTGCAGCCCGCGCTGTGACCCCGGTCACGCAAGTAGATGGCGGGGAGTGGCGGACAGACGACAATGAGACGCAGAGCTTCGACCGTGCAACCCGATCCTGAGATCGGGCTGGCGGAGAGCCTCATGCGCTCTCGGACGGCACGGGTGGAAGGGGGAGGCGCCTCGGTCGAGGCCGAGGCGCTCTCCCGTCCGTTCCCCCGCACTGCGATGGAGGAAGGAAGGCATGACCAGAGGGAGCACGACACGGTTCCGGTTTGGAGGGTTCTCGGCGGTGCTCCTGATGCTTGGATGGGCCGTGACGGCGGCTGCCGCGAGCACGCCGTTCGCGGCGGTCTCGTCCGTCCCGAGCGCGCGAGGATGGATCGAGCGCAGCTTGCTGCCGAGCGCCCGGACCTACCCGGCCTGCGTCTATGACAGCAGACGGGCCCGCTTCGTCCTGTTCGGGGGGAACACGGGGAGCACCTCGAACCAGACCTGGGAGTGGAACGGCGAGGCGTGGTCGCGGCGATCACCGGCCGCGTCGCCGGGTGTCCGTGACCAGGCTGCGGCCGCGTATGACTCTGCCCGAGGCTGCGTCGTACTCTTCGGCGGCGCGAATGGCGGCGTCCTCGCCGACACCTGGGAGTATGACGGTTACACCTGGATCCAACGAACCCCGGCGACCTCGCCCACCGGCCGGAAGACGGCGGGGGTCGCCTACGACTCGTTGAGAAGGCGCGTTGTCCTGTTTGGCGGTTCCACCGGTTCGGCCGAACTCGCCGACACCTGGGAGTACGACGGCACGAACTGGAGCGCGCTGACTCCCGCGAGCAAGCCCTCGATTCGAGCTAACGTGGCGATGGCCTATGACGCGGCCCGGCGGCGCGTCGTGCTCTACGGCGGCAGCAGCGGCAGCGCCACCTACGATGACACCTGGGAATGGGATGGCAGCAACTGGACGCAGAAGGCGACGGGGCCGGCCGCGCGCCGGCTGGTGACCTTCGCCCATGACGCACGCAGGGGTGTCACGGTCCTTCACGGAGGCACCGACGGCACCACGGTGTACGACGAGACCTGGGAGTACGACGGCACCTCCTGGACCCAGCGGTCGCCGGCCACGCTGCCGGCGAATCTGGCCGCCCTCGGCTCGGCCTACGACAGCGCTCGCGGACGGGTCGTCGCGTTCGGAGGTTCTTCGAACCCGTCTCTTTCGGGGGGGCTCGAGCAAGGCACCTGGGAGTACGACGGCACGAACTGGAGCCAGCAGACCTCCAGCAGCTTCACCGCGCCCAGCTCGCGCCGGAGCGGGACCCTGGGCATGGCCTATGACGCCGCCCGGTCGCGGGCCTACATGTACGGCGGCTACACGAGCGGTTTCGTGAGCGAGTCCTGGACGTGGGACGGCCTGAACTGGACGCAGCGCACCGTCAGCACGAACCCCGGGCCGAGGGCCGACCACGCGATGGTGTACGAGCCGTCCGTCTCGAAGGTCTTCCTCTGCGGGGGCAGCAGCGGCAGCGCCGACCCGGACCCGGCCCACGAGTACGACGGGACGGCCTGGAGCAGCGTCAGCCCCACGACCCGTCCGCCAGGGCGCGAGTTTCCCGCGGCCGTGTACGACTCGAGCCGCGACAAGGTCATCATGTTCGGTGGCGCCATCGGCTCGACCAACCACCAGAGCGATACCTGGGACTGGGATCCGGCCGCCTCGACCTGGCAGCGGCAGTTGCCGGCCGCCTCGCCGCCGGCGCGATGGGTCCACGCGATGGCCTGGGACCCGGCGCGTCAGGTGGCGGTGATGTTCGGAGGTCAGAGTTCCGGGGTTTTCAACGACACGTGGGAATACTCTCCCGCGTCCACGACCTGGACTCGCCTCACGATGGACGGCTCGGCCTCGTCACCCTCGAGGCGAACGGACCCCCTGCTCTGGTACGACCCGGTCCGGAAGAAGTCGCTCCTCTTTGGCGGCCTGCAGTCGGGCGTCACGCCTCTGAACGACAACTGGGAGTGGGACGGCTCGAGCTGGTCGCAGGTGAGCCTGTCGACCTCGCCGTCGGGCCGGAATCTGATGATGACCGCCTACGACACCGACAGGAAGCGGATGGTTCTGTTCGGCGGGTTCACCGGTTCGGCCAACCTCGGCGATACGTGGGAGTTGCCGAGCAACTCGCCGCCTTCGATCGCCGCCGCCACCTTCTCGAAGAACGCCGCGACGCTCTTCGTCGGCGAATCGATCGCCTTCACCGCCTCGGCGATCGACACCGACGGCGATGCGCTGACTTACCGCTGGACGGCCGCGGGCCCCGGCAGCTTCACCACCTCGACCTCGTCGGCGGTCCAGTTCACGCCCACGACCGCCGGTACCTATCTCGTCCAGGTCGCGGTCAGCGACGGCAACGGAGGCCACGCCCAGGCGCTCGTCAACCTGACGATCCAGGCAACCCCCACGCTCCTGACGCAGTCGGTCCGGGTGCCTCCCTTCGTGCGGCGCGGGCAGTCGCGCGTTCCTGTCGTGGTATCGGTGAAGAACTCGGGCTCCTCGACGGCCAACGTGACCGGCGCTGGACTGCGCTTCACCTCCGCCGCCGGCGCCGACGTCTCGACGCACTTCGCGGCATACTCCTTGCCAAGCAACCCCACTTCGATCGCGGCGGGTGCAACGACGACGTTTACCCTGCAGGCGGGGGTGACGTTCGAGAGCGCCCCAGGCAGTGTAAGCGTCGATGCGACCTTCACCGCGACCGACGCCGGTGCCGGCGCCACGCTCTCGACGACGCCGGGTGTCAGCTCGGCCTCTTTCACGGTCGGCTCGCCGCGCGTGTCGGCGCAGTCGCTCGTCTGGAAGCAGCTCACGCTCCCCACATCCCCTTCGAGCCGCTACGATCTGGGCATGGCGTACGACGAGGCCCGCGGGGTCACGGTGCTCTTCGGCGGCGACGCCAGCTCGGTTGCCAGGAACGACACCTGGGAGTTCGATGGCACGGGATGGACGCAGATGAAGGCCGATGGCGCTTCCGGTTCTCCGGCGAAGCGCTGGGGAAGCGCGCTGAGCTACGATACCGCGCATGGCAAGACCCTGATGTTCGGCGGCGGGGCCGTCTCCGGAGGCTCGACTGCCCTCAACGACACGTGGACCTGGGACGGCTCAGTCTGGACTCGATTGACCTCCGATGGAGACTCCGCGTCGCCACCGCGTCGCTTCGTCGCCGCCACGGGCTATGACAGAGCTCGCCGGGTGTCCGTGCTCCTGGGCGGCGGAGTTTTCGGTAGCACTCTGAACGACACCTGGACCTTCGACGGCGCCAGGTGGACCCAGCGTACGGTGAACGGCGACACCGCCGCTCCGCCCGTCAGACACTCCGGACGGTTGGCCTGGACCCCGGGGCGGAATCTGCTCACACTCTTCGCTGGAGGCAACAACGGTTCGCCGTTCCGGAACGACTCTTGGGAGTGGAACGGCACGAGCTGGACCGACGTCACTCCCTCGGGCACCAAGCCAGCGGCCCGCGAGCGCTCGGCCTTCGTTCACGACGGGGCCCGCTCACAGTTCCTGCTGTTCGGTGGTTGCAACTCCTTCACGACCGATGTCGGCGACACCTGGAAGTTCGACGGTTCCACCTGGACGAATCTGAGACCGTCAACGGCCCCGGGCGCGAGAGAGGGTTCCGGTTATGTCTACGAGGCGGCGAGTCAGCGCATGCTGGTCTTCGGCGGACTGAACCGTGCCAACGGCGCGCGCTTCAGCGACACCTGGGTGCTGGTCGCCGACGAGGCGCAGCCGGCCATCGTCTCGATGGCAGCGCCGTCCTCCGTGACCGGCTCGTTCGTGGTGACGATGACGGCGAACAACACGGGCACCCACGCCGCTACCCTGGCCACCGCCGGTCTGAAGATCTACGACTCGTCAGGCACGGACGCGACCAGCCGATTCACCGTCGTCGCGCGAGCCGGAAACCCGACGACCGTCGCGGCGCTCACCGGAACGGCCTCGCTGCGGTTCGACGTCTCGCCGCCGCTCGGAACGTTCGGCGTCTTCACCATCGATGGCACTCTGACCGCGAGCGATGCCTCGACCTCGGCCGACGTCAGCCCCGCGGGCGGTGCCGCCACGGTTGCGTTTGCTTCGCTGGCGGTTCCCCCGGCGCCGGTCCTCACGATCGGCTCGCTCACGGCTCTCTCGCCGGTCAGCCGCGGACAGGCGTTCAGCGCCTCGATCGACGTGACCAACACGGGAAACGCCGCGGCCGACGTCACCTCCGCGACGCTCGCCTTCAGCGGCTCGGGGCTCACCGCCGTCGCGCGCGGAGCCAACCCGAGTTCGGTGGCCACGGGCACCACGACGGCCTTCCTCTTCGACGTCGCGGCCAGCAGCGGGGCCTCGCTCGGAGTACAAACTGCGACGTTTACACTGCACGCCACGAACCACTACAACGGCGCCGACGCCAGCAAGCTCACCTCGGTCGCTCCGGGCGTCACGGTGCAGACCGTCCCGTCCTTCACGGCCGGCGCCTTGACGGCGTCCTCGCCGGTCAGCCAGGGTCAGACGTTCAGCGCCTCGATCGATGTC
>CAZSVK010000101.1:6536-15484 GCA_964610245.1 uncultured bacterium
ACGAACACGGGTGACGCCACGGCAGACCTGACGTCGACCTCGCTCTCGTTCGGCGCCGGCGGCCTGACCGCCTCGGCCCGGGCCAGCAACCCGACCTCTCTGGCCGGCGGCGCCGTGGGCACGTTCACCTACGACGTGACGGCCGCCTCGAGCGCGTCAACGGGCCTGCGGACGCCGACACTCACCGTTGCCGCCAGGGACCGCAATAGCCAGTTTGACGCGAGCGCGACGATGACCGTCTCGCCCGGCGTCACGGTGCAGACTCCGGCAGCGCTCGCGTTCGGCGCGCTGACGGCGCCCACGGCGGTCAGCCAGGACCAGGTGTTCAGCGCCTCGATCGACCTCACCAACACCGGCGAAGCCACGGCCGACGTGCGGTCGGCCTTGCTCGCCTTTGGCGGCAGCGGTCTGACCGCCTCGGCGCGCGCCACCAACCCGACCTCGCTGGCCGGCGGCGCCGTGGGCACGTTCGCCTACGACGTCACCGCGACGTCGAGCGCCTCCACGGGCCCGCAGACGGCGACGCTGACCGTCGATGCGAGGGACCGCAACTCCGACTTCGTCGTCGGCTTCTCTTCGTCGCTCTCGCCCGGCATCACGGTACAAACCGTCCCGTCGTTAGCCTTCGGCACGCTCGCGGCGCCGTCGTCCGTGTCGCACGGACAGTCGTTCGTCGCGACCGTCGGCGTGACCAACACAGGTGACGCCACCGCCGATCTGACCTCGACCGCGCTCTCGTTCAGCGGAACCGGCCTGACCGTCTCGGCCAGGGCCGGCAACCCGACCTCGCTGGCTGGCGGCTCGGCAGGCGCGTTCAGCTACGACGTCACCGTCTTGTCGACTGCGTCGACGGGCCTGCAGACGCCCACTCTGACCGTTGCCGCCAGGGACCGGAACGCCGGCTTCGACGCGAGCGCGGCGTCGGCCGTGTCGGCCGGTGTCAAGGTGCAGACTCTCGCGGCGTTGACGTTCGGCTCGCTGACGTCGCCCTCGCCGGTCAGTCACGGACAGGTGTTCAGCGCCTCGATCGACTTGACCAACACCGGTGAGGCGACGGCCAACGTGCGGGCGACGCTGCTGACATTCAGCGGGAACGGTCTGCTCGCGTCGGCGCGGGCCACCAACCCGACCTCGGTGGCTGGCGGCGGCACCGGCACGTTCAGCTTCGACGTCACCGTCCTGTCGACCGCGACGACGGGCCCGCAGACGGCGACGCTGGCCGTCGACGCCAGAGACCGCAACTCCGACTTCGTCGTGGGTGAGTCCAGGGTGGTGTCGCCCGGCATCACCGTGCAGACCGTACCGTCGTTCACGTTCGGTCTGCTGACCGCACCATCGCCGGTCAGCCGGGGGCAGGCGTTCAGCGCCTCGATCGGCCTCACGAACACGGGTGACGCCACGGCAGACCTGACGTCGACCTCGCTCTCGTTCGGCGGGAGCGGCCTGACCGTGTCGGCGCGGGCCAGCAACCCGACCTCGCTGGCCGGCGGCGCCACGGGCACCTTCTCCTACGACGTGACGGCCACCTCGAGCGCGTCAACAGGCCTGCAGGCGCCGACTCTCACCGTTGCCGCCAAAGACAGAAACAGCGGTCTTGACGCGAGCGCGACGACGACCGTCTCGCCCGGCATCACAGTGCAAACGCCCGCCGAACTCTCCTTCGGCAGCCACTCGGCGCCCGCGCGGGTCTCTCGAGGACAGACGTTTGCGGTCACCCTTGCGGTTGCGAACACCGGCGAGGCCACGGCGACCCTCGTATCGGCCGCGCTCGACTTCGGCGGAGAAGGGGTGACGGCGACGGTTGCCGCCACCATCCCGGCCACGCTCGCGGGTGGGACAACGGCGACGTTCAGCTATCAGGTCACCGTGAACTCGACCGCCACCGCGAGCGTTCGGACCGCCACACTCGCGCTCGACGCCTCGGACGGAAACTCTCGCGCCGACATCGGTGTCTCGCGTGCGCTGTCGCCGCAGGTCACGGTTCAGACCGTACCGGCGTTCTCGTTCAGCGTCCTCACGGCGCCAGCCCTGGTGTCGTGCGGTCAGGCCTTTACTGCCAGCGTCATCCTGACCAATACGGGTGAGGCGACGGCCGACCTGACCTCGACCTCGCTCTCCTTCAGTGGGACCGGGCTGACGGCAACGCCGTCGTCAGGGAACCCGTCTTCGCTCGCGGGTGGTACGACGGCCACGTTCGGCTACGACGTCGTTGCGAGTCCCTCCGCGGCGCCGGGCGCGCGATCGGCCTCGATGGCCGTCGAAGCCCGGGACGACAACTCGTCGGCCGACGCGAGCGCGACGCAGGCGCTCTCGCCGGGCCTCACGGTCCAGACCATTCCCTCCATCTCCGCCAGGTCTTTCACGGCGCCGGGGAGCGCGACTCAGGGACAGTCGTTCGCGGCGCGTGTCGAGATCGCGAACACCGGCGGGGCGACGATCGACGTCGCGTCGGCCGCGCTGAGCTTCGGCGGCGGCGGATTGACGGCAACGCCCGACCCGGGCAACCCGACCGCCATCGCCGGTGGGACGATGGTGACCTTCGGTTTCGACGTGTCGGTCTCGGCGGATGCGCCGACCGGCGCTCACACCGCGTCCATCACCCTGACGGGACGAGACCACAACTCGGGCGCCGATGCCGGCGCGACGCGGTCGCTCACGCCGTTCGTCAACGTGCTGAGACCCGGCGAGCTGGCGTTTGGCGCCCTGTCGGCTCCGGCGACCGTCTCGCAAAGCCAGCTCTTCACGGCGTCGGTCCTGGTGAGCAATCCAGGCGCGGCGACCGCCGATATCACCTCCACCTCGCTGGGCTTCAGCGGCGGCGGAGTGACGGCCACGCCGGCGCAGGGGAACCCCGCGTCGGTCGCGGGCGGAACGACGGCGACGCTCGTCTACGAGGTTTCCGTGAGTTCGACCGCCGCCTCGGGCGTCCGGACGGCGACGCTGGCCGTCAACGCGAAGGACCATGCCTCGGGTGTCGACACCAGTTCCACCCAGATGCTCTCGCCCGGGGTGACCGTCCAGGTGCCTGCTGGGCTTTCGGCCGGCAACCTCATGGCGCCCTCTCCCGTGTCGCTGGGGCAGAGCTTCACATGCAACGTGGTCCTCACCAACACCGGCGAGGCCCGGGCCGCCAGTCTCTCCTCCGCACTCGGCTTCGGAGCCTCCGGCGTGACGGCGGTGCCTTCCCCAGGGAACCCGGAATCCATCGAGGGTGGAGCGACCGCGACGTTCGCCTATGACGTGACCGTGGGCCCGGCGGCTTCCACGGGCGTCGTCACGGCGGCGCTGACCGTGAACGCCCAGGACGCCAACTCAGGCGCCGCCGCGAACCTCACGCAGTCGCTCGCGCCCGCGGTGACGGTGCAGTCGGCGGCAGTGCTGACGTCCGGCGATCTCTCGGCGCCGGCGGAAGTGTCGCAGCGCCAGTCCTTCCGGGCGAACGTCGTGGTCACCAATTCCGGAGAGGCGCGAGCCGCCGTCGAAGCGGCCGCACTGACCTTCAGCGGCGGTGGCGTGGTCGCGGCGGCCGCCCCGGGGAATCCGGCGTCGTTGCCGGGCGGGACGACGGCGACCTTTGCCTACGACGTCTCGGTCGACGCGACCGCCACGGCCGGCGCGCGGACGGCGACCCTGGCCGTGGCGGCGAAGGACGCGAACTCCGGTGCTGACGCAAGCGTCTCGCGGACGCTTCCGTCCGGCGTGACGGTGCGAACCCGGGCGGCCCTCTCGCCGGGCAGGTTCACGGTGCCAGCGACGGTCTCGCAAGGCCAGGCGTTCGTCGCTACCGCCGAGGTGGCAAATGCCGGCGACGCTGCCGCGGATCTCTCGTCCGTAGCGCTCGCGTTCAGCGGCGCGGGCTTGACTGTCGCCGCGTTCCCTGGCGCTCCCGTTTCGATTGCCGGCGGGTCAACGGCGACGTTCAGTTTCGCCGTCACCGTCGAGACCACCGCGGCCACCGGCGTCCGGACGGCCTCGCTCGAACTCGTGGCGACCGATCGGCTCTCGGGGGTCGACGCGGGCGGCTCGCTCGGCTTGCTGCCCGGGGTCGTCGTCCAGTCGCCGCCACGATTCGCGGCCGGCGCACTGGCGGCTCCGGCGAGCGTGCCTCGGCCCTCGTCCTTCACCGCGACCGCCTCGGTAACCAACACGGGCCAGGCCACGGCCGACCTCGGCACTGCGGTGCTCAGGTTCAGCTCGTCCGGACTGTCCGCGGTTCCGGCCGGTGACAACCCGACCTCGGTGGCCGGCGGGGCCGCGGCGACCTTCCGGTTCGGCGTGAACGTCGCGGCGGACGCGACCGGGGGCGACAGCTTCGCAAACCTCGAACTCGCCGTCACCGATCGCAACAGCTCGGTACCGGGAACCGCGACCGTGACGCTCGCCCCCGGTCTGTTCGTCCGCGTCAACTCGGCGCCCACGGCCAGTCTCAGCACGATCGCTTACCAGGTGACCCTGGGTAACTCGGTCAGACTCACCGGCGTGGCGACCGATCCCGATCCGGGCGACACGCTCGTCTATGGCTGGAGCATCGAGTCCCGACCGGCCTCGAGCCTGGCCACCGCGGGGTCGTTCCGGCCCAACGACTCGCCCGCGTCGAGCGTCACGACCTTCACCCCGGATGTCGAGGGCGCGTACACGGTGTCGCTCGTCGCGTTCGACGGCACCACCCTTTCCGCGCCGGTGATGGCGACCATCGCGGTCGACCGGCCCAGGCCCGTGGCCTCGATCGAGCCCTCACCCGTCGCGACGTTGCACCTGCCGGTGAGGCTCGAGGGGGGCGAATCGTTCGATCCGATCGGCGCCGTGCTGACCTATCGATGGAGCTTCCTCTCGAAGCCCGCGAGCAGCGTCCTGACCGAGGGCGCCCTGCAGCCGAACAACTCAGCGCTGGCGAGTTTCACCCGGTTCTGCCCCGACCGGAAGGGGACGTTCAGCATAGGACTCAACGTCTCCGTCGGCTCGTCCGTATCCCAGACGGCCGCCACCACGGTGACCGTGGCAGGCGTGCCGCCACTGGTGGCGATACTGCCTCCTGCGACGGCGCTCGCGGGTTCGCCCGCCACGCTCGTGGCGACGGTGCTGACGGAAGAGAGCGACGCGGTCCCGACTTTCCACTGGAGCGTCGTGGGCGGCCCCGACGGCGCGAACGGTTCGTTCTCACCGAATGACTCGGCCCAGGCCAACCTCACCCAGTTCATCTCGACAATCCCCGGCAAGTACAGGATCGAGGCCACCGCGAGCGACGGTGTCGACGTCTCGAGTCCCGCGACTACGACGCTGTTCGTTGAGAACCCCAGTCCACCCGTCAGGCCGAGGGTCCGGATCAAGAACAACGGCAATCGCCGGCAACCGAGCCTGGCGAAACTGGGAGGCGGCCTCTCGAAGGCCGGTGACGGACGTGGAATCAAGGGCTACTACTGGCAGCTCGTGAGCAGCCCGCCGGGTGCCAGGCCCTTCACCTCGACGAAGGTCAGGTGGCGCTACTTGATGGCCGTTGGGGGGAGCTACACGTTCCGGCTGACGGTGTTCAATTCCAGCTTCGGCTCGGCCTCCACGGAGCTGACCCTGAGGGCCCCGCCCCGGCCGCCCAGGGCTGCTGTCCGGGCCCCTGCGAAGGTCGCGACGGGCCCCGTGGGTCGCCGCAAGAGCGCCGGATACCTCAACGCCTACGACGACGCCGGCGATGGCGGGTCGATCTCGTTGGACGGCACTCTCTCGAAGGACCTCGGCGGCGGACAGCTCGTCTACTCCTGGAAGATCACCTCCGCTCCCGACACCAATCCAGGAGGCGACGGAGGCGACGACGCCTCGAAGCAGCAGGTGAGCCTCGCCTCCGCCGAGAGCACGACGGCCAGCACGGCGCCCGCGGTGCCGACGACCCTGGCGCGGCTCAGTTCCACCGACGGGCCGCGGCCCGAGGTGATCCTGACCGGGCCCGAGAGCACCGGCAACTACACCGTGGAACTGACCGTGGGCCCGAAAGATCCAGCGTCCGCAAAGGGGGCCTCGCCGGCCGGGCTCGATGTCATCATCAACCTGTCCCGCTCCATACCGGCCAGCTTCTACGCGGCGCCCGCGGTGGTCGACCTCATCAAGCCCGCGGCCGGCGCGAATCGGCAAGTCGGTGTCGAGTTCGACGGACGGGGTGGCATCCTTCCCTCGGTGAAGGACCCTGTCCTGCGGAAGAGGGTCGGCTTCGTCCGACTGCAGGGAGGCATCAAGTCGAATCCGCAGCGTCTCCGGGTCATCTACGGCGAATGGTTCCTGGTCTCGGCGCCTGCAGGCTCGCGTGTCCAGGGAGTGCAGCTCGACCAGGCGACCTCGAAGAGGAACGTCAAGATCGCCGGCCTGGCGCATGGTCTGACCGATGTGATGGCGAGGAAGTTCAAGCCGATCTTCGTGCCCGACCTCCCCGGCGACTACAACTTCAAGTTCAGGGTGGGCTTCGCGGCCCCTTCGCCCGGGAACGAGGCGGTCGACCGGACTGTCGAGAGCCCCTTCGCTCAGGTCAGGATCCGCGTCAAGGCAGTGAAACTCGGTGTCGAGCCGGAGGCCCAACTCACCGCCGTATCCGAGGGTTTCCCGAAGATCGTCGTCACGTCCGAGTCGGGGCGCAAGCTCGTGCCCTACGACTCGGCCATCACCCTCGTCGGTCGCATCCTCGGCCGCAGCGTCAACGCGCCCATCGGCCAGTGGACCCAGCTCGAAGGCCCGTTCGTTCCGTTGGTCCCAGACAAGGCTATCCAGACGTTCGACCCGCCCGAAGATCCGGGTCCCGAGCGAGAGCCCGGGAACTACCGGTTCCGGTTCACGGCCAAGCTCGACCAGGCTGACCCGGGTAGCTTCGAGGATGTGGCCATCTCCATCCTGCCGCCTCCCGGCGCCCAGCGCCCGGCCCCCGTCTGTTTCGAGAAGGGCGGCCCGCTGAAGCCGGCCCAGATCGATCCGGTCACCGTCGGCCTGGGCCTCGTGGCCACGGCCACCACCACCACGACCGTGGGTGCTGACTACGGCGATTCGGAGGCAGGAGCGCCGTCCGGCACGCTGGAGGTCGGCCTGCCCAGCGTCGTCACGCTGACCGGCACCCTGCTGGGTTCCGCGAGCCTCGCCTATGCGGCCTACGACTACCTGTGGGAGCAGGTCGACGGGCCCGACGTGGCCCTGAGCAAGTACCTGGATGGCGCCACCGCCCGGACCAGTTCTTCCGTCACTTTCGAACCGACGACGGCCGGTGTCTACGAATTCGAACTCAAGACGTCTCCCAGGGACGAGAACGACCTGGCGGTCGACCTGCAGTTCGTCCGCCGGATCCGCGTCAAGGTGACCTCGGCAGAACTGCGCGCTCCCACGGTCCAGGCGTTCTCGAGCGTGACGACCGTCTCCGGCACGGGTGCGCCCGAGGGCCGTTCGGCCGTCCTGAGCGCGGCGATCGGCGGGCTGACCGGGCCGGCCGATTCCGCGACGGTGCCCACCACCGGCGGCGACTTCGAACCCGAAGGCCTCGAGTTCAACTGGACGCAGGTCTCGGGCCCGAGCTGCGAGCTGTCCGACCCGGATTCCTCGCGGACGACCGTGCAATTCCCCGACATCAGCGGCGAGCGCTCCGACCAGACCTACGTCTTCGAGTTCACCGTGAAGGGCTCTCCGGGAGGCGACAGCGAGCCGGCTCGCGTGACCGTGACTCAGCGGGCCCCGGATGCCGGGCAGCCGCTGCCGCAGATGGTGCAACTGTTCCTCGACGGAGAGCCAGTCTCTGAGCCGATGTTCGCCACGACCTCCTCGATCGCCCTGAACTTCGAGGTCCCGGTCGAACTGGAGGACGGCGACGTCCTGACGGTCGAGTACGTGAACGAGCAGGGCCAGTCGATCAGTCCCGCCACGCCGTTGCGTTCGCTGCTCGTGGTGCTGCGCGAAGAGGGCGCGGGACCGGTCGTCTCGGACCGGGATGGATTCCTGACGCTTTCGAGGTCGACCCTCGGGACGACCGTGCCAGCGGTGTTCTCCGAACTGCGTCCGACGGCCGCGCCCGGGGCCGGTTCCTTCGCCGGCTCGGTCGGAGGCGGGGCCGGCGGTGGCGGCGGCTGCAACCTGCTGCCCGGCGCGGCCGGACCGGGCCGGTGGCCCAACCTGCTGATGATGTCCGTTCCGCTCATCTACCTGCTCCTGCGGCGCCGGCGCCGCGCTTGAGGTTGCCGGCCCGGGGGGCGCGGGTGTCGCAGCCCGCGCTCCCTGAGCTGTCGACGGTTTCGTCGAGCCGGCGCTGTGATAACCTCTGCGGTTGTCGTCGGGCGGCCCCGGGGTGTCGAAGACCCCCGCAGTTGCCCGGGAGAGCCCAACGTGCGAGAAGGGAGGACCGCGGAGATGGGCGCTTACTTCTCTCGGAGCTTGACTCGGAAGTTCGCCCTGGCCATGGCGGGAGTGGTCCTGCTCGTCTCCGCCTTGCAGGGGTGTTTCGCCTATCTGAGCGCCCGGGATGCGCTCCGGACCGAGATCTCGAGCAAGCTGGAGACGCTCCGCAAAGAGAAGTCCAGCCAGCTCTTGAATCTGCTCGGCGTCGCCGTCAACAGGGGGCAGATGCTGGCGCGCGAGCCGGAGGTGACCGGCGCGGTCCGCGGGCTGCTCGAGCATCATCGGCTCAGCGGCTGCACTCCCGCGGGCCCGTACGACACCACGAGCCCCGCCTACGAGAGGATGGTCAAGGAACTCACGCCGTCGCTCGAGAACCGCCGCGGGCCGATGACCTTCTCGAACCTGATACTGATCTGCGCGGAACACGGCCACGTGATGCTCAACCTGGATCGCGAGGCCGATCTGGGCAGCAATCTTCGGCATGGTCCCTACCGGAGTACCCCGCTCGCCCGCACCTGGGCCAAGGTTGCCGCCAGCGGGAAGCTCTATGTGGCCGATTTTGCTCTCCAGGCCGATGGTCGCGAGCCCAATCTGTTCAT
>CAZSVK010000102.1:0-15301 GCA_964610245.1 uncultured bacterium
GAGGCCCGTTCCCCCCTTGCCCGGCAGGAGACCCCAGATGTCCGACACCGAATCGAACAACAAGCCCCCAAAGGGCCAGACCGAGACGCCCCTGAAAGTCGAAGAGGCACGCCGGCCACCCCGCTCCGCCTTCGTCATCCCGATGCTGCCGCTGCGGGAAACGGTGGTCTTCCCCTACATGGTCATCCCCCTCTTCGTGGGCCGGCCCAAGTCGCTCAAGGCGATCGAGCGCGCGATGGAGGGCGGCCGGGAGATCCTCGTGGTCAGCCAGAAGGCCGCTACCATCGACGAGCCCACCCCCGGCGACATCTATCAGGTCGGCACAGTCTGCCAGATCATGCAGATGCTGAAGCTTCCTGACGGCATCATCAAGATCCTGGTGGAGGGCCTGTATCGCGCTCGCCTGCGCGAGTTCGTCGAGGTCACGGAGCTGTTCGAGGCCAGTGTCGACGAGTCGGCCGACGACCCGGTCTCGACGCCGGTGGTCGCCGCCTTGAAGAAGAGCGTGCTTTCGGCCTTCGATCAGTACATCAAGCTCAACAAGAAGATCCCTGGCGAGATCTACCAGGTCGCCTCGGGCATCGAGGACGCCGGCCGCATGGCCGACGTCGTGACCGCTCACCTCAACCTCAAGGTCGAGGTCAAGCAAGAGGTCCTGGAGGCCTGCTCGACCCAGAAGCGCCTCGAAATCCTCGAGGGGCTCCTCAACAAGGAGATCGAGATCCTCACGGCCGAGAAGAAGATCCGCGGCCGGGTGCGCAAGCAGTCCGAGACCCTGCAGAAGGACGCCTACCTCCGCGATCAGATGAAGGCGATCCAGAAGGAACTCGGCGAGAGCGACCAGACCCTCGCCGAACTCGACGAGTACAAGAAGAAGATCAAGGACTGCCAGATGGGCCCGGTCGCCGAGGAGAAGTGCCTCTCGGAACTCGACAAGCTCTCGAAGATGGCCTCCTCCAGCGCCGAGGCCGGCGTCACCCGCAACTACCTCGACATCATGGTCGAGTTGCCCTGGAGCATCGCCACGAAGGATCGGCTGGACGTCCGCCGGGCCGAGAAGATCCTCAACGAAGACCACTTCGGCCTGGAAGAGCCCAAGGCGCGCATCCTCGAGCACCTGTCGGTCTGCAAGCTCAAGCGCACCATCAAGGGTCCTATCATCTGCCTGCTGGGCCCGCCGGGCGTGGGCAAGACCTCGCTCGCCCGCTCGGTCGCCCGGGCGATGGGCCGCAAGTTCGCCCGTATCTCGCTCGGCGGCATGCGCGACGAGGCCGAGATCCGCGGTCACCGCAAGACCTATGTCGGAGCCATGCCCGGCCGCATCATCCAGACGCTGAAGCGGGCCGGCTCCAACAACCCGGTCATCCTCCTCGACGAGATCGACAAGACCGGCTCCGACTTCAAGGGCGACCCCGCCAGCGCCCTCCTGGAAGTGCTCGACCCGGAGCAGAACTCCACCTTCACCGATCACTACCTGGGCGTGGCGTTCGACCTGTCGCACGTCCTGTTCCTCACGACGGCCAACGTGCCGCACACCATCCCCGAACCGCTGCGCGACCGCATGGAGATCATCAGCCTTCCCGGCTACACCGAGGAAGAGAAGCTGGGCATCGCCGAGAGCCATCTGGTGCGCAAGCAGATCGACGAGAACGGGCTCAAGCGGCGCGGCGTCGAGTTCAGCCGCAGCGCCCTGACCCAGGTCGTGCGCTACTACTCGCGCGAGGCGGGCGTGCGCGAACTGGAGCGGAAGATCGCCGCCATCTGCCGCAAGGTGGCCAAGCAGTTCGTCTCCAAGAAGAAGCCCGCTGGGCCGCTCCGCATCTCCGAGCAGGCGATCAAGAAGTACCTCGGCGTCCCCAAGTACACCTACGGACGCACCGAGGAGAAGGACGAGGTCGGCATCGTGATGGGCCTGGCCTGGACCCAGGTCGGAGGCGTGCCGCTCCAGATCGAGGCGATCGCCATGCGCGGCGCCGGCAAGCTCCTCCTCACCGGCCAGCTCGGCAAGGTGATGCAGGAATCGGCCCAGGCCGCGGTCACCTTCGTCCGCAAGAACCACCAGCACTTCGGCATCCCCGAGGACTTCTACAAGAAGGTGGACCTCCACGTGAACGCCCCCGAGGGCGGCACGCCCAAGGACGGCCCGTCGGCCGGCGTCACCATCGCCACGGCAGTCATCAGCGCCCTGTCGGGCACCCCGATCTCCAAGGACCTCGCGATGACCGGCGAGGTCACGCTCAAGGGCAAGGTACTGCCGGTCGGCGGCATCAAAGAAAAGGTCCTCGCAGCCTACCGCCTCGGCATCCGGACGGTGATCCTCCCGGACGAGAACCGCAAGAACCTCGAGGAGATCCCCAAGAAGATCCAGCGGCAGATGAACTTCCACCTGGTCAAGCGCCTGGAAGAGGTCATCGATCTCGCCTTCGTGCGCGCGGACGGCCCGCCCCGGCCTCTGCCCTGGGTGGAGAACAAGCCCCCGCGCCCCAAGCGAAAGCGAGAGGCGGGAGCAGCTTCCGGAGAGGACCAGGCCGAGGAGGAGTAGTCGGAACCCGGCCCCGGCGATCGGATGGCCCGGCCTGGCGCCTGCTCGGCTGGGTGCCGGTCGTCGCGCTCCTGCTCTTCGCGGCCTCGCTCGCCCGCGCGGACGGCCCGCCGCCCGCGCAGGACTGCCCGTCGGGGGCCCTCCCGCTCGTCTGCTCGCTGACGGTCGAAGCCGGCTCGCCCGCTTCGCGTGCTGCGCCGTCATCCTTGGACGCAGGGGCTCCTCCCCTGCACCCGCTCGCCCCGGTCGACCGGCTGCGGGTGAACTCGCCGTTCACCCTCGTGCTGCGCGTCCAGGCGACGGCCCGCTTCCCCGGTGAGTACGACGGCTTCAGGGTGGAGCTGCCGTTTTATCACGCCAGCCGCGCCTGCTCCTCCCCGCAGACGGCCGACCCCGAGGCGCCGGGCTATACCCAGGTGCTCGCCGGCCCGGCCGGCACGAGGCTGCGCTGCCGGGATTCGCGCCTGGGCGCGCTCGTGACGAGCAAGGCCCCCGCGACCTTCACCGTCCGCCTGGAGCGCCCGCTCGAGCCCGGCGAGAGCCTGGAGGTCGCCTACGGAGCAGGCCCGCGTGGCATGGCCCTGGCCCAGGAGCTGGCCACGGCCCCGGGCGTACCCGGCTACAAACCGTTCGAGTGCCGCCTCCAGAGCCGAGGAGTCGTCGCCGACGAGCCGCTCGCGACAGCCTCGCCGGTCTTCGAACCACAGCCAGCCTCGCGCCTGCGCGTGGTGGCCCCGGCCAGCGCCCGGCCCGGCCAGGCAGTGACCGTGCGGCTCGCGGCGCTCGACCCCTTCGGCAATCTCGACCGCGCCTTCGACGGCTCCGTGAGCCTCGGGCCCGAGTTGCTCCGAACCTCGCTCCCCGCCGTCTCCGCGCCACTCAGGGGCGGACTCGCGCGCCTGGACTGCCCGGGGCTCGCTCCCGCGGGCGTCCGCCGACTCGAGGCCGAGGCGGTCTCGGCCGATGGCGCCCGGCGTATCCGCGGCCGCAGCAACCCGATGCTGGTCCGGACCACCGGCCCGGCGATCTTCTACGGCGACCTGCACGTGCACTGCGGGGAGGTCTCGGAGGACGCCTACGGCAGCCTCGAGGACGTCTACTCCTACGCCCGCGACGTGGCCGCCCTCGACTTCGTCGCCAAGACCGATCACGACAACGGCCTCACCGCCGCGCAGTGGCTGCGCACGCGCGACCTGGTGCGGCGTTACGACGCGCCGGGCCGGTTCGTCGCCCTGCTCGGCTACGAGTGGACCGCGCTCGAGTGCCAGGGCCACCGCACCGTGCTCTTCCCCTCCGACCGAGGCCCGCTCGCGCAATCGGACCATCCGGACAGCCTCACCCCCGAGGGGCTCTGGCGTTTCGTCGCGGACGCGGGCGGGCTGACCTACGTCCACAATCCGACGGCCGAGGTCGTGGAATCTCACTGCCTGGACTGGGCGCGGGGCTCGCCGGTCGAGCCGCTGGTCGAGGTCTTCAGCCAGTGGACGCCGCTGCGGCGGGCCCGCGAAGCCCAGGACCCGGAGAGTTGCGCGGCCGGCGTCCAGAAGGCGCTGACGGTGGGGCACAGGCTGGGGCTCGTGGGCGGCAGCGACAATCATGTGGCAATGGCGGGGCGGACAGGCGGGTTCACGGCGGTGCTGGCCCGAGAGCTGTCGCGGGCGGGCCTGTTCGAGGCGCTGCGGGCCAGACGCACCTTCGCGACCAGCGGCAACCGGGCAATCCTGGAGTTCCACGCCGACGGGGCGGACCAGGGCGAAACCTCGAAGCAGTCAACGGGTCCGGTGAGTCTTTCGATCGACGCGCATGGCGATGGGCCACTGGCGCGGGTGGAGCTGGTACGGGGCTGGCCGGGCGCGCCGGTTCCCCTGGAGCCATGCCGGAGCTGGGAGCTTTCGGGGGCCGAGGACGCGCACCTGGAGTGGACCGATCCGGCGCCCCTGCTGGAGGCCTTCTACTATGCCCGCCTGAGCCAGCAAGACGGCGGCGAGGCCTGGAGCAGCCCGGTCTGGGTCTGCCGTGCCGGCGCACCGCTGGCGCCTCCGGCATCGGGCCGGGCGCTCACCTGGAAGCGGTCCGCGCGGCTCGGACCCTGGGAGATGGGACGCATGTTCGACGCGGCGCCGGCATCCGTCCTGACTTCGAGCCCCGGCGGCTTCCTCTACTCCGTCGGGAAGCACCGGCGGGGCAAGTACGGGAGGATCCTCAAGGGGCTCGCCCAGTACGTGCGAAGCGCCCCTTTCCGCCTCGTGCCCGGGCGCCGCTACCGCCTGGGCTTCGAAGCCGCGGCGGCCGACGAGGTCGAGATACGTTGCCTGACGCTCGACGACCAGGTGGCGAACCCGGGAGTCTTCGCCTCCCTGGCCCTGCGGCGCGGGGGCGAGAAGAGGCCGGTCGAGCGCCAGTTCACGGCAGGCGCGGCCAGTGGTGCCGTGCGGCTCTACTTCTTCTTCCGGCCCAAGCCGAACCTCTACCGGCTCGAGAACGTGCGCGTGGAGGAGGCAGCGGACGACGGCGGGAAGTAGGGTCGTCGTCGGAGTCAAGAATGGCGCCTCCCCCGGAGACGCTGTCCCCGGACCCCTGCTGGAGCTCTGCTCCAGACCTCGCCAGGAGGGGTGCCCCCCCCTGGACCCGGCGATGAGAAGAGGAAACGCTGCCTGGGCAGCTCGATCGAGGACTCTTGCCTGCGAGCTCGGGCAAGACTCTCTCCAGTCATCGGGGGGCCCAGAGGCGAACCCTGCGACACATCCGCTTCGCGGACTGCTCAGGACATGCTTCGCCCCAGGTGGGGGTTCGGGAGTAGAGCCACCGACCGGTGAGCTCCTCTTCACCTCGGCCGCGCGATCGTCTCCCGGCGGAAGGGTGAGTCCGGCGAGCGACCGAGCGCCAGCCGCATCCAGCTGCTAAAGACCCCGGCACAGGCCACGGCCAGGTCGCCGCCGGCCAGGGGAACGAGGGCCACGCCGAAAGGCGGCGGCCCCTCCGCGGCACGCCCGTCCGGGCCGGGCAGCCGCGTCAGAGGGAGCAAGATCCGGCCGTCGGCGTCGAACACCTGGAGGCGGCCGAGCGAGGCCAGCACCGCCACCCGGCCGGCCCTGTCGCAGGCGATCCGCGACAAGGTTGTCGCCTCGACCATCCGCCGGAAGGCGGTCTCTCGTCCCGCCTCCAGCCGGACCAGCCCGCCCCGCCGGGCCACGATCGCGTGGATCGTCCCGGGCGTACCGCCCCAGCAGCCCGCGGTGACACCGGGGCATCGCCACTCCGAGAGGATCCGTAATCGCTCGTCCAGCGCGAGCAGTCTGCCTTCCCGGGCATCGGTCACCAGCAACTGCCGGGTGACGGGGTCGAAGTCGAGACTCGAGGGCAGGCACCCGCCCGTCCCGTAGCGAAGCTCGAGCCTCACCAGCCCGTCGGGCTCGACGGCGAGAAGGCGGCCTTCGACCGCATCGGCGATGAACAGCCCGCCCTCCGGAGTGGCCGCGAGCGAGTGCAGGAATCCGGAGCTTGCCGCCTGCTCTGCCAGCGCGAGGCTTCGGCCCTGACGGTCGCGCAGCCCTCGCCAGGCAACGTCCGGCACGAGCGGCACCAGGGGGGCGGGCCCGGGGCGCAGGAGCATGGCCCGGCCGCCGGCCATCGCGGCCGCCTGCAACTGGCCCGTCGGTCGCTCCTCGGGCCACGAAAGTCCGTAGACGGGCGCCAGGCCGGCCAGGTCCGCGGCCGCGGGCGACGCCCATAGCTGGGGGTCGTCCGGCATCCGTTTCAACAGGTTCATCCGAAGGACCTCGCGCAGGCCGCTCGCCTCCGGAGGCTGCCAGGCAAGACGGATGGGACCCGGCCGGCCCGTGTGCGCGAGCGGATGCCAGCCTTCCGAGAACCAGCCGGCGAGACGGGCCCGGCCGGCCCGGACGGGACTCGTTTGATCGCCAACTTTCAGCCTGCCGCGAACCGCATCGAGTTCGAACAGCCAGTGGCCGCTGCCACCCAGGTAGATCGCCCCCTTGGCCTCGCCGGGCCGCCGTTCGTCGAGCCCCTGCGGTTCGAAGGCCTCCCGCCCGTCGACGGTGTAGAGACGCAAGCACTGATCGGGGTTGTCCGGATCGCGCCAGTCGGCCGCGCGGCCCCCGGGGAAGGCCCGGCGAAGGGCCGCCTGCCACTCGGGCTGCGCGAGCACGAAGTCGACCCGCCCGACCGGCTCCAGGATGGGATACGGGTTGAGGCCGTAGGCGACGTTCAGGGGGAAGCCCCTGAGGAAGAAGTTGAGTTCGGGCGCCATCGTCTGCCGGCCCGCGATGAACGGCTGGCGCACGCTGGAGCGCGAGAGGATCACCGTCCGCTGGCGCGAGAGCCGGGCGGCGGAGCAGGCCACCGAGAGTTCGAGCGGCCGGCTCTCGAGATTGCGGCCAATCCGCTCCAGGGCATGCCGCTGCCCCGACATCAGGCAAGCGCCGAGAAGCAGACTCGCGGCCGGGAAGAGCCGGGGAAAGCGCGAGTCGGCGCCGCATCGCGGACGAAGCACGCCGTCGAGTCCCATCGCGAGCAGCAGATGCAGCGGCACCAGGAGCAGCAGGAATCTCCGGACCGCCGTGGGCTCGAAGACCGTCAAGAGCGGCGGAAGCAGGCCGGTGAGCAGCAGCGCCGGCAGCAGCGAAGCCGCAAGGGCACCCGGGGCGCGGCTGGCGCCGGGACGGCGCTCCGGCAAGCAAGCGAGGAGGCCCACCAGCGCCAGGGTCCCCACGGCGGGCGAGACGAGCAGAAACCCCTCGGCGGGAGAAGCCAGGCCGAGCGCGGCGCCGAGCGTCGAGGGAAGAGCGCCCAGGAAGGTCAGCCCGGCGCCGAAGGGAGTCTGGCCGGCGACGGTGATGCTGGAGAGCCTGGCGAGGTAGGCCGCTCGACACTCGGCCGTCGCGAGCTGCGGCATCAGAAACGTGGCCGTGACGGCCGTTGCGAGAACCAAGCCCCGCGCGTGGCCACCCTTGCGCCAGCCTTCCCACGCGAGGAGGCCGAGAACGATCGGCACGACGATGCGAAAGCTCGGGTAGGTGTTGAGACCCAGTCCGAGCCAGAGGCCGAGGAGCGCGAAGTCGACGGGCCGGCGGCGGTCGAGCACGCGCGGCAGCCACAGGAAGGCGAGGGCCTGGAACGTGACCGGATAGACGATGCTGTTGGCCATCCGGCTGAAGAGCAGGTGCGCCGGGTTGACGGCGCACACGGCGCAGGCGAAGGCCGACGCGGCCCGGCCACAGCGCTGCCGGCAAAGGAGGTAGAGAAGCGGTAGCAACAGCGCGCCGGCCACGGCGGCGGGCTGGCGGAACGAGGCCAGGCTGGGACCGAACAGCCGGAACGAGAGGGCGTGGAAATAGAAGACCGTTGCCTCTTCCCCGCTCACGCCGAACCCGGAGAGCAGGGGGCCTGGCCCTCGTCCCTGGAGGATCTCGAGAGCGATGTCGCCGTTGATACCCTCGTCGGTGCTGGGCAAGGGCGGACACTGCTCGAGGGCAGCCAGGCGGACCACCAGGGCGAGCACGAGAAGCCCGGCGGCCAACCAGCAGTCGGGCCGGCCCATGGCGGGCGGAACCGCTGGCGGGCGCCGGCCGAGGAGACAGACCACGGCGGCAACGAGGGCCAGTCCGCTCGGCAACTGGCCCGCAGTCGGGCCGAGGGCCAAGTTCAGGCAAGAGAGGAAGGCCAGGGCCAGGGAGCAGGGCAGGCGCATGAGTCCTCGGCGAGACTCTACACCGGCTGGGGGCTGCGCGGTGGCTCCGGCGTTGTACTTGATTCGCCTGTCGGGAGCTCCGCTCCAGGAGGGGGCCCGGCGACAGCGTCCCCGGCAGAACTCGAACCGGAGCCGCTCGCCACTTTCCACCACTGCCCCCCCTGCTGCCGGGTCTTGTGGAGAGTGGGGGGAGAACCGTATGATTCAGCCGGACACCGCCAACTCGAAGTGAGAGAGTTCGTCGAGGGGGAGCGAGAGCGGTGCCGGGCTCGGCCGGCAGCACTGAACATGACCCTCCACTCGCATACCGGTTGGACCCGACGGGCGAGAACTCCCGGCGCTGCCGCGCTGATTCTGGCGCTGGCTCTGTGGGCGGCGCCTGCGATCGACGCTGAGTCCGCGCCTCCGAACGTGGTGATGTTCTTCATCGACACGCTGCGAGCCGACCACGTCGGCTGCTACGGATACCCGCGTGAGACCAGCCCGTCTCTCGACGCGCTCGCGGCCCGTGGAACGCTCTTCGAGAATGCGATCTCGCAGTCCTCGTGGAGCCTGCCGTCCTACGCGTCGGCGTTTACTTCGCTCTACTCGTCGGCCCATCACGTCGATGAGAAGAACCAGCGGCTCTCGCCGTCCCTGACGACCCTGGCCGGCATCTTCTCGTCGAACGGATACGACACGGCGGCCTTCGTCGGAGGCAGCCACCTGAGCGCCATCTTCGGGCTCGACACCGGATTCGGCGTCTACAGCGATCGCCCGCACTTCGGCTCTCTGTTCAACACCGTGCCCCCCGCGGCGCAGTGGCTGAAGGGCCGCAAGAAGAAGCCGTTCTTCCTGCTGGTCCAGGGCTACGATGCCCACATCCCCTATCAGGTGCCGCTCGGTTTCGCCGAGATGTGGGACCCCGGCTACCGAGGGATGATCCACGACCTGGACGTGCTGAAGTTCAAGAACGTCCACCGGATCGCCGACGGGGTGTTCTACTACCCGACCAGCCCCGACGGCGGCAAGCCCACGCCCGAGGAATCGGCCACCCTCGACTCGATGGACCCGGTGGTGCCGGTGAGCGCGCCCATCGCCTCGGTGGCGCTCGCGCCGGCGGATCACCGGCACATCATCGCTCACTACGATGGCGCGGTCTCCTATGCCGACACCTGGCTCGGCTACTTCCTCGAGCGGCTGGAGGCGCTGGGTCTGGCGGACAACACGGTGGTGATGGTGGCGGGCGATCACGGCGAGGCGCTGGGAGAGCAGGGTTACTACCGCCACCGCTGGGATCTCTACGAGTCGCAGATTCACGTCCCGCTGGTGCTCGCGGGGCCAGGCATCGCCGCGAGCCGCAAGATCCCGGACATGGTGGAGCTGATCGACCTCGCGCCGACGTTGCTCGACCTCTGCCGCATCCCGCCGTTCCACGCCCATCAGGGCCACTCGCTCCAGCGGTATCTCGCGGCTGACCGGACGCCGCCGCGCGACCCCACGCGGATGGCGTTCAGCACGCTCAGCAACTGTCTCTCGGTCCGCACCGAGCGGTGGCACCTGATGCGCTGGACGGACAACACCGTGCTCGAATCGCGGGGCCTCTACGACATCACCACCGACCCCACGGAGCAGCACAATCTGACAGGCCGTCAACCCGCGGTCTGCCGGGAACTGGAGACCGCTCTCGCCGACTGGGAGGAACGGACCTTCCGGCCGGTGCCGGAGACCGGAAAGGCCGCGCTGACTGCCGAGGAACAGGAGATGTTCAAGGATGGGGGCTACTGGTGAGCGGCGCGTCGGCGCTCCGCCCCTCCAGCCGGCACTTACTGCTGACGTTATTCGCACCGATTTGCCTCGCGCCGGGCCCTTCGGAGGCCGCGGCGCCCGCCTCCCTCCCTGCCGCGGCGGCGGCTCCGGTTTCGACCTCCGCGACCGCCACGGCGGCCGTTTCGACCCCCGACATGCCCCTGGGCCGCCGGACCGCCGTGCAGGCGCTCCTCGAGGCGGGGCCATCGGCGGCGATCCGGCGCGCCTTCGCCAGGCTCGATCTCGACGGCGACGGAAGGCTCTCGATCGCGGAGCTGACGCCCGTGAGAGCGGTGCCTGGCCCGGGGAGGGCCGACGCCGCGGCCGATCCGGACGGCAACGGCACGATCGAGCCCGCGGAGTTCCAGGCCTCCTTCCTGACGCGCAACACCCGGCAACCGCCCGATCGCACGCTGCTGGCCGAGCGCTACCTCTCGGAGGGCCACCGGCTGACCGAGCTGGGCTATGTGAAGGACGCCCTGCGGTCCTGCGGCCGGGCCGCGGCCGAGTATCCGGAGTATGCGGCGACCTGGAGCGCCCTCGGCCTGGCGCAGGAAGCTGCCGGCCAGCTGGAACAGGCCTTGGCCTCCTACGCCCACGCGCTGGCGATCGACCCGGCCGACGCCTCGTCCCTCCTGAGATCCTCCGTGCTCGAGTACCGGCTGGGGCGCGCCTCCAGGTCGCTCGGACTGGAGACGCTGGGGCTCGAGATGCTCGCCAGACGGAATCTGCTGATGGGAAACGGGCGGCGCTCCGAAAAGGAGCTGAAGCACTGCGAGTCCGAGATCCTGCGCATGTCCACCTACTACACCGACCGCGCGGGTGAGCCGGCCCGGTCGATCGCTCTCGCCGGCTGGTTCGCCAAGCGCATCGGCCCGTCGTCGAAACTGCGACAAGCAGAGCTGTGGGCCCTGGCGCTGAGCGGGAAGCAGAGAGAAGCGCTCGACGGGGTCGAGGCGGAGCTGGCCACCTCCCGGGAGCCTCACAAACTGATGGCCTTGAAGGGCCGGATCCTGGCGCGCGTCAGCGACTTTCGCGCCGCAGTCCCCGTTCTGCGGCGAGCGCTGACGACGAATCCCCGGGGCGACACGAGCTGGGAGACCTCTGTCGACCTGTTCCAGTCGCTCGCTCGCGGCGGATACGCCACCGAGGCCAGAGGAATGGTCGAGGACCTGCTGGCGAGGGCCAACGCCCCGCTGAGGCGAGAGCGGCTCGCGCAGGTGCTGGCCGACTCCGGCTTCGCCGAGCGGGCGGCGCAACTCTACGAGAAGAACCCCGAACTCAAGGGCGCGGCGAGGGTCGAGTTGCTCCTCGAACAGCAGCGGCCCGAGCTGGCCAAGAAGCTGGCCCGGCGCGAGCCGTCCGCCGAATCGAGCCTCAGGCTGGGCCACCTGCTCTGCAACTCCAGAGGACCCGGCAAGGAGACGCTCGACTGGCTCGACGAGGCCTGCCGGCGCTTTCCCTCCAACCTGGAGCTGACGCTCCTGCGCGTGCACTGCCTCGAGAGCCTCAAGCGCCAGGAACAGGCCAAGGAGGCGGCCTTCCAGGGGCTGGTGATGCACCCCGGCGAGCCGCAGCTCAGGCTCGCGCTCGCGAGGCTCTACCTTGACACCGGGGCCACCGGAATCGCCCGCCAGCAGCTCGATGAGGCTCGGCGCTTGGGCGCCTCGCAGGTCTCGGTGGACTGCCTGGAGGTGCCGTTACTGTTGGATGAGAACGCGCGCGACAGGGCGCTCGCCAGGCTACAGGCGCTTCTGCCCCAGTTGCTCGAACCCCGGGCAATCGAGGACCTGGGCATGCGCCTTCTGGGGCGGTCCGAGTGGCAGCTCGCGCGGCCCCTGCTCGAACAGGCCGCGACGCGCTCGGATTGCCAGCCCGAGACCCTCTCGGCCCTGGCCACCGCCACGCTCGGCATGGGCAACCTGAGAGACGGCAGGCGCCACCTGGAGCGCCTGCTGCGAACGCGGCCGAAGGACACCGCGCTTGCCCTGCAACTGATCGGAGTGCTGACCGAGCTGGACGAGAGCAAGCCGGCCATTGCGCTGCTCCGGGACGTGCTGGCCAGGGAACCGGCGAGACTGGATAGCTGGCTCCTCCTCGCCGAACTGCTCGGCACGACGGGGGACCGTGCCGGTCAGAAGACGGCGCTCGGGCGGGCCCTGGCGCTCGCGCGGGCATCGAAAGACCGGGAGGGTGAGCAACTCACCCGAATCAAGATGGCAGAGGCGGCCATGGGCGAGGTCGTCTCGGACGGGGCCGGACGGGCGACGACCGGCTCTCGGTAGGGAACCAGTCCAGGGAACCCGTTCCGAGGAGCGCTCGCAGGGCGCGTCTCGAAGGGCCCTCGCGCCATCTGGCCTTCGAGACGCCCCCCTTCGACCAGCTCGGGCGGGCTCCTCGGGCCGAACGGATACGTGGCGCTCGCAAGACCACCCCGCCGGCCCTCACTCGTCGTCCGCGTCTTGCGAGACAGGCCCCATCTGGGCCAGCTCGGCCTGCATCTGGACGACCTGATCGGGACCGAACGGGGTCTTGACCTTGCGATTCCTGACGACGTCCACCGGGAGCACCGCCTCCAGCTTCTCGATGAACTCGGGCGCGGCCTTGTCGGAGACGACCAGGACGTGCGTCGGGGCGCCGGTGTCGCTGGTGGGCAGCCAGTAGAGCGGCTTGACCTTGCGCTCCTGCTCGCGTACGAGCCGTTCGAAGCGAACCAGGCCCACGCAGCTCTTGTGGTCGATCTTGTTCAGGAGCTTCTTGGCCTTCCCGACCACCTTCAGATCGGGCTCCTGGCCGAACTGCTCGCCCAGCTTCTTGGCCAGCTCGGCCAGGTTGTAGCGCGCCCCGAGCAACTGCTCGTCGTTCTTGTCGAGGATCAGCCGGACCCGCAAGCCCTTCATCCGCTTGTTCACGTAGAAGCCGGCACCGGCCACGAGGGCCAGAACGACCACGACGGCTGCGAGCTTCTTCCACATCGAGCGGTCGACCTCCCGGATCGAGGCAGTCTAAACGTCAGAGCTACTGAGCGGTGGGGGTGAGCGTGGGGCTGGCCGGCGCGGCGGCGGGGGGAGCGGGTTGCTCGGGAGCGGCGGCGGGGGCCGGAGCTGTCTCGGCCGGAGCGGTGGTCTCGGGCGAGGCGGCAGATTGTGTGTCCTTCGACCGCCGGTGATGCTTGGGCGACTCGGTCGGCAGGGTGCCCACGGCCTTCTCGAACTGCGAAACCTTCAGGCACTTCTCGCCGCGCTCGTTCGTCCAGGAGCGGGCCCACACGAACACGTGCTGGCCGACCGCTTCCTTGCGGAGCCGCTCGAGCGCCTGGCCGCCGGCTATCTGGTACATCACGCCGGAGACGTCCTTCAGCCAGAGGAACTTCTGGGCCTCCGCCGCGCCCTTGTCGCTGGCCACCTCGATCGTGCCTTCGAGCCATTGCTTGGGAATCTTGCTCAGCGGGCCGCGGTCTTCGTCGTGGGACTTGGACTCGCCGGCTCCGCCAGGTGCGCCGGGAGGGGTGACTGCCTGGTCGTGCGACCGGTGATGCTTTCCCTTGCCCCGGCCACGTCCCCCCTCGGCGGCGGAGACCGAGAGGCAAGAGAGCAAGAGCAAGCAGACCAACCAGAGGCAAAGGTTCCCGCGAGACATATCCTCACGCTCCTCGACTGGAGGGCCCGGCCGGGGCCGCTCTACGGTTCGGGCGATCGCCTGTTTCCAACGGTAGCACCACCTCCGCCGCGCGGGCCAGGAGATTCAGCGCGCTTCCCGATGGTTGGGGCCGCCGGTGGGGGGCCGAGTTCGCCGAGCGCTTGCTCCACCTGTCCTCGCAGGGGCGAGCCGGCGGGACAGGTCTGCCGGGCCTGCAACAGCGTTTCTCGGCGCTGGAGCTGGTCTCCGGCCATCCCGTAGATGCTGGCGAGCAGGAGGCGGTTGGAGAGATCGTCAGGTTTCACGAAGACCATCTGCTGGCCGACCGTGATGGCCATCCGCAGCATCCCCAGCTTGATGAGCAGCGCGACCTGCAGGTGAAGGAGCTCGGAATCGGGCACGCTCGTCTTGGTGAACCGCTCCACGTAACGCATCGCGCGTTCCGGTTCGCCCAGCTCCAGCTCGCACAGCGCCGTCAGCAGCGAGTTTCGCGTCAGATCGTGACGCTGGCGCATGGCCCGGGCGAACCACTCGGACGCCGTCTTCCACTCGGCTCGGTAGGCGAGCTGCCAGCCTATCTCGGCCATCTCCCAGGGGGTCGTCCGGATGCTACCCAGCCAGGCCAGCGTCCGGTCCGCGGCGCGTCGATCGCCCAGGTCGAACTGATTGCCCAGTTCGAGCGCCACCAGAGGCATGGGCGGCGCGCCCCGCTCGCGGGCCAGGGCCAGGCACCGCCTCGCCTCGTGCGGATCGCGCTGCGAGGTGAAGACGATCGCCTCGAGCAGGCTGCCAACCCAGGGGACCAGATTCGGGGTCGCCTCGACCCGGCCGCGGGCGTCGACCGGGAATCCCCGGCGCAAGAGCAGGTCGACGGTGGTGGGCAGCCGCCAGAAGGGTTGCGGCAGGGGTTCCCGGATCGGCTGGCCCGCCAGACGGCGCGCGCAACTCTCCGCCAGGCCGGCCAGGGCCGAGCACTCGAGCTTGCCGAGCTGCGTCGCAACGGTTCCGGCCAGCGTCGTGCGATAACTTCGCTCGGCGCTGCCACAGGCCCCGGGCAGCCTCAAACGGCCCGTCAGCTCCAGTAGCTCCAGCCCCTTCGAGAGATGGGGCAGGGCCTGTTCATCCCCCTTCTGGGCCTGGAGCAGGGCCAAGCCGAGCCAGGCCTCGGCAGAAGCGGGGTTGGTCCGGGCGGCCTGGCGGAAGGAGGCCTCCGCCCGTGGGAAAGCCTCCAGCGCCTGCTGGCAGCGCCCCAGGCCGAGGTGGGCCGAGGTCAGTTCGGGTTCGGCGGCGCACAGCTCGGCATACTGCTCGGCCGAACCGGCCAGGTCGCCCTGCTCGTGGGTCAGCGCCGCCAGGCGCAGCTTCGAGATGATCGCTTCGAGGTACTCACGGGACTGGTTGGTCTCGAGGAGCGAGAGCCGGAACTCCTGGGGGGTCACGATCGCGTCGCCGTCGAGATCGAGGAACAGGTTGGCGGGATCGAGCACGAGGCGGCTCCACTCCTCGAAGGCGAGCAGGCCGTCGCCGTCGCGGTCGAAGAGGCGGAAGGCCGCCTCGAACGGGCGCCACGAGACCGCCGAGAGCACGACGCTGCGTTCGAGGGGCGAAGGGACACGTGGCAG
>CAZSVK010000103.1:0-14637 GCA_964610245.1 uncultured bacterium
GCCATTGGGGGGCCTCCTTGGATGGGAAAGTTGCGCCGACGTGACGCGGCGGTTCGCCGGGTCCGCCGCCGCGGTCAGGACGAGGGTCTGGCTGCCCGAGAAATCCCACCCGGCCGAGCCGTCCCGCCGCAGCATCTGCGCGAGGTCGAGGAGGCGAGCCTGCCCGTTCAACACCAGGGCCGAGCCTTGCTGGGATCGTCCGCCGGAGCCGCTCAGGTGGTAGAGCACGACCGCCCCCCCCGGGTCGCTGTTGCCCGCGCCGGTGACCGGGACGGTGGCCGGCTGAGGCACGAGCAAGCGAGGCTCCGGCGAATCCGGGGTGCGGAACGAGTAGTGAGCGCCGCCGTTGTCGAAGCGGGCGGCGCCCGAGAGGACGTCATAGAGATACGTGCGGCCCGGGACCAGCGGAGCACGTCCAGCCGGGAACCGGTTGTCGAAGGCCGACGGGTCGCCCAGCGTGACCTGGTGCGCGGTGGAGGGCCCGGCGTCGTCGGCCACCCGGACGAACGTGCCGGTGGCCGACTGGAGTTCGGCCGCGCTCAGCGCGAACTCGACCGCCCCCGCTTCGAGCGTCGGCGAGAACCAGACGACCGAGACATTGTCGGCACACAGATTGGTGAGCGCGAGCCCCGCGGGGCCGTCGACAGCCCAGGCAGGGGAAGCGACCAGGACCAGAAGCGCGAGCACCGCCATGGGAAGTGTCCCGCGGGCCGCGCCGCGTCCTGCCGGGCAGGACCGTTCCGATCCGAACATATCTGTAGGTTTCGACGAACGAAACCGGCGCATCTGACCGCGGAAACCTCTAATCTGGGTGGGTTGCACGGCGAATGACGGGCAAGAGCCGTGCCGCGGACCGATAGGGACTGCCGACGCGGCGTCCGCGAGCCCCGGCCTCTTGCGGGTCCAGCTCATCGGGTCCACCATACTGCGAAATCCGCACCACCGGTCTGCGGCTTTCGCATCGGCGGCACGAATCTGGTGCAGCATGGACGTACTGTTTGGAGGATCGCGGCCCGAGCCAGGGCGGCACGCATCGTGCAAAGGCGGGGCGACACGGTTCCGGATCGGCCTGGGGCCCGAGGAGGACGACCATGACCAAGCTTGCCAGACTGGCGCTCAACGACGAGGGGTTCGCGTTCGACCCGGTGACGGGAGACAGCTTCGTGCTCAACGAGACGGCGCTGTTCGTGGTGAAGGAGCTGCAGGCCGGGACGGCGGAGGCCGACGTCGTGGCCGCGCTGGTCCGGACCTACGACGTGGTCGAGGCCGACGCGGAACGCGACGTGCGCGACGTGCTGGAGCGGTTGGCCTCCTTCGGCCTGGCCGGGGAGATGAAGTGAGCCCGGTCAAAGTGGCGGTCAGCGGCATCAACGCCGTCGACAACCCGGGCCCCGGGGCGGGGGTCGCTCGGGCGCTCAAGGAAGATCGCGAGCTTTCGGCCGAGGTGATCGGCTTGGCCTACGACGCGATGGAGCCGGGCCTCTACATGGACTGGCTGTTCGATCGCTGCTTCGTGATGCCTTACCCATCGGCCGGCGGCGAGCCGATGGTCGAGCGGTTGCTCTACATCAAGGAGAGCTGCGGGCTCGACGCGGTGATTCCCTGCCTGGACTCCGAGCTGCCGTTCTACATCCAGTACGGCGCCGAGCTGGCGCGCCACGGCATCCGCACCTTCCTCCCGACGCGCGAGCAGTTCCGTCTGAGGAGCAAAGACAACCTGGAGCAAGTCGCCGAGGATCTGGGCATTCGCTGCCCGCGCACCGAGGTCCTCACCTCCCCTTCGCAACTGGCCGCGGCGGTCGATCGCATCGGTTTCCCGGTGATGGTGAAGGGGCCTCTGTACAAGGCCTGGCGGGCGCACACGCTGGCCGAGGCGTCGGCCTACTTCGGACAGCTCGTGGCGGAGTGGGGCTACCCGGTCATCGTCCAGGAGGTGGTGACCGGCGAGGAGATGAACGTCGTCGGCGTCGGGGACGGCGAGGGCGGCAACCTGGGCCTCGTCTGTCTGAAGAAGAGCTGGATCACGACGCTCGGCAAGATGTGGACGGGGGTGAGCGTGCGTCACGAGGGGATGCTCGCGGCGGCGGAGCGGGTGACCGGGGCGCTCGGCTGGCGGGGCCCTTTCGAGCTGGAGTGCATCGCCCACGACGACGAGATCTACCTCGTCGAGATCAACCCCCGGTTCCCCGCCTGGTCCTACTTCGCGGCGGCCGTGGGACAGAACCTGGCCTCCAACCTGGTGCGTCGGATGCTGGAGCTGCCTCTGCTCGAGAACCGGGCTTACGAGGCGGGCAAGCTCTTCGTCCGCTACACCTACGAACTGGTCACCGACCTGCAGTCATTCCAGAAGATCGTCACCCGAGGCGAGCGCTGAAGGAGCCGAGATGAAGAAGGAATACCTGAAGCCGTTGATTCGCAAGCTCCAGAGCGGGCTGATGAACAAGTACGGCAAGAGCCCCCTCTATAGCCGGCTGGTGAAGTCGGAGCTGGACGGCGTGCCGGTCTCCGAGCTGGTCGAGCGGTTCGGCTCGCCTCTCTTCGTCTACTCCGAACGCACGCTGAGGAAGCGATACCGGCAGGCCTACTCGGCCTTCTCGACGCGCTACCCGAACGTGGCCTTCGGCTGGTCCTACAAGACCAACTTCCTGCAGTCGATCTGCGCGGTGATGCACCAGGAGGGCGCGCTGGCCGAGGTCGTCTCCCGGATGGAGGTCGAGATGGCCCGGGCGCTGGGCGTCCGCGGCGAGAACCTCATCTTCAACGGCCCTCACAAGCCGCTCGACACGCTGGTCACGGTGCTGGGCGAGGGGGGGATGGTCAACGTCGACCACCTCGACGAGATCGCCGACGTCGAAAAGGCGGCCGAGCAGCTTGGCCGGCCGGTGAAGGTCGGTCTGCGGCTGAACCTGGACGCGGGCATCTACCCGCAGTGGACGCGCTTCGGCTTCAACCTCGAGAGCGGCCAGGCGATGGAGGCGGTCAAGCGCCTCTCGCGCAGCCGCCGGGTGACGCTCGCCGGATTGCACTGCCACCTGGGCACCTTCATCCTCGACCCGCGGGCCTATTCCCGGCAGGTCGAGAAGATGGTGGAGTTCGCCAAGGAACTGCAGCAGAGCTTCGGACTCGTCATGGAGTACCTCGACCTCGGAGGCGGCTTCCCCTCGCGCATCCAGCTCAAGGGCACCTACCTCTCGCCCGACGTCGCCGTGCCGCCGATCGACGAGTACGCCGAGCAGATCACCGACGCGTTGTGGCGCACGCTGGAACCGGCCTCGTTCCCGAAGCTCATCGTCGAATCGGGACGAGCGCTGGTCGACGAAGCCGCCTCGCTCATCACGACCATCCGGGCGGCCAAGCGGCTGGCCGACGGCACGCGGGCCTACGTCGCCGACGCCGGAGTGAACCTGCTCTTCACCTCGTTCTGGTACAAGTTCGGCATCGCGCTCGACCGGCCGGTGAGCGGCCCGAGCGAGCCCTGCATCATCAACGGCCCGCTCTGCATGAACATCGATTGCCTGGAGGATCAGGCGCTGCTGCCGCCCCTCGGCCGGGGAACGCGGCTCATCTTCTCGCCGGTGGGCGCCTACAACAACACCCAGTGGCTGCAGTTCATCGAGTACCGGCCGAACGTCGTGCTCATCGGCGAAGGCGGAGAGGTCGATGTCATAAGAGAGGCGGAGAACCTCGAATATGTCAGGCTCCAGGAGCGTCTGCCGGCCAGGCTGACCTCCCCGGCCGCGCCAGCCGGCAAGCGGTGACCCTAGCCTTGAGCGCCATCTTCCAGAGCTACGCCGAGGTCCTGTTCCTGCAGGGCCGCGGCGTCGGAGCGGTGCTCTTCCTGGTGCTGCTGAGCCAGCCCGGAGCGGCCGCCGCGGGGCTGCTCTCGGTGCTCTCGGCCTACCTCTTCGCCCGGTTCATCGGGATGGGACGAGAGTTCCTGCAGACCGGCTACTACACCTACAACGCGTTGCTGGTGGGGCTCTCGGTCGGCTACCTGTTCCGCTTCGACCTGATGCCGGCCTTCCTCGCGCTGACGCTCGGGGTGCTGACCCTGGTGCTGACGCTGGGCCTCTCGAGCGCCTTCTCGCGCTATTTCGTGCTGCCGGTCCTGAGCATGCCGTTCCTGCTCGTCAGCTCGCTGTTCTACCTGGCCTCGCTGCGCTACTCGGGCCTCCTGACCGCCCTGCCCCACGGGGGGACGACGCTCGCGGGCGTGCCGGCCTGGCTCGACGGGTTCCTGCGCAGCTTCGGGGCGATCTTCTTCGCCCCCGACCTGGCGATCGGGTTCGTGGCGGCGGCGCTCGTGCTCTTCCGCTCCCGCATCCTGTTCGTGCTGGCGCTGGCCGGCTACGTCTGGGGCACGGCCATCCGGGCGCTGGTGCTGGGCTCCTACCCGCAGGCTTACGCCGACGTTTATAGCCTCAACTTCATCCTCATCGCGATGGCCCTGGGCGGCGTCTTCCTGATTCCCTCGCTCGCCAGCTTCGCCGTCGCCCTCGTGGGGGTCGCGGTCTCGACGGTGCTGCTGGACGCGACCAGCGTCTTCTGGGCGGCCTACGGCGTGCCGGCCTTCACGCTGCCGTTCAACTTCGTCTCGCTCACCTTTCTCTACGCTCTCGGCCTCGCCGGCAGTCCGCTCATCGCCCGCTATCTGAAGGCCACGCCCGAGCAAACGCTCGACCACCACCTCTCGATCCGGATGCGCCACCGGGGCACCGAGCGCACCCTCCGGCTGCCGTTCTCGGGCCGCTGGACCGTCTGGCAGGGCTTCGACGGCCAGTGGACCCACAAGGGCATCTGGAACTCGGCCTGCGACTTCGTCATCACCGACGAAGAGGGCCGCACCTTCCGCGGCGCCGGCGATCAGCTCGATGACTACTACGCCTTCCGCAAGCCCGTCCTCTCGCCGGTCAGGGGGCGCGTCGTGCGCGTCCTCGACGGGCTGCCGGACAACGCCGTCGGCCAGGTCGACCGCACCAACAACTGGGGCAACCTGGTCCTGTTCCAGGACGCGCGGGGGTTCTACGCCGAGCTGTCGCACCTCGCCCAGGGCAGCGTCGCCGTCAAGGAAGGCGACTGGGTCGAACGCGGCGCCCGCGTCGGCCTGTGCGGCAATTCCGGCCTCTCCCCGCAGCCTCACATTCACGTTCAGGTCCAGCTCACCGAGGTCCTCGGAGCGGCCACCGCCCCGTTCAGTTTCGTCGGCTACGTCGAGGGCGAGCAGCACCACTCGAACGACGTCCCGCCCGAGCAGGCCCAGGTCGAACCGCTCGTCGTCGACCCGCGCCTGGACGCCATCACCGCCCACGTTCTCGACGACACGCAGGAGTTCGAACTGCGCGTGGCGGGGCGGCCGGCCGAGCGCTTCCAGCTCCAGGTGCGGATGGCCGCCGACGGCACGGCCTACCTCGATTCCGGCCGCGGCCGCCTCTACTTCGGCAAGTACGAGGGCACCTTCTTCTTCCACTCGGTCGACGGCGACGACCCGCGGCTCAGGCTCTTCCTGAGGGCGCTCCCGCGGCTGCCGCTCGCCTTCCGCGAGAACCTCGTCTGGGAAGACATCCTCCCGCTCGGCGTCCTGCCGGGCGGCTTCCGCCAGATGCTCGCCCAGTTCCTCCGGGTGTTCCATCCGCCCCTGGCGCAAGCCCGCACCCGGCATCGCTTCGTCTCGCGAAACTGCATCGAGACCCGGATCCGGTCGGACTTCCTGAAACTGAATCAGGTGGCCCTCGTCGAGCTGGACGAGACCGCCGGTTTCGCCCGTATCGAGTGCGACGGCCTCGAACTGAGGAGGCTCCACGGTGAATAGAGCTGTGACGTTACTCCTGGCCCTGCTCCTGCTTCCGGCGCTCGCCCGCGCCACCGAGAGCCGGCGCTCCGACGTGCTCGCCAGCACCTCCAGGGCGATGGACGATTCGCTCAGGGCCGCGCTCGAGGCCGCCCGGGCCGAACAGGCGCCGGTCGAGGCGCCGGACAGATCGTGGCTGGTCGACACGTTGCTCTACGGCGGCGCGCTGAATTATCGCAAGTCCACGTCCAAGAAGTCGGCCGCTTACGGCGGCGTTTACGGCTACTTCGGCATCGACGCCGAGAACCTGGTCGAGCTTTCCTACGATCAGATCGCCATCGACTTCGCCGCGGGCGGAGGCACGCGCCATCAGAGGGATCTCTCGCTGGTCTACACCAATTTCTCGGATCCCGGATGGAAGCTGCGCGCGGGCGGCCACGTGACCGACACCGACCAGGCCCTCTCGTCGGGCGGCCAGATGGGCCTTCTCGGGCTCTACCGCTACGAGTCCGGCAGGTGGGAGGCCGGCTTCGACCTCTATCGCTCGAGTTACACCGAGTCGGCGCCCCACGTCGCGGCCTGGCAGGTGAGCCCTCGCATGGGTTTGGCCGTGGGCAACCCGTCCGGCGGGCTGCTCTGGAACGACCTGACCGCGAACGCGATCTTCTTCGACACCGATCCGGGCCTCGGCCGGAGCAGCCTGTTCTCGATCGAAGAGAAGCTGTCGCTCACCGTCGAGAAGTGGTCGGGCGCGTTCTCGGCCTGGGTGGGCGATCAGGCCTATGCCGTCCGCGATTCCGGGTTCGTCGTCTTCAACCTGGCCGAGCAGCACCACGGCGGCCTCGCGCTGCAGGTGCGCCACCAGTTCGCCGAGAAGTGGTCCGCGGCGGCGCGCGTCGGCCGCGAGCTGTTCACCGAGCTGGGCCGCACCGACCGCTCTCGGGCCGACAGCCTCACCTTCACCCTGGGCCACACCTTCTGATTCAGGCCACGAGAGGAGACCTGCCATGCACCGACTCGCGATGATCCTGGCCGCGCTGGCGGCGCTCGCCGCCCCCGCTCCCGCTTCCGCTTCGACGGAGCCGAGCTACGAGCAGATCCGCCAGAACTACGCTCGCTCCTACAGCTACGAGCAGGCGCACAACTACAAGGACGCCATCAAGGCGCTGCTGCTCCTGCACGCCTCGTTTCCGCAGGGCTACACCGTCAACCTGAGGCTGGGCTGGCTCTACTACGCCAGTGGCGCCTACGCCAACTCACTCCAGCATTACGAGACCGCCATCAAGGCGCTGCCGGCGGCCATCGAGCCCAAGCTCGGCTACACGCTCCCGCTGCTGGCCGAAGGGCGCTACCAGGACGCCGAAGCCGTGACGCGCCAGGTGCTGGCCATCGACCCGTCCAACTTCTACGGCAACCTGCGCTACATCCAGGCGCTCCGCTACCAGGGCAAGCTCGAGCAGGCGGCGAAGATCGCCGGGCTGATGCTGGTGCTCTATCCGACCGACGTGGGGTTCCTGGTCGAGCTGGGCCTCGCGAAGGCGGCGCTCAAGGACGAGGAGGGCGCCCGCAAGGTCTTCGGCGACATCCTGATCCTCGACCCGGAGAACGTCACGGCCCGCAAGCAGCTCGGCCTGCCCTGAGCGGCCCCGCTCGACTCTTCCCACCCCTCGATGCGCTCTGCTATGCTGCGCGCCGCCCGATGTCCGTGATCGTCCAGAAATACGGCGGTTCGTCGCTCTCGACGCTCGCCAAGATCGACGCCCTGGCGGCCAGGATCGCCGAGCAGGAGCGAGGCACCGACCGCATCGTGCTCGTCGTCAGCGCGATGGGCGAGACCACCAACGAGCTGACGCGGTTGGCCCACGAACTGACGCCCGATCCGCCGGCCCGGGAACTCGACATGCTCCTGGCCACCGGCGAACAGGTCAGCATCGCGCTGATGGCGATGGCGCTGCACAAGCACGGCGTCGACGCCATCAGCTACACCGGCTCCCAGATCGGCCTCAAGACCGACGCCCTCCACACGCAGGCCAAGGTGCTCGGCGTCAACGACGCGAAACTGCGCAAGCAGATCGAGGCCGGCAAGGTGGTCATCGTCGCCGGCTTCCAGGGGGTCACCGCCGAGGACGACGTGACCACGCTGGGCCGCGGCGGCTCGGACATCACCGCGATGGCCCTGGCGGTCGCCCTCGACGCCGAGCGACTCGAGAAGTGCACCGACGCCGACGGCGTCTACACCGCCGACCCGCGCACCTACCCCGAGGCGCGACGCATCGACCGCCTCAGCTACGAAGAGATGCTGGAGATGTCGTTCGCGGGCGCCAAGATACTGCACCCGCGGGCGGTCTTCTTCGCCTGGAAATACCGCATCCCCATCCTCGTCAAGCACAGCCACGTCGAAGGGCCCGGCACCTGGATCGGAGATCTGGAGGAACTCGTGGAGAAACCGATCGTCAGCAACGTCACCCACGACGCGACCATCTCGAAGGTCACCGTCTATGGGGTGCCGGATCGGCCCGGCATGGCCTGCAAGATCCTCGAGACGCTGGCCGACCGCGACATCGCCGTCGACATGATCGTCCAGAGCACGACCCGAGGGCCGCTCAACGACATCAGCTTCACCATCAAGCGCGGCGACCTGGCCAAGGCCCGCGCGGCCCTCGAGGAGCTGGTCGCCCAGTACGAGGGCATGCAGCTCCAGACCGACGAGAAGGTGGCCAAGGTCTCGCTCATCGGGATGGGCATCCGCTCCGACAGCCACGTTGCGATGGGCATGTTCCGCGCCCTGGCCGACGAGGGCATCAACATCCAGATGATCGCCACGAGCGACGTGAAGATCAGCTGCGTCATCGACGAGGCACACGTAAAAGTCGGCGTTCGGGCCCTCTGCAAGAAGTTCTTCTTGTAGGCTGGGAGCTCGAGGCCCGGGGCCCTGGGCCTATCCCCCCAGCTTGCCGGCGGCGGCGAGTTCCTCGGCGATCTGGATGGCGTTGGTGGCGGCGCCCTTGCGCAGATTGTCGCTCACGACCCAGAAATTCAGACCGTTCGGATGCGACGTGTCCTGACGGATGCGGCCGACAAAGACCTCGTCGCGCCCCTCGGCATCGCGCGCCAGCGGATAGGCGCTCGTGGCCGGGTCGTCCACGACGATCACGCCCGGCGCCGCCGCCAGCAACTCTCGGGCCTCGGCCGGAGAGAGCGGCCGCTCGAACTCGACGTTCACGGCCTCGGAGTGCGAGATCAGGACGGGCACCCGCACGCAGGTCGCCGTCACCGCGAGCGCCGGCTCCTCGAAGATCTTGCGGGTCTCGTTGACCATCTTCATCTCCTCGAGCGTGTTGCCGTCGGCGTCGAACTTGTCGACCTGGGGCAGGCAGTTGAACGCGATGCGATGCGGGTAGACCCGCGCCTCGGGCTCGGACTCGCCGGCCAGGCGCGCGCGCGACTGCGCGACCATCTCGTCCATCGCCTCGAGGCCCGTGCCCGAGACCGACTGATAGGTCGAAACCACGATGCGCCGGATGCGGGCCCGCCGGTGCAGCGGCCACAGCGCCACCACCATCTGGATCGTCGAGCAATTGGGGTTGGCGATGATGCCCCGGTGCTCGAGCGCCCGTCGCCCGTTGACCTCCGGGACGACGAGCGGGACACCCGGCTCCATCCGCCAGGCGTTGGAGTTATCGACGACCACGGCGCCCGCCTTCGCGGCCGCGGGCCCCAGGTCGCGGGAGACCTCGGTGCCGGCGCTGAACAGCACGAGATCCAGGCCGGCGAAGCCATCGGCCGTCGCCTCGCGCACCTCCAGCTCGCCGCCGTGCCAGGGCAGACGCTTGCCGGCGCTCTTGCCGGTGGCGAACAGGGTGAGCGACTGCACCGGAAAGCGGCGCTCGTCGAGGATCTCGCGCATGCGCGTGCCCACGGCGCCGGTGGCGCCCACGATTCCCACTCGATAGCTCTTGGTCACGATCGAACTCCTCCCGCGATGGTCGCGGACTTCATTCTACTGCAGGCGTCCGGCGAGACCGGCGTGCAGTAGACTCCCGGGGAGAGGCTCCGCCCGGAGCCCGTCCTCACGTTTCCAGATGAGCGGCCAGCAAGCGAGAACCGCACCCGTCGAGGTCCCCGGGTACCAGCTCCTCAGGCCGCTCGCCTCGGGGGCCTCGGCCACGGTGTACGTGGCCTACCAGGAGAGCCTCGCCCGCGAGGTCGCGCTGAAGATCCTGGCGCCGGGTCTCTTCGACGCCCAGGAGACCCGCCAGCGGTTCCTCCGCGAGGCCCGCATCCAGGCCCGGCTCACCCATCCGAATCTGCTGGCGCTGCTCGACGCGGGATTCGTGGGCGACCGGCCGTTCCTGGTCACCGAGGTGGTCGAGGGCGGCTCGTTGCGGGACGTGCTGGACCGCGCCCGGGCCCCGATGCCCGTCCTGGAGGCGGTCCGGATCGCGGGAGAGATCGCCGCGGGTCTGGCCCACGCGCACGAACAGCAGATCGTCCATCGCGACCTCAAACCCGAGAACGTGCTGATGACGTCCGACGAGAGGGCCAAGGTGGCCGACTTCGGCCTGGCTCGCGTGGCCTCGGAGGCGCCCAGCACGGCGGCGGGGATCGTGCTCGGCACGCCCGGGTTCGTCGCCCCCGAGGTGCTCGACGGCGAGCCCGCCACGGCGGCGGCCGACCTGTATGCGCTCGGGGCAGTGCTCTACGAGCTGCTGACGGGAGCGTCACCGTTTCCCGCGGAGGATGTCGGCGAACGATTGCGGCTGCAGAGCCGGGGGGAGTTCGCCGAGCCGGGCCGCCTGCGCGCGGGGCTTCCCTCGGAACTGGAGAGCCTGGTGGTTCAGTGCCTGGGCCGCGATCCGGTCGGCCGGCCGACTGCCGCCGAGTTCGGCCGACGGCTCGAGGCGTTGCGATCGACCCTGTCGGAACAGCCGGAGGTTCGCACGGTGGCGCTGTCGCGTGACAGGCTGCCCGCGGCCCGGCCTCGACGCACGACGATGGCCTCGGCCAGTCGCATCCCCAGCGCCGGCAAGGGCGCGACCGCGGCCACGCGACGGCCCTCGATGGCGATGGTTGCAGCCGCCGCGCCTTCCCGCGGATGGCGTGCGGGCGCTGTCGCGCTCGCGGCGTTCCTGCTAGTTTCCGCGGGCGCCTATCTCTGGAGATCGTCTCTGGCCGGATCGGCCCCGGCCGAGGCAGCGCCCGGGAACCCCGCAACGCCCGCGGCCGGCCAGACCGCCGCCAGCGTGCCAGCCTCACCGGCAGCGACCGGCGCAATGTCGTTGGTCAAAGGAATCTCGACGGGGACGGACCGGGCTCGCATCTGGTTCACGCAGCCTCTGCGCGAAGAGCTGGAGGTGACGATCGAGCCACCCCGGACGTCGGGCCCGGCCCGGCAGACCATCCCTCCCGGAAGTCTCTACTATGAGATCCTGGGCCTTGCTCGCGGGAGCACCTCCCGGCTTCGTCTGTCTCACGGAGCGGTCCGGGAGGCGCACGAGGCGCGAACGCTCGAACCTGACACGCACGGGCAGCCCGTCCTGTCGCGGCATGCGGTCGGAGCCCAGACCATCGACCTGAAGTCCCGAGGCGAGCGAGTGCTCGTGGCGTGGAGGAGTCAGATCCCCAGGTTCTCGCTCGAGGGGACCGACGGCCAGGTCTTCTTCAGAGAGAGCCCCGATGCCGGACGCACCTGGTTCCCGCTCGAGGAGCTGTCGCCACGCGCCGAGCGCACCAGCTATCCGTCGTTGCTGGCCACGACGGCGGGGGAGCTTGCGGCCTTCGCGATCGAGCCGGTTCCAGGCCCGTCGGAGACCTGGGTGAGGTTCCGGCCGGCGGGCTCGCTCCGCTGGGAGACGCCCACCACCTTCGCCAGCGAGGGGGACGAGCCTGCTCTGGCCACCGGACACGACGGCCAGGTCGAGTTGCTGGCGTGGGTACGGTCGAAGGTGAGCCACTCGGGTGCGGTGAGCCGGGTTCCCTGCGACGCCACCGGCCGCATCCGGGGAGTCGCCAGCCCGCCCTTGCCGCTCCAGCACGTGCACGTCGAGGTCCGGTGCTGCCGAGCGATCCTGCACGGAAAGAGGCTGCTGCTCTTCTACCAGGACCGGCGGCCCGAGACCGGCCGCAACTCGCTCGGCTGGATCTGGAGCGAGGACCCGGCTCGCGCCGTCTGGACGAAGCCGCGCTGGTTGACGGGCTCGGACGAACGCGTGGGATCCGCCTTCGAGATCGCGGTCCTCGGCGACACCCTCCTGCTGGTCTACGAGGCCGACTTCCGGGTGCGGATGCGTCGCAGCACCGATGGGGGAGGGAGTTTCTCGGAGCGGTTGCGGCTGCCGGAGCAACTGGTCACCGAGGAGGCCAATGGGACCCTCGCGACGCAAGGGCCCTGGTTCTTCATCGGATACTCCGAGCTGACCCCGATGACGCGCCGGCAGGTCATGAGGGATGCGATCGTGCGCACGCGCGACGGGCTCTCTCCCGAGCCGGTCTTCAGCGCGCCGCACATGGGTCGCGGAGCACGGAGGCTGCAGCTGACGATGTGCGGCGAACGGCCGGTGCTGCTGATGGTGGACCTGTCGGATCGTCTGCTGCAGCTCGAGGGCCTGCAGCCCGCCGGCCCGGCGCGATAGGCGGGGGGCATCTCGGACTCGTGGAGAGCTTGACCGGCGCCGAGCCCGGCGTTTATCCTTCCGGAAGCGTCCCGCGAGAATCCCTGGCCGGAGTGGCGAAATGGCAGACGCAGCGGACTCAAAATCCGCCGATGGGAAACCGTCGTGAGGGTTCGAGTCCCTCCTCCGGCACCAGCATCCAGGCGAGGTAGCGCACGCGGAGGGGCAGCGGCGTGACCGCTGACGACCTCCGGACTTCCGGGGCGGGGGGATGTCCCCGCGGACTCCATAGCACTTTTGATATCACAAGTGCTATGGTCGCCGGAGTCGGATCCCCCTGCCGTCCGCGGCCGCCGGGACTCCGGTCGGGGCGGGTGCGCTCGGCGCCAGACCTGCGTGGTATACTCCCCAGCGCGTTCCTCCACTCTCATGGCGGCCCGACAGAAAGTGCTGGTGCCTGGTTCGGAGGCGGTCGCCGAGGCGGCCGTCAGGGCCGGTTGCACCCATTATTTCGGGTATCCGGGGCTGACGCTGCGCCAGGTCCACGAGTTCATGGCCGCGAGGCTGCCGGTGGCGGGGGGCATCTACACGGCGGCCGAGAACCCCGTCGCCGCCATCGGGATGGCGTTCGGCGCCGCCGCCGGGGGGGCCCGAGTGATGACGGCCACCTCGGGGCCGGGCATCGGCCAGATGCAGGAGATGCTGTCGTTCATGGCCGGCGCGGAGGTGCCCTGCGTGGTCCTCAACGTCGGGCTGAGCGGCTACGCGCTGGCCGGGCCTCTGCCGTCGCAGGCCGACTACTTTCAGGCGACGCGCGGCGCCAACCTGGAGAGCTGCAGATTGATCGCGCTCTGCCCCTCGAGCGTGCAGGAGGCGGCCGATCTGACGCAGGAGGCCTTCGAACTGGCCGACCGCCACCGCAACCCGGTGGTGCTGTTGCTGGACGGGCTCGTGGCCGAGATGATGGAGCCGATGGTGCCCCCGGCGCCCCGGCGCAAGCCGCCCGCGGAGAAGCCGTGGAGCGTCGGGCCGCGAAAGGGGCGCAAGGCCAACCTGATCACCTCGGTCTTTCTCGAGCCGGGCGCCATCGAGGCGCGCACCTGGAAGCTCCACAAGAAGTACGAGGCGATCGCGGCGAGCGAGGCCCGCTTCGAGGAGACCAGTTGCAAGGACGCCGACGTGGTCGTGGTGGCCAGCGGCATCGTCGGCCGGGTGGCGAAGACCGCCGTGGAAAAGGCGCGCAAGCGAGGTCTGAAGGTGGGGCTGTTCCGGCCGGTGACGCTGTGGCCGTTCCCGGGCGAGCAACTGGAGGAATTCAGCCGGCACGCCGAGGCCCTCCTGGTGGTCGAGCTGAACACGGGCCAGATGGTCGACGACGTGCGTTTGGCCGTGAGCCGTCCCGACCGCGTTCACTTCTACGGCCGCACGGGCGGCAGCCTGCCTTCGAGCTTCGAGATCATGCACGAGGCGATCAAATGGATCGAGTGAAGGCGCCGGCGCGGCCCAAGGTGACGCGGCCCACGGCCCAGCAGCTGCACGAGTGCCCGGGCGGGGCGCATGAGGCGATCGAGTTCGCCCTGGGCGAGGTGCTGGCCCAGCTCGACGTGCTCGACGAGACTGTCGGCGTGGCGCCGGTCGGCTGCGCCCTCCTGCTCTTCGAATCGCTGGACGTCGACATCGTGACGGTGCCGCCCGGCCGGGGCCCGACGGTGGCCGCGGGGCTGAAGCGCGTGCATCCGAAAACGCTGGTGTTTACCTATCAGGGCGGCTGGGACGCGACCTGCGCGGGGGCGGGGGAGATCCTCCACGCGGCCGCCCGCAACGAGCCGATCGCAGTGATCTTCGCCAACCGGGTCCGCACCGCCGCCGGCGCGGCCGCCCACGGGATGCCTCCACTCGAGCACGAGCTGGACCTGTGCGAGCTGGCGCGGACGGCCAACCGCGGCGCGCTGATCGAGCGGCTCGCCGTCGGAGGCGAGGAAGACTTACCCGCCCTGAAGGAAGCGCTCGCCCGCGCGTTCGAGGCCCAGCGCGGCGGCCAGGGCTTCTCGATGCTCGAAATCACGCCACGAGAACCGGCCGCGGGGCCGAGGAGGAAGCCCGGATGCCCGGACGCAGCCGCGGCAAGGTGACGCCTCCGGCGAAGCCGGTCGCTCCACCCGCCGGTCCCGGCCGGGGACAGCACCAGCCGGTCGAGATCGAGCGCATCGTGCTGGCGGGCCATCGCAGCCAGGGCAC
>CAZSVK010000103.1:14647-15292 GCA_964610245.1 uncultured bacterium
GACGGCGGGGATGAACAAGGGCCACAACGTGACGTGGCTGCCGATGTTCAGCCCGACCGTGCGCGAGGCCACCGTGCACTGCACCGTCCTGGTGTCGCGCGAGCAGATCGGCTCGCCGCTCGCGGGGGTGCCTGACGTTGTGCTGGCCCTCGACGCCGGCGACTGCGAGCTATTCCGGCCGCGCATCAAGCCGGGCGGGATCCTGCTCTACGACACAGGCGCGATGGAAGGGCTGGTGGAGTCGTTCCGGGACGACATCCGGACAATCGGGCTCCCCGCCACCTCCATGGCCGAGGAGCTGGGCCAGCCGCTGCTCGCGGGGGCGGTGATGGTGGGGGCGTTCGCAGGCTGCTCGAAACTGCTCGACGAGCGCTCGGTGCAGGAGGCGCTGCGACGCCTGCTCGAGACCTCCGATCCGCTGAAGCTCCTCGAGGCCGATCGGCGGGCCGTCGAGGAAGGCGCCCGCTACGTCCGCGAGCGGCGCTACATGTACAACCGTTACGCCTACTCGATCTTCATGCGCTGAGCCGGGCGCAGCGCGGCCGATGAGCGGCATCGAGGTCACGGGTCTGACGAGGCGCTTCGGGCGCTTCACCGCCGTGGACGGGGCCTCTTTCGCCGTGCCCGCCGGGAGAGTCGCCGGAT
>CAZSVK010000104.1:0-15159 GCA_964610245.1 uncultured bacterium
TGAGCCCCGGCAGCAGTGCCGAGGGCGAACGCCATCTTGCGCACGCGACGTCAGGCGCGTGCACGTGCAAGATGGCCGGGGGACAGCGTCCCCAGATGGCAACTCGATTCGAGGGGGGGGCCCGCGTGACATGCTCCCGCCCGCTCACTCCAAGGGAACCAGCTCGATCGAGACGGCGGCGTCGGTGAAGCCGCGCTCGGCGCGGTCGCCCGGGAAGTTGCTGTTGTCGAGCACGATCACGTAGCCCTGCTCGGCGGGCAGCGAGAAGATCAGCGAGCTGTTGCGGATGCCGGTGGCGGCCGCGACGGGCCGGAACGAGGCCAGGCGCCCCGAGCGGATTTCGGCCGGGGTGACGACGAAGAGGTCGATCTCGGCGCTGGAGATCACGCCCAGGCGAAAGCGCCGGCCCCGGCAGGGCACCGGCACCGTGACCCGGCTGTTGGCCTGGACGCGCCAGGCGCCCGAGAGTCGGCAGGGGTCGTTCGAGGGCAGGCGGAAGCCCAGGCGGACGGTGCGGCCGCTGGTAACGTTGACTTTCTGCGTCAGCCGTCGCTGTCCTCGGGTCAACTCGACGGTGTAGGCGCCGGGGGACAGGGTCATGGCCGAGTTCGGCGACATCGGCTTGCGCGTTCCGTCCGCGGCGACGACCGAGACCCTGACGCGCCCGTCGGTCGTCCGGCCGCCCTCGTCGACCGAGACCTCCAGGGTTCCCGGCGAGGCAGGCGGAGCGAGCGCCCGCCGGATCCGCGGCGACTGTTCCCGGACGCCGGTGGCCTCGAGAGACCGGGCCATCGCGAAGGCCAGGAGAAGGCAGAGAACGCCAGCTCCGGCAAGTCGAAGCTGGCGCCCTGGGAGAGGAGAGTCCGAGTGAGTCACCCGGCCAACGGTATCAGAATCCGAACAGCGAGCCCAGTCCCGAGCTGCCGTAGCCGCTGCCGTAGCCGCCGCCATAGTTGTTGTAGCCGTTGTAGCCGTAACCGGAGTTTCCGCCGCGCGAGCCCTTCACCAGTTCGTTGAGGAGCGCGGCGCCCACGACGCCCCTGCGGATGTCGCCGCGGCTGCCGCCCCGGTTGAACACCTCGTTGACCAGACCGGCGCCCAGCAACACGTTGCGGAAGTTGTTGGCGGGGTTGGATCGGCGGTAGTACGGGTCGTAGGCGACTGGGGCCGCGTAGGCGGTGCCGTAGTAGGGCGTGGCGTACGACGCGCCGTAGTACGGGCGTGCGTACGAGTAGGCCGGAGCGGTGTAGACAGGCCTGGTCGCGTAGACGGGAGCCGCATAGGCCGGCGCGGCGTAGTAGCCGCTGGTGCGGGTGGGGTCGTACAGGCCGACGCGGCAGGCGCAGCGGCAGTCGCCCGAACTCACGTGGCTGCGCTCCTCGTAGACGCGTCGCTCGACGACCTCGGTATCGCCCGCGCTGCCGTACGTCCGGCGTCCCTCGGAATCCCGATCGTCCGGTTCGACCCGGGACGACCGGCGGCTTGACGAGGAGCCTCCGAAGGCAACCTCGATGCTCTTCTCGACGCGCGTGCTGCGTGGAGAGACCAGGGCGTAGCTCTTGACCTCACCGGTCTCGACGCTCTCGACCCTGAGAGTGTGGGTGCCGACCTTGATAGTCGAAACCTCGAGAGGGGTCTTGCCCAGGTAGGTGCTGCCCAGGTAGACCTTTGCCTCCTGGTCGGAGGTCACGCTGAGCGAAGCTGCTGCGAACGACGGGGCCGCGAGACCCAGACCCAGGAACAGGCAGGCCACAAAGTTTCTCATCGAGGACTCCTCTCCCGGAAACTCGGGTGTGTCAGCGATAATCTACCTTCGTTCGTTGTCCTCCCACCAGAGGGGTTACGCTCTTCACGGAAATGTCTCGATGCAAGCAGCTCGGAACTGGCCGGCCCCTTCCATGACAGTGGCCGGGAGTGGTGTGGACGTCGTGGAACTCGCTCGGTTGAAGCGTTCGCTCGAGCGCGGCGGACCGGCCTTCGATGCCAGGGTGTTCACGGCCGCCGAACAACGCCGGGCCGCGGCCGCATGCAATCCGCTCGCCCACCGGGCAGCACTCTTCGCCTCCAAGGAGGCCTGTTTCAAGGCGATCGGCATGCCCTGGGACGCCGGCTTCGACTGGCTCGACCTGGAGGTCGACCCGGGAGGATCCGCGCTGCGGCTTCCGTCGGTGCGCTTCACCGGGCAGGTTGCTGCTTGGATGGAGGGTAGCCGGCTGCTGCTGGCCATCGGGGCCACCCGGCGTCACGTGACCGCCGTGGCGATCCGGCTCGCTTCTCATCCGCCGGGAACGTATTAAGATCCAGACTGGCCGCTTCCGGATCGTCCGGCGTTTCTCAGCCATGTCCCTTCTCGACACCTTCAAATCGGCCCTGGGCCTGGGCGCAGCTTGCCCCAGGTGCCAGGAGACGCTCAGCCGGCGACTCGTCTTCACGGTCCCGGCCGACGAGCGGCTGGAGCTGGTCGGCCGATTGCTCCGGCTGGATCAGCTGCGCGAGGATCGCGTCCGCGCCGAACTGGAGGCGCTGATGGCGGCCCGGATGGAGCTGCCGCCGGGGCTCGTCACCGGGATCCGGGCCACGCTCGAACACTGCCGGGCATGCAAACACGGAGCGCTCGAGATGGTGCTGTTGAAGGACGGCCAGCAGCTCGAAAAGCGGCTGCTCGCGGCGGCCGGCCCGGGTTACGGCATGCTTCACCAGTTCCTGGGGGGCAAGTGAGCGAGGCCACCCCTCTCGGCTTCGGCCCCCGCGGCCATCACCGCTTCCCATCGGCGGTCAACCTGGTCTTCGACCGCAAGGGCGACAAGTACGAGCTGGCGGTTGCGCTCGACGATGGCGGCCGCACCCGGCGCCTGGAGTACGCCCTCTGGCCTAACGAGCGTCGCATCGCCGTGGAACTGACGGAGATCGCCTTCCCCGGCGGCGGCAGCGGGCGGGCGGCGACCTTCCTCGTGCCGGCGGCCACCCAGCAGATCCGGTTCGACTTCCTGGACCTGGCCGACCACCGGATCGCCGACCTGTCCTGCCTGCTCGACCTCCGAGAGGGCACGGTTGTGGTCCCGCCCTTCTCCGGCGAGGGCTACTCGCTCGAGGGCCCCCTGGAGCTGGGGGCTGACGGATGGTTCGGCCGCAAGCACGCCGTGACCTTGACGAAGGCCGTCGGAGAAGGAACGAACGTCACCGGCCGATTCCTGCTCGACGACGGCGGAGAGGCGCTGTTCGTGCAGGTCTCGGACCCGGCGGGCTCGCAGGTCCACCGGGAGCTGCTGGCTCGTGCCACGCCGCGGGCGCCCGCGTTCTTCGCGGCGACCTTCCTGGCGGAACCCACGCGAGGACTGGTGGATTTCCTCGATCGAAAGGGCCAGCCGATCCGCGCCCTGGCCTTCGTCTTCGATCTGCGCGCCGGCGAACTGCGGCCGCAGAGCGGTTCGGAGGGATCCGAACTGTTCCGGACCGGCTCTCAGCCAGGTCACGTGGCGTCGCTCACCTGCCGCTGCTGCCGTGGCCCGAAGCCGCTGGCCGATTGCCTCGAGACCGGGACGCTGCCTGCCGAGCAGCAGCAACTGGTGCACCGCGAGTCGCTGCCGACCTGGGACATGGCCTTCGTCTGCTCGGCCTGCCTGGCCCGGCTGCTGGAGACCGAGCGCGAGAAGCAGAAGCTCTCGAAGCTCGCCACCTACTGGGTGACGCTGGGGGCCGCGGCGGGCCTGTTTCTCAAGGCCTACTTCGGGGTGATGCAGCTCTTGCTGCCCCACGGCCGGCCTCTCTACGACTTCGTGCGCACGATGCCGGCGATGGACGACCGGCTGGCTTTGGGGACGGCGGCGCTGCTCTGGGGGGTGGCGTTCACGGTGCTGCCGCTCTCCGGGCTCTACCGGGCCTACGTGAGCGTGTTCTTCGTTGCGCCGATGGGCTCGGGCTTCCTGTTCGTCGGCTCGCTGGCGCTGCAGGGCGGGCTCGGGTACTGGGCCTTCCGGTACCTGGCGATGGCCCAGGTCCCCGACTTCATCCCCATTCCCCGCGCTCAGAACCCGCTGCTGTGGTTGAACTTCTACCTCTACGCGGTGGCGGCGGCGCTGCTGCACGTGCTGGTCATGGAGTTCTTCGGGCAGTCGCTGAGGGCGCTGGCCGACCGGCTGGTGCGCCGCGGTCCCGGAATCGCCGAGCGCGTCAACCGCATCTTCCGCCGGTTCCAGAAGATGGCGGGCCTCCACGAGGAAGCGGAGATCCACAAGACCCTGCGCGAGATCCTCCTGGAAGACCTCGGCGTCAGCGAGTACCACCTGCTGCAATCGGACGAGAACCGGCAGCTCTTCTCGCCGGTGCTGAGCGAGGGGAGGGCGCTGGCCGAACTCGCGTCGATTCGCATCAAGCGTGGCGAGCCCAACTTCCTGGGACACGCGGCGATGTTCGGGGAGATGTACGGGTCGCACAGCCTGTCGAACCCGGAGCTGAAGCGGGTGCTGGGGCGCGGCCCCGTGCCTTGCGAGGTCTGCGTGCCGGTCAAGATCGACGGCGAGGTGCGGGCGCTGCTCAACGTGGCCAGGTTCGAGGACGGCCACTACGATTCGGACGACCTGGCCCATCTGTCGACTCTGGCGAGTCTGCTCGGACTTGCGCTGACCAACGCTCGCGAACACCGCCGCAAGGACGAGAAGCTGGCCGAGTCTCAGGCGACCCTCCAGCGCGAGGTGAGCGCCAAGGAAGAGCTGCGGTCGGCCTTCACGAAGTACGTCCCGCCCGCGCTGATAGATCGGATCATGCAGGATCCGCAACACTTCCTGGAGGCCGAGCCCGAGCGGGCGGTGCTGACCGTGCTGTTCACCGATCTCAAGGGGTTCTCGACCCTCTCGGAGCAGGTGGGCAATCCGCAGGAGCTGGCTCGCCTGCTCAATCTCTACCTGACCGACATGACCAACATCGTGTTCCGCCACTGGGGCACGCTCGACAAGTACGTGGGCGATGCCGTGGTGGCCTTCTTCGGCTGGCCGGTCGGGTACTACGCCGACCACGCTCGGAGGGCGGTGCTGGCGGCGGTCGAGATGCGGGACCGGATGATGGATCTGGCTGCCGAGATGGGCCACCCCGACCTGAAGGTCCGCATCGGCGTCAACACCGGCGAGATGGTCGTGGGCAACTTCGGCTCGGCAGTCCGCAAGAGCCTGACCGTGCTGGGCGACAACGTGAACCTCGGCGCCCGCCTCGAGCCCACCAACAAGGAGTACGGCACCGATATCCTGGTCACGGGAGAGACAATGGCCGCCTCGCAGGAGGCTGTCTGGGCACGCGAGATCGACTGCGTGCGTGTCGTGGGCCGCAAGACGCCGGTCACGCTCTTCGAACCCATTGCCCCGCGCTCCGTGGCGCTGCCGGAGGAGCTGCATGGGCTGCTGACCGCCTACGCCAGCGGTCTGGTCGCCTACCGGGCGCGCGACTTCGCGGCCGCGGCGAGCGCCTTCGGCGGGGCGCTCGAGCTGATCCCCGAGGACGGCCCGTCTCGCGCAATGATGAGCCGGTCGCAGGCGTTCGCCGACTCGCCTCCGCCCCCCGACTGGGACGGCGTGCACTCGGTGAAGGTGAAGTAGCGGGGTTCTGGTGTCAGGGGTGGGGGCAGGCTGTGAGATGATCGGTCCGGACGCCCGCCCGGGACGGCGCTCGCCCGATCCGATATGAAGCCCACGCGATCCAGGAAGCCCTCGCCGGTCACCGCCGCCGCCGAGGGCGAGTCCCAGGGGCCCTGGCCGGCCTGGGAGCGCTCCGACTGGCTGGCGCTCGGGGCGCTGGCGGCGATCGTGCTCGCGCTCTTCGGCGCCGTGCTGCACTCGGCCTACCCGCCGGTGCTCTCGCACGAGAAGGCCGACACGGCCTCCGAGTTCATCTACTGGCGGCAGTTCGGTTTCGGAGAGCTGGCGAAGGGCAACCTGCCTTTCTGGAACCCTCACGTCTTTTCGGGGCTGCCGTTCTTCGAGGGGTTCCAGTCGGCCCTGCTGTATCCCCCGAACGCGATCTTCCTGGTGCTTCCGGTGGGCCTCGCCATAAACGTCAGCATTGCGTTCCACACGCTGCTCGCGGGGTTCGCGATGTACCTGTGGAGCCGGTTCCGGGGTCTGAGGCGCGAAGCCTGCTTCCTGGCCGGCGCGGGGTCGATGATGTCGGGGCAGTTCTTCCTGCACGTCTACGCGGGCCACCTGTCGAACCTGTGCGCGATGCCGTGGGTGCCGCTCGTGCTGCTTGCCCTGGACGGGCTGTTCGCCGCGCCGGGCGCGGGCTGGGCGCTGCTGGGAAGCGGCGCGGCGGCGATGCTGGTGCTGGCTGGCCATCCGCAGTACGTCTACTACACGGCGGTCACCGGCGCGCTCTACTGTGCGCTCCGCCTGCCCGGTGCCCGCGCACGGGGCAAGACGTGCCTCTGGCTGGCCGCGATGGCCGGACTGGCCGCGGCCCTGAGTGCGGTCCAACTGCTGCCGGGGCTCGCCGGCACGGAGCAAACGGTGCGAGGGGGGAGCGGGCTCTCCTACGATTTCGCGGCGACGTTCGGATTCCCGCCGGAGAACCTCGCGACCCTGGTAGCGCCCGACATCCTCGGCAGCCTGCCGGACGGCACTTACTGGGGCCGCGCGCTGCTCTGGGAGATGTCGGCCTTTCTCGGAGCGACCCTGACCTTCCTGGCGGTGGTCGGCTGCTTCGGCGGCGGCCGGCTGCACCGGGCGACCGACCTGGCGATGGCCGCGGTGTTGCTCGCGCTGGCGCTGGGCGCCCACACGCCGTTGCACCGGCTGCTCTACGAGGTGCTGCCGGGCTTCGACAAGTTTCGCGGGGCTTCGAAGTTCGGCCATCCGATGAGCCTGTTCGTGCTGGCGCTGGCCGCGGCGGGATACCACCGGCTGCTCGAGGAGGGGCTGCCGAGCCGGCGCTGGGTCGTGGGGGCGCTCGTGGCCGCGGCGCTCCTGGCGGCGCCGGTTCCGGCGCTGCAGCACGCGTCGGGCGATGCGCCGGAGGGCCACTGGTGGAGCCGGACGATGCAGGCAGTCCACGAGGCGGGCTACGCCCTCGGCGACACGCACGAGGCCCACGCCCGGTTCCGGGACCCCGCGATACGCCGGCAGGCCGCGGGCCATGCGGCGCTCAGCCTCGCAACCGCCGCGGCGGTGATGGCCCTGCTCGCCGCGACGCTGATGCTCGGCCGCCAATCGCGGGGTTGCCTGCACCTGCTGGGCGTGCTGTCGCTGATGGAGCTGGCGCTCTTCACCTATCCCGACCGGCCGACGTTCGACGCCGCGCAGACGGTGTCGCCGGGGCTTCGGAGGTTGCAGCGGACAGACCCGGGCGAGCATCGGTTCCTGAACATCCAGGCCGGCAACAGCGCGATGGCGGCCGGCGCGCTCGACCTGTGGGGCGACGATCCCCTCGTCCTGCGGCGCTATGCGGAGCTGATGTTCGCGACGCAGGGCTTCGACCCAGACGCTGCGAGCCAGTATCTGACCCCGAAGCGAGGCCATCCGCTGCACGCGCTCGTGCGGTGCAAGTACGTGCTCGCGCCGCCGGAAGGACAGGTCGTGTGGAAGAGTCGGGCGCCGGTGCTGCCTCGAGTGCTGCTGGTTAACGACTACGTTGTCGCGAAGGGACGGGACCGGAGCTTCGCTGCCCTCTCGACCCCCGGCTTCGACCCGGCGCGAGTGGTCGTCCTCGAGGAGGAGCCGGAGCCCCGTCCCTCGAGGAGGACCTCGCCGGGTACGGTGAGAGTCGTCGAGGAGTCGACCGACCACCTGGTCGTCGAGGCCCAGACGCCCGGGCCGGCCGTGCTGCTGGTCACGGACAACTATCACCCGGGCTGGACCGCCCGGGGCCTCACGGAGAGCGGTCAGGCGGAGTACCGGGTCATGCCGGCGGACTACATCCTGCGGGCGGTTCCGCTGGCCGCGGGCCGGCACCGGCTCCTGATGGAGTACCGCCCCCGGCTGCTCGTGCCGGGAACGCTGGTCACGCTCGCGGGGGTGGCGAGCTGGCTGGGACTCGCGTGGCGACGTACGCGACGGCGGGCCGCCGGCCGAGGCTGACCGGGTCTTTACGCAGCGCGTCAAATCCTGGCCTCTGCGGGGCTTTCGGGTGTATCCTGGACCTCCTCGGAGCAAGGAGATCTGCTATGACGTGGCGCAACGAGTATCGTGGCAAGCTCTGCACCGCAGACCAGGCGGTCCAGCTCGTCAAGAGCGGGGATCGCATCTTCCACAGCGGCAACGCGGCGATCCCGAAGGCGTTGATCGGGGCCCTGGCGCGCCGCGCGCCCGAGCTGACTAACGTCGAGTTGAACCACCTGCTGTTGCTGGGAGAGGATCCCTTCAGCGCGCCGGGGATGGAGGGCCACTTCCGTCACAACTCGCTCTTCGTCGGCAACGCCGACCGGCAGGCGGTGAACGACGGGCGCAGCCACTACCTCCCCATCTTCCTGCACCAGATTCCGCGCCTCTTCCTCGAACGCATCATCCCGCTCGACGTGGCGATGATCAACGTGTCGACGCCCGACGAGCACGGCTTCATGAGCTTCGGCATCGAGACGGCCGTGACGCCCTCGGCGGTCAAGTGCGCCCGCAAGGTGGTCGTGCAGGTCAACGCGCGGATGCCGCGCATCCTGGGCGATTCGTTCCTGCACGTGAGCCGCGTGGACGCGATCGTCGAGCACGACGAACCGCCCATCCAGCTCTACCCCGAGCCGATCAACGACGTCAGCCGCCGGATCAGCGACCACATCCGCACGCTCATCGAGGACGGCTGCACCGTGCAGATGGGCATCGGCGGCATTCCCGACGCGCTCTGGGAGAACCTCGACGGCTTCCGAGATCTCGGCATCCACACCGAGATGATCAGCGACTGCGCGATGCGGGCCATCGAGCGCGGGCTGGTGACGGGTCAGCAGAAGACGCTGCACCGGGGGAAGGTCGTCATAACGTTCGCGTTGGGCACGCAGGCGCTCTACGACTACCTGAACAACAATCCGCTGATCGAGGCACATCCGGTCGAGTACACCAACAACCCATACATCATCAGCCAGAACGACCGGATGATCGCCATCAACAGCGCCATCGAGGTCGATCTCACGGGGCAGGTCTGCGCCGACTCGATCGGCTCCCGCATCTACTCGGGCTTCGGAGGCCAGGTCGACTTCATCCGCGGGGCCGCCGGCTCGCGGGGAGGCAAGGCGATCATCGCCCTGCCCTCGACCGCGCGGGACGGCGCCGAGTCGCGGATCGTGCCGTACCTCAAGGAAGGCGCCGGCGTGGTCACCACCCGCGCCGACGTCCAGTACGTCATCACCGAGCACGGCATCGCCCACCTCTTCGGCCGCAACCTCAAGCAGCGCGTCGAGGCGCTGATCGGCATCGCCGATCCGAGGTTCCGCCAGCAGTTGCTGGAGGCGGCGAAGAAGCGGAAACTGATCAGGTAGGCGTGGGGCTCGAGGCTTGAAGCGTGAGGCTCGGGGGGCGAGGCTCGCGGCTCAAGCCTCCATCGCGGCGAGCACCTGGTCGTAGCCGGCCTTCAGCGCGGCCAGGTTTCCGGGGATGACCGCCTTCTTGTTGGCGAACTGTTCCTCGACCGCGTGCTGCCTCTGCTCGAGCGTGACCGTCTTCGACAGCGCCACGTAGGCGCCGAGGATGGCCATGTTGGCTGCCTTCGGATTGCCCACCGAGACGGCGATGTCGTTGGCGGCCAGCTTGTAGATCTTCACGTCGGTACGCTTGGGCTCGACGTTGATGAGCGAGCTGTTCACCAGCATCGTGCCGCCCGGCATCATCGAGGACTCGAACTTGTCGAGCGACGGCCGGTTCATCACGATGAGCACGTTGGGTCGCGAGACCACCGGCGAGCCCACCGGCTTGTCGCTGACGACGACCGTGCAGTTGGCGGTGCCGCCTCGCATCTCGGGGCCGTACGAGGGCAGCCACGAGACTTCCTTGCCCTCCTCCAGGGCGGCCTTCGCGATCAGCTTCCCGACCAGCAGCACGCCCTGGCCTCCGAACCCGGCCACGATCAGTTCTTGCTTCATCATGACGCGACACTCCCCTTCTCGGCTGCCTCGGGCGTCTTGAACTCGCCCAGCGGGAAATGAGGTTCCATCTTCTCCTTGACCCAGTCGCAGGCCTTCTTCGGCTGCAGGCCCCAGTTCGTCGGGCAGGTGCTGAGCAGCTCGACGAAGGTGAAGCAGCGCCCCTCGATCTGGTACTCGAACGCCTTCTTGATGAGCCGCTTCGCCGAGACGATGCTCTTGGCGCTGCCCAGCGACCCGCGCGCGATGTAGGCCGGGGTCGCCAGCGTCGCCAGCATCTCGCACATCCGGATGGGCTGGCCCGTCAGCTCGGTGTCGCGGCCGAAGGGGCTGGTCGTCGTGACCTGGCCCTGCAGGGTGGTCGGGGCCATCTGGCCGCCGGTCATCCCGTAGATGCCGTTGTTGATGAAGATGACCGTGAACTTCTCGCCGCGGTTGGCGGAGTGGACGATCTCGGCCATCCCGATGGAGGCCAGGTCGCCGTCACCCTGGTAGGTGAAGACGATCAGGTCGGGCCTCACTCGCTTGACGCCCGTCGCGCAGGCCGGGGCCCGCCCGTGGGCGGCCTCCTGGAAGTCGCAGTTGAAGTAGTTGTAGGCCAGCACAGAGCAGCCCACCGGCGCGATGCCGACGGTGCGCTCGCGGATGCCCAGTTCGTCGATGACCTCGGCCACCAGTCGATGGCCGATGCCGTGGGTGCAGCCCGGGCAATAGTGCGGCTGCGTTGCAGAAAGCGCTTCGGGTTTCGAGTAGATCAGCTCGTCGGACAACTCACTCACCTCCGCGGAGCGCACGCTTCATCTCGGCGGCGACGTCTTCGGGTGTCGGGATCATGCCGCCGCAGCGGCCAAAGAACAGGCTATGCTTCGTGCCTTCGAGCGCCAGATTCACGTCGTCGATCATCTGGCCGGTCGACAGCTCGATCGAGATGACCTTCTCGGCCTGTCGAGAGGCATCCAGCACCGCCTTGAACGGGAACGGGTAGAGCGATATCGGCCGGATCAGCCCGACCTGGATGCCCTCCGCCGCCAGAGCATCGATCGCCGTCTTGCAGATGCGGGCCATCGTGCCGTAGGCGACGCACAGCAGTGCGTAGGGCTTCTCGGTGTTGTACAGCTCGAAGCGCACCTCGTTGGCCACCATCCGCTTGTACTTCTCGACCAGCCGCAGGTTCAACTGCTCCAGCACGGCCGGGTCGAGCCACAGAGAGGTCGCCGCGTTGGGCTTGCGGCCCTTGCAGCCGTCGGTCGCCCAGCTCTTGCGAGGCAGGTCGGTGCGCTGCGGGATCTTCTGCAGATCGACCGCTTCCATCATCTGCCCGATCATGCCGTCGGCGAGAACGATGACCGGATTGCGGTAGAGATCGGCCAGTTCGAAGGCCTGGGCCGTCAGCTCGGCCGCTTCCTGCACGGTCGACGGGGCGAGCACCAGACAGCGATAGTCGCCGTGGCCCGCCGCCTTGGTCGCCTGCCGGTAGTCGCTCTGGGCTGCGAGGATGCCGCCCAGGCCAGGTCCGCTGCGCATGATGTTGACGAGAACGCAGGGCAACTCGGCACCGGCGATGTAGGAGATGCCCTCAGCCATCAGGCTGAAGCCCGGGCTGGAGGTGGTCGTGAAGACCCGTGCGCCCGCGCCGGCCGCGCCGTAGAGCATGTTGGCGACCGCCACCTCGCTCTCGCCCTGCAGGAAGGCGCCGCCTACCTGGGGCATGCGCTTGACCATGTACTCCGCCACCTCGTTCTGCGGAGTGATGGGGTAGGCGAAGTAGCCGTCGAGGCCCGCCCGGATGGCTGCCTCGCCGATCGCCTCACAACCCTTCATGAGCATCTTGCGCGGCTTCGCCCTGGCGGGGCCGTCGTCGACAGGAGTGCGCTTGCGCGAGGCGGTCGAGGCCTTCAGCTCCTTCCTGGGGCCGGGCTTGGGCTTCTTGCCGTAGACCTGGATGGCCACGTCCGGACACGCCACCGCGCACATCTTGCAGCCGGTGCAGTGCTCCGGGTCGACCACCTCGGCGGGGAAGAACCCCTTGTTGTTCAACGTCTTGGACATGCCCAGGACGTGCGTGGGACAGGCCACGCAGCACAGCTCGCATCCCTTGCAGGTGTCTCGATCAATGACGACCCTTGGCATCGCTCACGCTCACCTCGTCAGACCTTGAAGGGCGGCGCCAGCCGGATGTCCTCGTTACCGGACATGCCGGGCAGACGCCGCAGCGGAAGAACAGGACAGTCGAACCGATCGCGAGGCAGCCCCGCGACCAGAGATTCCATGCACGCCACCATCCGGACCGGGACCCCCAGCCGCGTCTCGAGTTCGCGGGCGGCGTCGTAACCCTCCACCACCAGCTCGACGTCGGTCTCGTCCAGCAAGTGGGTGTTGGCGATGAGCCCGGTGGGCTTCAGGCCCGCGGCCTGCCCCACCTGCTCGCACATCGCCTGCAAACCGGGCACCTGCGTCGTGAACGGCCGGCTCGTGTTCACGACCAGCCAGAACTCGTAGGAATCCGGCCGGAAGGCGTCGCCCAGCGAGGCCAGAACGCGCGCGCCCGTGGCCTCCCCCCCGACATCCAGCACCACGAACCCATCGGGCTCCTGGATCATGCCCTTCACCTCGGGGAGCACGATCGGCAGGTCGGCCCAGAATCGCTCGCCCCTGGGCACCACCAGATGCACGCCGGCCGCCTCGAGGATGCCCATCGCCTCGCGACAGCGAAACAGCGGCTTCACGATGTCCAGGTCGGCCAGCCGCACTCGCTTGCCGGCCGCCGCGAGCCCCAGACACAGGTTGCAGGCCAGTTCGGTCTTGCCGCTGCCGAAGTTGCCGGCGAGGATGATCACCGGATGGCGAGGCGAGAGTTCCGCGCTCAGCCCAGGCCAGTCTTTCAGGACGGGCAGGTCCGGCCTGTCAGGAGCGCCCCGGACAGACGCGTCCCGACCGGCGGTGTCCTCGCCGGCCAGCCTTCCGTGCTGGTTACCAGTGTCGACCACGAAGAACTCTCCATCGCGGGGCGCATTCTCTGAACGAAGATTCGCCCTGCCGCTCGCCGCGCATCCCGCACTCCCCCCACGTCATGGAATCGGGCCCCATCGTGCCGCAAGTTCCAGACCATGACGGCGCGGAGGCATGGCGAGGTGAGGGATGATTCGGGAGAGTCAGTCGGGAACTCCGCTCCCGAACCCTCGCCAGGGGAGAAGTTCACCCCCCGGTGACTGGAGGGCGTTCTGCTCGCGCTCGCAGCTCAGAGTCCTCACAAGTGCCGATCGGGCTTCGCCTCGTCTTCTCATCGCCGGGTCCAGGGGCCGGCTCGGCTCCTGGTGGGGTTTGGGGCAAAGCCCCAACATGGGGCTAAGTTCAAATAGTGATGCGCCTTCTCACGATCAATCCATGCCTCAGGACAGCGTCCCCGAGAGATCACTGAGTTCGACGCCTCAGCAGATCCGCGGAAGTTGATCGCCCTCGAGCATCACGAGCGGGCGGTGGCTGCCGATCGAGGTCCGCAACCGAACTCCCGCCGGCCCCTCGACCACCTCGCCGATCCGGACGGCCGCACGGCCCAGCGGGTGTGTCCGGAGCGCCGTCAGCGCCTCATCCGCGGCCTCGCCGGGCACCACGACGATCAGCTTGCCCTCGTTCGCGACATACAGAGGATCCAGGCCCAGCATCTCGCAGGCGGCCTTCACCGCCGGACGCACCGGGATGGCCGTCTCCCGGAGCACGATACCGACACCCGAGGCCGCGGCGATCTCCGCGACAGTCGTGGCCAGACCGCCTCTGGTCGGATCTCGGAGCACGTGCAACGGCACTCGGGCCGTCACGAGCGCCTCGAGCAGCCCCGTCAACGGAGCAGCGTCGCTCATCAGGTCGCCTTCGAGCCCCAGCCCCTCGCGCACATTCATCACGGCCGTGCCATGGTCCCCCAGAGTGCCGCTGACCAGCACGGCGTCGCCGGGCCGGGCGCGAGAACCGCTCACCTCGACTCCGGAGATGATGGCCCCCACGCCGGCCGTGGTGATGAACAGCTTGTCGGCCCCGCCCCGTTCCACGACCTTCGTGTCGCCCGTGACGATGGCGACCCCGGCATCCCGCGCGGCGGCGCTCATCGACCCGGCGATCGTCTTCAACTCCTCCAGGGCCAGCCCCTCCTCGATGATGAACGCCGCCGACAGCGCCAGCGGCCGGGCGCCCTTCGACACCAGATCGTTGATCGTGCCGCACACGGCCAGATGACCGATGTCGCCACCGGGGAAGGTCAACGGCTTCACGACGAACGAGTCGGTCGTGAAAGCCAGCCGCGCCGGCCCGCCGTCCGCCCGGGCGGGAACCGCGACCTCGGCCGCGTCGTCGAGAGTCGCCAGGGCAGGGTTGTCGAACGCCCTCAGGAAGAGCGTGCGGACCAGCTCGTGCGTGAGACGGCCGCCACTACCGTGGGCCAGGAGGATCTTGTTCATGGTGGTGGACATCGGGTTTCGGCTCGGCCAGGACTGACGCCCTGCCCTCAGGGTGCAAGGCTTCGACGGTGGAACGAAGTCGACCAATCACAGAGAGCACAGAGGCACAGAGACACGGAGGGGGAGTTGATGGAAGCCGGGTCAAACACCACTCGGGGGTCACGACGGGACGCGCCCAAGGCGCTTGGGGTCTTTGATTACCCCTGCTGGTTTGCAGGCATTGGGAGCACCGACGCGACCGTGCTTGCCGGGCGGCTCTCACTCCGCAACTCCGTACTTGTAGGCAGCGGCGCAGGCCCCCTCGCTCGAGACCATGCACGGGCCCACCGGCGCCGCCGGGGTGCAGACCTGTCCGAACAGGGGGCAGTCGGCCGGGAGCGCACGGCCCATCAGGATGTTGCCGCACAAGCAGCCGGCCGGCTCAGGCACGTCGACCACCGGCAGGTCGATCGACGCCGTGCCCAGGCGGTCGAGAAGCGCGAGGGTAGCAGCCTCCTCGGAAGGGCGGGAGTGGAAGAGGATCTCCGCGCGCTGCCAGGCCCCCGTCCACAGCTCCCAGGCAGGATCCGCCGCGAGCCTACGGCGGAAGACGAGCGCGGCGGCATCGCCACGGAGGTGCCCGATCAAGACGTCCGAGTCGTGGTGGGCCCTCAACGGCGCACCGAGCAC
>CAZSVK010000105.1:0-6542 GCA_964610245.1 uncultured bacterium
GTAGTAGGCGAGCGCGCCCAGCGCCAGCACGCCGAGGGCGTGAGAGTCCAGGTGCAGCAGCGGCTTGACCACGAGCGCAACCGCCGCTCCGAGCAGATGGAACGGGGCGAGTAGAATCCCTTCGAGCTTGCGAGACATCCTTCGGCCTCCTCGCGTACCGCGATCCGCCGCGGCTGTCCGGACATGAGCAAGAAGGCCGCCAATCGCCGGAAACAACGGGAGGCCCCTCTCGGGACCTCCTGTCAGTGCGGTTCTTCCCTGGAGCTCAGTTGACGGCCACGGTGTTCGCAGGTTCGTCGCGACCCGTGACCCGCAGAACCTCGACCTGGGGATCGCCGGAGATGCCGGGCTCCGACGGCAACACCATGTAGACCTCGTAGCTATCGTCGAAGAGCTGGAGCTGGCGCATCAGGGAGTGGTGGCGGTTCTTCAAGGGGTGGTCCTCCTCGGCTGGCACCGAGAGTCTCAGAACAGGAGCATGGTGCGGGTCAAGATGTCGGCTGGCAAACCGGCGTGCTTGCGAACACGGCGCCCCTTCCGCGTCGAGCCCTGCGCGAACAGGATCGACTGCAGGCGGCCATGCTCGTGGCTGTGAGTGGCGGTCTGGAACAGGCGGTTGGCCTCGTTGCGCTCGGACTTCATCAAGCATCCTCCTCGTTCCTTCCGGCCGGACAGGGGCAGCTGAAACGCCGGTCGCCGGAAGGGTGGTTACATGCCTTATCGACACCGGGCGGGCCGGTTTTGAGAGCACGCATTTGCGCCCTTCGCGGGACGGGTCTCGTATGCTATACAACGAGGGATCCCGTGAGAGCCTCCATCGTCGCCGTCCTCATCCTGGCCGCGTGGGCCGCCTTCGCCGCGCCCCCCGTCGCGGCTGCCGACGATTCGTTCGAGGCGCTCGAGAAGCTCATCGATAGCCACCCCATGCCCGGGGAGCCCCCGGCGGCCCGCTTACCGCAGTGGCTGGAAGTGTCGCTGTCGGCACCCGAGCCTCCGGTTCTCGGCGAGCCTTTCACGGTCCTGGCGACCGTCACCGCCGTCGCCGCCGCCCTGCCCGACGCCCGGTTCCGCTGGAAGCTGCCCCGCGGCACGCGGCTGCTCGGCGGCAAAGACGAGGGCCAGCTGAAGCTCACGAAGAACGCGCGCGCGGAGCTGACCTGCAAGCTGCTCATGCAGGAACCGCTGAGCATAGTCGAGGGGCAGATGGCGCTCGACGTGTCCGCTCGCCTGCCGCGGCGGGCCCTCTTCACGGCCACGCGCTCGCTGGAGCCGGCCCGGGCCGCGGCCGTGGAGGCCGAGATCCGCGCGAAGGGCGACGCGCCCCAGACCGTGTCGGCGGGGCTCGAAGTGGCCGTCAACGCGAGGGAGGGCTTCGTCGGTTTCACGCCGCTGGTGTGGAGCGCCTATCTTCCGGGCGACAGCTTCTATGTGGGCGCGGGCAGTTTCATGGACACCAACTTCTCGGCCCAGGACCTGGTGGCCGACGCGGAGAAGCGACTGCTCGCGAGCAGCCCCAAGGAGGCGGCATCCCTGCTGGGGCGGGCCAGGGTCGACCGGGCCCCACACGTGGAGGCCGACGCGCTACTCCGGTGGGAGGCTCTCAACTGCGAGGCGATCTGCCGGTTCCTCGAGGGAGACCGCGAGAAGGCGCTCCAGGCCTGGCAAGGAGCGCTCACCGAGCCGGCCTTCGCCGAGGTGCGGCGGTACGCGCTCTACAACCTGGGCGAGGCCAGCCTGCGTGCCGGCCGCCGCGACGAAGCCCGGAGCTACTTCGAGCAGGCCGTGGCTGCCCGCCCGGCCTTCCGGCTTGCGGCAAGGAAGCTGCGCGCGCTGCTCGACGGGAAATGACGCCAGGCCGAGAGGCCGCTCGGGGTCAAACCTGGCGGCCGAGAAGCTTGTCGACCTCGCCCAGCCAGTCGGCCAGCCGATCTAGCCCCTGCCGGACCGAGACCTCGGGTTGCCAGTCGAGCGTCTGCCGGGCGCGAGCGGTGTCGCTGACGTAGATCGGCTGGTCGCCGGGCCGGATCGCCCCGAACCGGACGTCGACCTTGCGCCCCATCCTCTCTTCCAGGTACTCGAGCAGTTCCACGATGGACAGCGTGTTGGCCCGCCCACCGCCGATGTTGTAGACGCCGCTCTCGCCCCGTGCCGCCAACCTCGCCGCCGCCTTGAACGCCCGGACGAGATCCGCGACGTAGAGCAAGTCGCGCACCTGCTTCCCGTTGCCGAAGATCGTGACCGGCTCGCCGCGGAACGCCTTCAGCATCAGATGGGCGACCCAGCCCTGGTCTTCGGTGCCGAACTGGCGCACTCCGTAGATGCAGGACATGCGGAACACCACGGTACGCAGACCGTAGATGCGGCTGTAGTCGCGCACGTACTGGTCCGCGGTGCCCTTCGAGCAGCCGTACGGAGAGTGGAAGTCGAGAGGCTCCGACTCGTCGACGCCGTCAGGACAGTCGACCAGTTCGTAACGGCCGGGCAACTCCCGGGCCTGCAGCCGGCTGAGGCTGCCGTAGACCTTGTTTGTCGAGGTGAAGAGGACGGCCGGCGGCCGCTCGCTCGCCCGGACGACCTCGAGCAGATTGAACGTACCGCAGGCATTGACCTCGAAGTCGTGCCTGGGGTCGACGAGCGACGAAGTCACGGCGACCTGGCCCGCGAAGTGGAAGACCGCCTCGGCCCCGTCGAGGGCGCGGGCCAGGACTTCGCTGTCACGAACATCGGCCTCGACGATCGCGAGCCGTTCTCGGCCCGGGCCGGAGCGGAGCCACTCCAGGTTCGCGGTCACGCCCTTCCGGGAGAGGTTGTCCAGGACCGTGACGTCGTGCCCGTCCTCCAGCAACGAACGCGATAGGTTGCTGCCGACGAAACCGGCCCCGCCCGTGACGACATATTTGCTCATGCCGACCGAGTATACACCCGCGGCAGCTTGACAACGGCCCCCCGTGCTATCCTGCAAGCCCCGCCGCGACTTTTTCTTTCGGCGTCGCTCGGTGGCCGCCCCTTCCGGCAACGAATGGCTGCTTTCTACCAGACTCTGCTCGCCTGCATCGAGGCCCGGCGCCCGGCCTGCATCGTCATGCTGCTCGGGCCCGGCGCGCTCGCCGGCACCCGGCTGCTGCTGGGGACCGACGGCGCTCTGCAGGGCGAGCTGCCGGACGGTCCGCTGGGGAACTGGCTGCTCGAGGGAACCCGGCGGGCGCTGGCGGCCCGTCGGACACTGACGCTCGAGACACCGGGCGGGCCGGCGAGCGGCTGCACCGAGGGCGCCTTCGAGCCCTATCCGCCGCGGCCTGCCCTGTTCATCCTCGGTGGTGGCCACATCGGCAAGGCGGTCTACGACCTGACGGCGCCTCTGGGCCTCTTCGATCTGTGCATCGTCGACGACCGGCCGGCCTACTCCGACCCGGAGCGCTTTCCGGCCGCGCGCACCGTCTGCTGCGCCTTCCCGGAGGTTTTCGAGCACCTGGCCGTAGCGGCCGACAGCTTCGTGCTGATCGTCACCCGCGGTCACCGCGCCGATCGCGTCTGCCTGGAGGGCGCCCTGCGCACACCCGCCGCCTACATCGGAATGATAGGAAGCCGGCGGAAGGTCGCCCTCACCTACAAGCTGCTCGGCGAGGCCGGCTTCGGACGGCCCGACTTCGCCCGGGTACATGCGCCGGTCGGACTGGCGCTCGGCGCCATCGGAGCCGGAGAGATCGCCGTGTCGATCCTGGCCGAGCTGATCGCGGTCAAGAACGGGGTCGACCCGGCGGCGGCACGCTCGCTGAGCGTGACCCAGCCGCTCCCGGCCCACTGAGCAGGCGCCGGTTCAGCGGGCGCCCAGGCGCGACCGAGGACCGGCCATGCTGCCCGCGCTGACGACCTCGCGAAGCAGGGAGTGTTCGGCGCCGCCGAGGATCTCGTCGCAGGCGGCCTGGGCCTTGGCCCTGTCGAACAGTTCGCCCTCCAGCACCGGCCGGTAGAACTTCTTGAGGATGCGGTCGAGGACCAGCGCCAGGCGCGACGGCTCGAGGTAGAGGCCGGGCTTCTTCAGGCGATCGCCCAGCTCCCGGGCCAGCACGTGGACCGCGGCCTTGCTGGCGCCGTCAGCCGGGACCAGGTAGTACCAGAGCAACTCGCTCTGCAGCGGCAGTGCGAGCACGTCCCGATCCAGGCGCGGCGGCTTGTTGATGTGGCCCTTGCGGTGGGTGCGCGCGACCTCGGAGCGAGCCACCGCGTCGGGCACGCGCAGAAACCGGAAGACACGGGCGTCCAGCTCGCGCTCCACCGCCATGATCGTCGCGATGACCGCGATGGTGCCGCTGGCGGCCGGTTCGGGAGCCGGCTCGAGCAGCTTGTGGGCCGAGAAAGCGAGGTAGCGAAAGGCGACCGGGTCGAGATGCGAGACGAGATCCTGCCCCAGTTTCGCCACCAGGGCGGTCATCACCTCTTCGGAGGGGACCAGGGAGGCCTGCCTGCCGAGCAGCCCCTCGAGCCGCTCCATCAGCGGATCCATCGGGCGGTTGGCCAGGATCCAGCTCCAGTCGGCGTTGGCCGAGGGTTTCTCGGCGATCGGCTGGCGCCTGCCGAGCAGCCGGGCCACGTTGTGACGGTCCGAGACGATCAGGACGACGAGATAGTAGAGGATCAGCACCGTGGGAGACGGCGCGGGCAGGCTCACCTCGGCGTAGACCGGCGCGGCCATCCAGTGCAGACCTGCGGTCAGGATCTTCACGAAGCCGAAGTTGGCGGCTGCGAGGACATAGGCCAGATGGGTCGAGAACAGCGCCGCAGTGAGCGCCAGGAGGGCGGTCGGCATCACGATGGCCGCGATCGGCAGGACGAACAGGTTGGCCGCCAGCGCGACGGTCGAGAAGGTGCCGAAGTGGTAGAGCATCAGCGGGGCGGTACCCAGGTAGGCCGCCACGGAGGCCGAGAGCAGGCTGTTGCCGTGGGCCGAGAAGCCCTTGAAGAACTGCATCAGCCAGGGGGTGAGCGCCAGGAGCGAGAGCACCGCGGCAAAGGAGAGCTGGAAGCCGACCGAGTACATCTGGGTCGGGTCGTAGACCAGGAGCAGCAGTGCCGCCAGCGCCACCCCGTTGTAAGGCGAGTGCTTGCGATCGGCCAGCTGGCTGCCGATGATGCAGAGCGCCATGATGACCGCCCGGACCACCGAGGGCCGCGCGCCGGTCATCAGGGCATAGACCACCAGGACGAACGCGGTGAGCAGGGCCGGCAGGGTGCGCCCCAGCGGAAGCCAGCGGAACAGAAAGACGACCACCAGGGCGAGGAGGGCCACGTGCTGGCCCGATTGGCTGAGGATGTGGATGGTGCCGGTGCGGCTGAAGTCTTTCAGCGTGACCGGGTCCATCTGGGAGTTCTCGCCCAGGAGGAAGCTGCGAAGGAAGGCGGCCGTACTGGCCTCGTGGGTGATGGCGAGCAGCCGCGAAACGGAACGTCTGAGACCGTAGATGCCCGCCAGGATCGGATTGCCGGTGTCGCGCTCCAGGATCTCGAGTTCGGCGCGGTCTAACGTCAGCTGACCGAGCACGCCCCGCAGGGCGAGAGCGCGTGCCCGGCCATTGCGCTCGCCCGGAAGATCGTCGGGGATCGGCCGCGGGAGCTGGGAGCAGGAGAACAGGTCGGCGTAGGCGAGTTCGAGGGCGGTGCCGTTTCTCAAGGCGACGCGCACCGCACCCGAGGCGGCCCGGCCGTCGCCGCAGCCGACGAGCTGACCCGTGAAGACCAGACGCCCGTCGATCTCCTGGGGCACGTCGCCTACCCGGACCTTCACCGGAGGCTGGAGCGCCGCCCCGAGCCGGAGGAAGTGGGTCTGGCCGGCCGTGGGGTCGAAGAGCTGGGACCTCAGGAGACCGGTGAGCGCAACCGCCACGAGCAGCAGGCCGGTGGCCAGGCGCGACAGCTTCGCCAGGAAGGCGACGGCGGCGAAACCGGTGACGATGGCGAGGTTCCACCAGGTCAGGGCGGCGGGAAGGGCCAGGAGACGATCCAGACTCGCGCCCAGGACGAAGGCGACGGCAACCGCAACCAGGGCGTGGTGCATCAGCGCTCGGCGCCCTCCCCGGCGGACCGGACCGTCAGGAATTGCTGCAGCCCCGTCAACTTGCCGGGCCCGATGCCCGGAACGGCGAGCAGTTCCTCGAGGTCGGTGAAGGGCTGGCGCGCGCGCCGATCGACAATCTCCCTGGCCAGGGAGGGGCCCAGACCGGGCACGCGCGAAAGCTCGGCGAGGCTGGCCCGGTTGAGATCGAGTCGAGGACCGGTGAAGACCTTGCCGGCCTGGGGCTTCTCGGGGAAGCTGAGGCCGGTGGTGAGCCGGGTCAGGTCGGCGGCCCCGAGACCCGCCACGCCCTGGAGATCGGCCGGGGCCAGCAGGACGTGGTCGCGGCGGTACCGGACGATCGCGTTGGCCAGCACCGGCGTGATGCCGGGGACCAGCTGGAGTTCGTCGGCGGTCGCCTCGTTGGGATCGGGGCGGCTCGTGGTGGCGATGGCGGCCGCCACGCTCGCCGCCGCGTCACCAGCAGCGAGCC
>CAZSVK010000105.1:6552-15066 GCA_964610245.1 uncultured bacterium
TCTCCGGCAGCGAGCCGTCGCCTGGACGCCCGAGGCTCGGCCGACGAGAACAGCTGCACGGCCGACACCGCCAATGCGCAGATCAGCAGTAGCAGCACGGCGCTCTGTTCGTCTCTGTTGAACGTCGGCATGGCCAGTGGAAAGAGGAGGATACTAGCATCCGAGCGCGAGCGAAGTCGACCCTGGCGGAGCCCTCGGTCCGGCAGGAAGTGCCGACGGGCCGGGCATGACGCCGGCTCGCGCGAGGAAGGGGGTTGCCGGATGGCGCTCGGGCCGTCATCATTGTTCGGACGGGCCAGGTCCGGCCTGTGCATCTTTTTCGCCGGTTCCATGGTAGTAGACGTCGCGGGGCACCGGCAGCCGACGGAGTTTCGAGCACCCGCGAAGTCCGATACCTCACGGAGAAGACCATGATCCGAAAGCCCAGACTGCTGATCCTGCTGGCAGTGATGCTCCTGACGGCCATGCTTCCGGCCGCTGCGCAGGCCTATCTGCTCCAGACTCGCGACCTCGTGTTCCTGGTGCGGGTGGGAACGAATTCGGACGGGACGCCTGCCTTCCGCGTGGCCCAGAGCACCGACTACGGCGCCGAGCGCGTGTACCGGCTGGCCGCCTCCAGCTCCGCCCTGGAGCAGACCGCCGCCTACTACCGGCGCACGCAGGAACTGGCCAACAGTGCCCTGCTGCAGCAGGCCCGGCAGTACGGCCTGTCGGATTCCGACCAGCAGATGGCGTCGTCGCTGCTCGAGACCGAGCCGATCTTCGTGGAGTTGAAGGAAGGCAGCGGTGGAACGTTCAACGATTGGAAGGGCAGCTTCACGGTGCGCGACTCGCGCAGCGGCTCGCCGATCCGGGTCAGCTCGCCTCGGGTGACGTTGCCGCTGAGTTCCTCGGTGGTCACCGGCGGCGATTCGGCCCTGCTCGAGCAGACGCTCGTTCACGAGGCCGGGCACTCGATCATGGCCAAAGGCTACGGCATTCGCAGCCTGCCCGATAGCCCCTTCATCTCGCAGGCTCATGCGGGCAACTCCGTCACCGACCAGCAACTGGCGATCATCGAGGGGTACGCCGAGTTCATCGGCGCGTACTTCACCAACCGCCTGACCATCGCCAACGATCCGCGGAATTCCATCACCGACAACCTCTATGCCTACAACACCTCGGGCGGCCCCAAGAACGCCTCGGAGCTGCAGAAGACCGAGGGGTGGGTCGCCACCCTGCTCTACTCGATCGCCACGCGCAGCGGTATCCAGGGCTGCATGGAGAAGATGAACAACGTGATGGTCCGGGCCAAGCCCCAGAGCATCCTCCAGTTCCTCGAAGCGTTCCAGAAGATGTATCCCTCCGATGCGCAGGCGCTGCGGGCCATCGTGGCCCGCGCGAGCAACGGAGCCATCTACGGCAACTCGTACGGCGGCGCCACCGCGAGCGGGACGCCTTCCAACACGTTGAGCGAGTACGAGTCCACGCTGAATTCCTACCTGCGGTTGCGCTACGGCTACCTGGCCGGCACGGGCTACAGCGAGTATCAGAGGTGGCGCGTGGGCCAGGCGGCCCAGCAAGAGGCCTCGCGGCTGCAGTCGATCGAGCAGTCGCTCCGCCGCCAGATGATGTCCGGCGGCAATGCCGGGAACTCGATGCTGCGGCTCCAGCAGATCGGCCGCAACTACCAGCAGGCCTACACCGAGGTCCAGCGCCAGATGTCGACGATGCCCTGGTACTCGCAGCGAGACCGCTCCCGGCTCGAGGCGGAGGCCCAGGCGCTGGGCGAGATCCTGCAGCGGCACACCCAGCTCGTTCGCTCGCTCGAATCGGGCGCCACCGCCTACTACCCGGCGGTGAACAAGAACCGCTACTACCCGCAGGCGCCGGTGAACAGCAAGGATGCCTATCGAGGTCTGGTGGATGCATTGAAGTCGGGCGATCGGGCTCAGGCGAACCAGGCGCTGGAGGTCTACCGGGACGCGCCTCGCACTCCGGCCTCACGCTGAACCAGATTATCTCGCCGGCGATGACGCAGGGGCTGACCTGCGCTGACGCGGGCTGACACCGGCTGGCCCGCAGCAGCGGGGACTCGAGAGAGAACGGAGGCCTGAAGATTGCCAGGGGCCAGCGACGTGCGCGCTTGCCCAGCCGTGCCGGATGCGGTAATTCCCTTATTGTAGGCGCCCCGTCCGCCGGAGCATCCTCTCTACCATGATCGAAACCGTCGATCTCAATCGAGCCCTCGAAGAATCCGCCCTCTTTCGCAACCTCAAGACCCACGAGCTGGATCTCGTGGCCGGTCTGGTGCGGGAGGGCTCCTGCCCCCGAGGCTCGCTACTGTTCCGCGAGGGAAGCCCGAGCGACGGCCTCTACATCGTCCGGGCCGGTGCGGTCGCCATCGAGAAGGCCCTGGCCGCAAGCGTCCGCTGGAGAATCGCAAGCCTGGGGCCGGGCGAGGTGCTCGGCGAGATCGGGCTCATCTGCAACTTGCCGCGCTCGGCCGACGCCGTCGTGCTGGAAGACCTGCAGTACTGGACGATGTCCCATGCCGAGTTCGACCGGCTCTACGTCAGCCAGCCAATCCTGGCTGCGCGCATCCTGCGCAACGTGGCCACCGTGCTGAGCCACAGGCTGACCTCGACCAACTCGCAGATCGCCCGCCTGCTCGAGAGATTGCACCGCGAAGGACAGCCTGTCGACGAAATGCACGAGCTGTTCGTCGACGTCTGGGCACGCAGCCTGGAGCTGGGACATCCGGCGGTCTGAGCGCCCGCGGCGCTGACGGGCTGCTAGTCGAGCGGCTCGAGCACCAGCAGCGCCGCATAGGGAGCGTGGCCGCTCAGTTCCACCGCCACGCCCTTGCCCTCCTGCCAGAAGGTGAGCATCTGGCTTTCGTCGTCATGCTCGAAGTAGAGGGCGTTCGGCAGATAGCCCTTGGGAGTCAGGGTCTTGCGGCTGCGCTCCTGGCAGGCCTTCAGCGCCGTCCCGGGCAGGGGCACGAGGTCGAGAATCATCGGCCCCCAGCCGGTGTTCAGAGATAGTCTGTACTTCCTGTCAGGGTCGACGTACTTTCCCAGAAGCATTGAAGCCGTCCTTTCGCTTACCCAAGGGGATCTATCAGGCCGCGCGGCGAAAGGCAATGCGGCGAGCACGGCGATCTGATAGGTTTCTTCCAGACCAGCCACCAACTCGACAGATTCTCGACTTTGACCTCGCCCCCCGCCGCCGCCCGCCCTGAACGATCGGATCCCGGCTGCGTGCTCGTGGTCGACGACGACGACGGGCTGCGCGAGATGCTGTCGACGCTGCTGACCTTCGAGGGCTACCGGGTGTTGACCGCAGGCGACGGCAGGGAGGCCCTCGACGCCATCGATCCGGGGATAGACGCCGTGCTACTCGACGTGCGGATGCCGGTGATGGACGGGTTCCAGGTCCTGCGGGAGCTGAGCAAACGCCCCGACGTGGCCGACATCCCGGTGCTGATGGTGACCGCGGAAGCGCTCGACCCCGAGAGCATCCGCATGGGGCTCGAGCTGGGTGCCCGCGACTACATCGCGAAACCTCTCAGCCGGCCGGAACTGCTCGCCAGGATCGGCGCGGTGGTGCGCCTCCACCGGATGGAGCACAAGCTCCGGCTGACCAACGCCCGGCTGGCCGAGCTGGACCACCGCCGGAGAGAGTATCTGGCGATGGCCAGCCACGATCTGAAGGCGCCGCTGCTTTCGGTCGACGGCTACTGCAAGCTCTTGACGGATGGCTCCTACGGCGTCATCGGCGACGATCAGCGCGCCGCGCTGGCCCGGATCCGGGCGATGGTCGGCTACATGCGGGTCCTGGTCTCCAACCTGCTCGACGCCGATTGCGCCGAGCAGGGCAACCTCCTGCTGGAGCCCGAGGAACTCGCGCTCGCCAGTCTGATCCGGGAGGTGCTGGAGATGTACCGGCTCGCGGCGACCGAGAGGAAGATCCAGCTCGAGGTCGACCTCTCGCCGGAAGTGGGTCAGGTGGTGCTCGACCGTCAGAAGATGTTGCAGATCCTGAACAACCTGGTGGGAAACGCCATGAAGTTCTGCGGCGAAGGCTCGCGGGTCTCGCTCGAGGCCCGCAAGCGCGGGGGTCGTCTCGAGGTGAGCGTCGCCGACACTGGGCCCGGGATTCCGCTGGAAGAGCAGCAGTTGCTCTTCCGGCCTTTCCAGCAGCTATCCGTCAAGTCGACGACGCGAGAGCGCGGAGCGGGGCTGGGCCTGAGCATCGTGAAGACTCTCGTGGCGTTGCACGGCGGCACCATCGCGGTAGACTCGGCCCCGGGACAGGGCACGCGGTTCGTGCTAAGCTTCCCCGAGGCCACAGTCGTCGAGGGGCACCCGCAGCCTTGAGCTAGGAGGACGCCAATGGAGAAGAAGCCGGAATCGAAGATCCCGCAGAAGATCCTGATCGTCGACGATGACGCGGACATCGTAGAGGTGATGGCGCGCCTGCTCGAGATGAACGGCTACAAGGTCGTCAAGGCCGGCGACGGCAAGGCGGCGCTCGAGACGATCCGCCTGCAGACCGTCGATCTGGTGCTGCTGGATCTCATGATGCCGGTCATGGACGGGTTCGACACCCTCGACATGCTTCACAAACAGACCGGCTCGAAGGGTATCCCGGTCATCATCCTGTCGGCCAAGGGCGACAAGGAATCGATCGTCAAGGCGCTCAAGAGCGGTGCCGTGGACTACATCCACAAGGGCGCCGATCCGGAGGAACTGCTGGCGCGGGTACAGGTCCACCTGACGCTGCAGAAGTGGCGCCAGAAGGCGCTGAACGACTACGGCGAACTCATCAAGCAGCAGATGAAGGAGAAGTACCGGATCTTCTGAACCGGGGGAAGCTCGGTGGTGGCCGGTCTCCAGACCGGCCGAGAAACCGCGCCCATGCGGCGGGTCCGGAGACCCGACACCACTGAGACAAAGAGAAGCCCCGACTCAGTAATGCGGCGTCCCAGGTTCCGATACGCTCGCTCGCCCGACGCCATTCTTGACAAAACGGCCTGCTGCCCGTAGCATGGCGGCTCCCCTGACAGGCGCCCCGCTGGCATGACGCGGTGGGGTCCCCGACCAAGGAGGCCGCGTGGACTGTCCCCAAGGCTCGCACAAGGGTGCGTCATCCAGTCCATCCCCGCGAAGAGTGCTCTGCGTCGTGCTCTCGGTTCTCTTCCTTCTTTCGAGCATCGGCGCAACCGAACTCCTCGCCGCTCCCAGCACCTTGAGCAAGCGCAAGGGCAAGTCCCCCGCCCGCAAGGGTTCCGTCTCCCGTTCCGTCAGGTCCAGGGCCGCGTCGCGAACTCAGGCCAGGCCGGCGCCGGATGCGTCGAGCCAGGCCCCCCGGACCGACGTGAGATCGATGCGCGCCGCGGAAGGCGCGATCGTCAACATCATCGACTCCTACCTCGATCGCCGGGTATCGAGACAGGGCAAGCGGGTCTTCATCGGAAAGTTCCCCGTCACCTCTTACTGGACCGCCGACGAGATCGACGAGGGGTTAGGCCCCAAGCACGTCTCGATCGCCATCCAGCGACGCGACGGCACCCGCTACCGGACCCGCGTCTCGGCCCAGTTCAAGCGCCGCCTGGACGTCGAAGGCACCGCGATGCTCGAGGATGGACGGGTGCTGAACGTGACCTCGACGAAGGGCGTCTACGACGACGTCACCCGGGTTGCGACCCTGGGGCTCGGCACCGGCGGCCGCTCGCTCGTGCCGTTCCGCTCGATCGCCGTCAATCGGTTCGCGGCCAAGGGGCTGCGGGTCGGCGACCGTGTCTTCATCCCCAAGGCCGTGGGCCTGAAGCTTCCCTCGGGGGCTCACCATGACGGCTTCTTCCGGGTAGACGACGTGGGCAGCGGCGTGCGCGGGATCGACATCTACACGCTCACCCGCCGGGACAGCGACCTCATCGAACGGGTCCTCAAGAACGATCGCCAGGCGCTCCCCCTCTACAAGATCGTGGCCTCCCGCGGCGCCTCGGACGAGGGCCGCGAGAACGAGCTGGCGCAGCTGGACTGAGTCTCGCGCCGTGCAACCCGACCGCCCCCCATCGTCCGAATCCGGACCTGCCGAGGAACTGGACTTTCATCGCATCCGCGAGCAGGTCGCGGCGCGGGCGGCGGCGCCGACGGGGGCCGACCGCGTGCGCGGCGCCGGGCCGCTGGCCACGCGCGCCGAGGCCGAGTCGGAACTCGAGGCGGTCACCCAGATGGGGGTGTACCTCGCCGAGCGCAGCGAGTCGATCTTTCCGTGCTTCTTCGACGGCAACCTGGTCGGCCGGCTCAAGATCGAACGGGTCCTGCTCGATCGCGAGGACTTCCTGGCGGTCCGCAAGACGCTGGACGCCGTGGCCGATCTCAAGCGGCGGGCCCAGCTTCCGCTGACGGCGCACGCCGACCGGATTGTCCGGACCCTCGCGCAACTGCCGGCGCTCGATGCGCTTCTGAAGGAGCTGAACCGGGTCTTCTCGCCGGATGGAGAGATCCAGGACCGGGCGAGCGAGGCCTTGCACGACCTGCGCCGGAACCGCCGCGGGCTGGTGGGGTCGATCGAGACGGGGCTCCGGCACCTGCTCAGGGATGCCAAACTCGAGAAGCACCTGTCGGAGGGCTACTTCACCCAGGCGAACGGCCGCTACGTGGTGCTGGTGAGGTCCGATGCGAAGGGGCACGTGCCGGGCATCGTCCAGGGCCAGTCGAAGAGCGGCGTCTCGCTCTACGTCGAGCCGCTGGCCCTCGTGGAGCGCAACAACGAGCTGGTCCGCTCCTTCCTGGAGGAGGAGGCGGAGATCGCGCGGATCCTGGCGAAGCTCTCGGCCGCAGTGCGCTCGCGGCACGACGAACTGTCGATGGTTCTCGAGCTGATGACCTGGCTCGACTCGCTGGCGGCGCGGGCCCGCTGGTCGCAGGCCCACGCCGCCCACGCCCCCGAGTTCACCGGCGACTTCACGTTCGAGCTGCGCCGGGCCCGCCACCCGCTGCTGGGGGAGCGGTGCATTCCGATCGACATGCGAACCGGCCCCGCCGATCGCGTGCTGGTGCTGGGCGGGGCCAACTCGGGCGGCAAGACGGTGGCGCTCAAGACGGTCGGGTTGCTGCACCTGATGGCCCGGGCGGGCTTTCCGATACCCTGCGACGACGGCAGCCGCGTCGCCTTCTTCGGCAGCATCTTCTGCGAGATCGGCGACAAGCAGTCGATTGACGCCAACCTGTCGAGCTTCAGCTCGCACGTGTCGGACGTGGCGGCCATCCTCCGGCAGGCCCGGAGAGGCGATCTGGTGCTGCTCGACGAGTTCATGACCGGCACCGATCCGCAGGAGGGCTCGGCGCTGGCCGAGGCGGTGCTGATGGAGCTGGCCGCGCGAGGAACGCTGACGATCATCACGACCCACTACAACTCCATCAAGCTGCTCAAGGACCGCTATCCCGGGTTCAAGAACTACGCCGTCGAGTTCGACTGGCGCACGCTGCAACCCACCTACCGTCTGCTCGAGAACGAGTACGGCGCCAGCGCCGGCATCGAGATCGCCAGCCGCTTCGGCCTGCCGGATGCCCAGACGGGCCGCGCCCGCGAGCTGCTCGAAGGGCCCGAGGGGAACGTGGCGGCGGTCATTTCGCGGCTCGAGGCCGAGCGCACACGGGCCCGCCAGGATCGGGAACAGCACCAGCATCTGGTGCACGAGGCCGAGCGGCTGCGCGCCGACTACGAGAAGCAGCTCTCCGAACTCAAGGAAGAGCGCCGGGTGCGGCTGGGCAAGCAACTCCGGGAAGAACGGCTCGAACTCTCGGCCCTGCGCGACTACGTCCGCGAGGCGGTGCGCACCGGCCAGTTCAAGGCCGCCACCGAGGCGCTGGAGGAGCGGGCCGAGATCGTGGAGAAGCACGAGGAATCTATCGCGTTGCCGCTCTCGACCGAGCCGGTGCAGGTCGGCGACCGGGTGCTGGTACTGGACCTGAACGTCGAGGGAGAGGTCCTTGGCCTGGGCTCACGCCACGCCACGGTTCAACTCGAAACGGGGGTGCCGCTCAAGACACGTCCGCAGGCGCTGCGGAAGCTGGCGGGGCACAAGCCGAAGCGGCTGCTCTCGGGGAGGGTGGTGGTGGAGGCGGGGGGCAGCGCCAGCTACTCGAGCGACGCCGAGATCCCGCTCGAACTCAACCTCATCCAGCTGCGGGCGGAGGAGGCCAAGGAGCGGCTGGCCTGGTACCTGGACCGCGCGAGCGCCCGGGGCCTGAAGGAAGTCCGGATCGTCCACGGCAAGGGCGACGGCATCCTGCGCCGGGTGGTGGAGGAGTTCCTGAAGGGGTCGGTCTACGCTCGGGAGTGGCGCGCCGGCGGGCTGGGCGAGGGCGACAGCGGAGTGACGATCGTCAAGCTCGCGGAGTGAGCGAGGTCAGGGGGAGCATGTCATGCGAGGGGTCCCCGCGCGACATGCTCCCGGCCAGGTAGGGTGCAGTCGCAGGTCATGGAGAAACCGGGAGAACGTCGATTTGTCTCTCGGGA
>CAZSVK010000106.1:0-14852 GCA_964610245.1 uncultured bacterium
ACCGCGAACATGGTCCGGATGTTCGGCGAGAGCATCCACGACGACACCGAGTGCAAGATGGACCCGAGCCACCCGCTCGAAGACCCTCCGGGCCGCGAGTACAACGCCTACATCATGGGCTGGATGTACCGCTCCACCGAGATGACCGCCGCCCTGGCCCGCAGCCAGCTCCAGCGCCTGGACGCCAACAACGCCAACTCGATCCGGAATGGCCAGTACCTGACGCGTCACCTGGCCGAGCTGCCCGGCGTCACGCCTCCGCACGTCCCCTCCGATCGCAGCAGCGTCTACCACAAATACCGGGTGCGACTCGACCCGAAGGCCTGGAACCTCGACTGCCCGCCGCGCAAGTTCCGCGACGCCGTGCTCGAGGCGCTCTCCGCCGAGGGGGTCGAGACCGCCACCTGGCAGAACTACCCGCTGCCCGGGCAGGCGCTGTTCCAGTCCCGCAAGGGCTTCGGTCGGGGCGCCCCGTGGAGTTGCCACTATGACGGCGAGGTCAGCTACGACGTCGGGCAGTTTCCCCAGACCCAGCGACTCCTCGAAGACAGCTTCATCGTCGGCGCCGAGTCCTACCCGCTCTTCCCGCAGCCGCTCGCGCTGATGGAGCGTTACATCGAGGCCTTCCAGAAGCTCTTCGCCAACCGCGAGAACCTGGTGGCGATCCTGGAGGCGGTCAAGTGACGTTGAAAGTCGGCATCCTGGGCGCCGGAGACATGGGCCGTACGCACGGCGACAGCCTCTCGAAGGATCCCCGGGTCGAGGTCGTCGGCGTGGCCGATCCCGACGCCCGCCGGGCCGAGCTGCTGGCCTGCACCTGCCAGGCCCGGTCGCTCTCGACGCTCGAGCAGTTGCTTGCCCTGGGGCTCGATGCCATCTACATCACCAGCCCCAACTGGACGCATCTCGATGCGGTCCAGAAGGCGCTCGCGGCGGGGTTGCACGTCTTCTGCGAGAAGCCGATGGCGCTGAGCCTGGCCGACGCCCGCCGTCTGGTCGACCTCGTGGCGAAGTCGGGCAAGGTCTATCAGCTCGGATTCAATCGCCGCTTTTCGCCGGCCTACCTGTTCTGCAAGGAGCGGGTCGACCTGGGCTTCCGCCCCCTCGTGGTGAACATCAAGATGAACGAGGGGGAGATGACCAACCGCCCCTGGATCCAGGATCCGGTCAACACGGGCGGCTATCTCTTCGAAAATACCATCCACTGGATGGATATCCTGCGGTGGCTCGTAGGCGAGCCGACCGAGCTGTTCTGCCTGGGCGCGGCCAACATCTACGAGAAGGACATGACCGACTTCGTCATCGCCCTCAAGTTCGACGGCGGGGCGATGGCCAGCATCACCACCTCTGGCCACGGCACCTGGTTCTACCCCTGGGAGAGGATGGAGCTGATCGGCGATCACGAGGCCATCATGACCGAAGAGGTCCTTCGGGTCATGCACGCGCCCGGGCTGATGCGCCCCGTTCTCTGGCAGGACTACTTTCAGCTCCCCAAGTTCCGCCAGTGGGGCTACGAGGCCGGCGACCAGCACTTCATCCGCGCCTGCCTCGGCGAGTGCGGCTCGGGCTTCACCGCCGCTGAGGGCTACCGGGCGATGTGGCTCGTGCAGGCGTGCTACGAGAGCGTTCGCACCGGCCAGAAGGTCGTTCTGCGACCGCCGGACCTGTAGCCGGGGAAGGCTCGAGGCTCGGGGCTCGGGGCTCGGAACTGGAGCAGTCTCAGCGCTGCCCTTCGACTCCGGGCTCTGCGAGCCCTGGCTCAGGGCGAACGGGGGAGTCGATCCGCTCGGCGAGCCGGCGGGCCAGCTCGTCGACGAACTTGGGGTGACTCTCGACCGTGCGCGGGCGAACGAAGCCCAGCCCGCACTCGGCGGCGGCGCTGCGGGCCACCCGGTCCAGGTCGTAGAGGACTTCGACGTGGTCGCACAGTAACCCGGTCGGCGTCACGATGACTTCCCGGGCGCCGGCGGCGCTGGCCTGGCGGATGGCGTCGCTCACATCCGGTCCGAGCCATTGTGTTCGTCCTCCCGCGGCGCTCTGGTAGGAGAGACAGTAGGTCGGCTTCTCCAGTCGTTCGGCCAGGGCCGCCGCCGTGGCTCCGTACTGCGAGGCATAGGGGGTGCCGCGGGCGGACGGCTCGGGGATCGAGTGGGCCGTGAACACGAGCACCGCCTCGGCGTAGCGGGTCGCGCCGAGCTGCGCCAGCCCGGCGGTGCGGATGTTCTCCGCGGCAGCCTGCAGGAACCCGTCGCTCAGGTGGTACGGGGGCAGATAGTCGATCTCGAATCCGGGGGCGCCGAGGCCGTGTGCCGCCTCCGCGACGGCCTGCTGGTAGGAGTCCCAGCTCGCCGCGGACTGGTAGGGGGCCAGGATGAGTCCCAGGACTCGCCGCCGGCCCTCGGCGGCCAGGCGGGCCACGACCCGCGGGATGAAAGGCTCCCAGAAGCGCATTCCGGCCTCGACCGGCAGGCGGATGCCCAGCTCGGAGAGGCGAGCCTGCAGGGCCGCGCGGAGTTCCTCGGTGCGCCGGTTGTAGGGCGAGATTCCGCCCAGCTCGTCGTAGTGCTTGGCAACCTCGAGAATCCGATCCTCGGTGCCACGAGGCCCCGCGACGCGCCGGATGAACTCGACCGATCTGCCTGGCTCGGTGGGCCCTCCGAATCCCAGGAGAAGCACGGCGTCATAGGCAACGGGCACGGGGGCTCCTCGGCCGGGCTCGCCGGCGGTTCACGCAAGGTGTTGCCGGGCGACGGACTCGACCTCGGCGGCGGTGTCCACGATCCAGTCGGCGCCCAGCCGCGTCGCCTCGGCGCGGGTGAGATTGCCCGTGAGCACGGCGCAGAAGGCCATTCCGGCCGCGCGCGCCGCTCCCAGGTCGGTGTCGGCGTCGCCCACGTAGATGCAGCGGCCGGGCGGGCAGCCGAGCCGTTCGGCGGCCACGATCAGCATGTGTGGCGAGGGCTTCTGCTGTTCCGGCGCGAACTCGTAGCCCGACAGGATGTGCGGGAACAGGCCGTCCAGCCGGTGATGGTTCAGGGTGCCGGCGATCAACTTCGGGTTGGCGCCCGAGACGATGCCAAGGCCGAAGCCGGAGTCGGCCAGCCGGCGCAGCGACGCCCGCAGCTCGTCCGACACCTTCAGGGCGCTCATGAACGTGGGCGAGAAGAGAGACTCGCGGTAGACCCGGGTCGCCTTCTCGGCCCTCTCGTCGTCCACGCCGAAGAGGTGCCGGAAGAAGTAGCTCGACGGCCAGCTCCAGTACTGGAGGATGAGCGAGCGCTCTTCCTCGGGCGGCATCCGGTGGCCGACCGCCTCAAGCGCAGCGTGGTAGACCGGGAAGTAGGCCTCGTTGCTCCCGGTGACGATGACGCCGTCGAAGTCGAACACGACCGCGCGGCGCGGTGCCTCTGCCTTCACTGACTGCTCCTCCTCTCCACGACGCGTCCAAGCTACCTCGCCCCCACGGCGAAGGCAAGCGCGCCCCCGCCCATTTGACCGGGCGGGCCGGGCGCGTTAACTGCTGCAGCAGGAGCGGAGACCTCTCTCCGTTCCCGAGGAGGATTGCAGTGAGGCGACGATTGCTGGGATTCGCGCTGGCGGGTGTGATGGCCGCGGCCGCCTCGGGCGGCGCTTCGGCCTGGTCGCCGTCGGGTTACTTCTATGGCAGGCCCGGCGGGAGCTACGACGGCGGGATGGGTCTGGCGGTCACCGAGGGCTGCGACCCTCAGCCGGCCTATAGCGAGACCTGCACCGTGAATCCGGACGAGGACGTCCGCACCTATGCGACCGTCAAGCACCTCACGCACGTCATCCCGCGCAAGCAGCGCAACATCGAGCACGTCTATCATCGGCTGAACCGGGTGCAGCACGTCATCCACGACGTCAATCAGGACGTCTACGTTCAGAACGTCCGCGTTCACCACAACCTCACCACGGATCAGACGATGCACCACTACCGGCATCGCACCAACTACATCCGGCAGGACACCGACGAGAACGTGTACGAACACGAGAACCTGCCGGACGCCGTCGAGAGCGATTGCCAGTGAGATAGGGGTAAGGGGTTAGGGGTTAGGGGTTAGGCTCGAGGCTTCAGGTGCGCGCCGTGGGGCCAAGGGCCGCGGCGTCTTCGGGCGTGCACCGCAGCGCACATCGCTTGGCCCTTCTCCCCGCTAACCCCTAACCCCTAACCCCTAACCCCTTGCCCCTGTCTTACCCCTGCTCTCCAGCCAGGCGTACCAATCGGGTAGCCCCTCGCCGCTGACGGCCGAGACCTGCACGATCTCCAGGCGGGGGTTGACGCGCCTCGCGCAGTCGAGGAACCGCGCCACGTCGAACTGCAGGTGCGGGAGCAGGTCGATCTTGTTCAGCAGCATGAGGCTGGCGGCGCGGAACATGTGAGGGTACTTGAGAGGCTTGTCCTCACCTTCGGTCACCGAGGCGATCACGACCTTCGCGTGCTCTCCGAGGTCGAAGAGCGCGGGGCAGACCAGGTTGCCGACGTTCTCGATCATCACCATGCAACCCGGCGGGGGCTTGAGCGCCTCCAGGCCGCGGGCGACCATCGACGCGTCCAGGTGGCAGCCGGTGCCGGTGTTGATCTGCACGACCCGGCAGCCGGTGGCACGGATGCGCTCGGCGTCGCGGGAGGTCTCCTGATCGCCCTCGATCACGTGGATCGGCCGCTTCGGGCCCAGTTCGCGGATCGTGCGCTCGAGCAGCGTCGTCTTGCCGGCCCCCGGTGAGCTGACCAGGTTCAGCGCCAGGATCTCCCGGCCCGCGAACCAGCCCCGGTTCCGCTCGGCCAGCAGGTTGTTCTTGGCGAGCAGGTCTTGCTCCAGCCGGACGATCGACGGCTGCGGCCGCGGATGTTCGTGGCCATGCTCGCGGTCGTGGTCGTGCGGATGGGCGTGATCGTGCTCAGGCCCGTGGTCGTGATCGTGATCGTGCGGGTGAGCGTGGTGGTGCGAATGGGAGTGCGTGTGCGAGTGGGGATGGGCCTCCACGCCGCCCGGATGGGTGTGGTCGTGGTGCTCGCCGTGCCAGTGGTGGTGAGCGTGGACCTCCTCGCTGGCCTCGGTCTCGGGCCCACTCGCCGGCTTCTCGTCGGGGGCGACCTCACGGCCGGTATCGGGGTCGATCACCCTCGGGCGGGAGCCGTCCGAGCATCCGCAAGTGGAGCACATCCGTCGACCTCCATTTCTCTGACGCGAAGTTCCTGGCCCGCCAGCGCCTCGAGGTCGGCGCTGCCGCAGGCACACAACCCGAACGGCTCGTCCAGCTCGAGCTGCGCGCTGCACAGACGGCAACGGGCCCGGCCGGCGATCTCGTCGATCGTCAGCTCGGCCCCTTCCGCCACCGTGCCCTTGGCGCACAGGTCGAAGCAGAAGCGCACCGCGTCGGCCAGGATACCCGAGACCCGTCCGATCTCCACGACGACACGCGTGACGCGGCTACCCGCCGCCTGTTCCTCGACGACGCGAACGATTTCCTGGGTGATGGCCAGCTCGTGCACCGGACCTCCGCCCCCCGCAGGCAGTCTACAGCCTAGAGCAGCTTCGCGAGAAGGTCCGGATCGGGAATTCGCTTGGCGACCTCGTCGATCTCGATGAGGCCCTGGGTCAGGAACTTGCGCAATTCCTGTTCCAGGCTCTGCATCCCGTACTTCATGCCGGTCTGGATCACCGTCGGGATCTGGTGCAGCTTGTCTTCGCGGATCAGCGAGCGCACGGCCGGCGTGCAGACCATGATCTCCTGCACGGCGACTCGGCCCGGCTTGTCCTTGCGCGGGATGAGCAGCTGGGCCACGACGCCCTGGAGGCTGTCGGCCAGCATGGCCCGGATCTGGCCCTTCTCGGTGGCCGGGAAGACGTCGATGATGCGGGTCACCGTCTTGGGCGCGCTGTTGGTGTGCAGCGTGCCGAACACCAGGTGGCCGGTCTCGGCGGCGGTCAGCGCGAGCGAGATGGTCTCCATGTCGCGCATCTCGCCCACCAGGATGCAGTCCGGGTCTTCGCGCAGGGCCGACTTGAGCGCGTTGGCGAACGAGAGCGTGTTGGCGCCCACCTCGCGCTGGTTCACCAGGCTCCTCTTGCTGGGGTGCACGAACTCGATCGGATCCTCGATGGTGATGATGTGCTTGGCGTCGCGGCGGTTGATGTCGTCGATCATCGCCGCCAGCGTCGTCGACTTGCCGCTGCCCGTGGGGCCCGTGACCACGACCAGCCCCTTCTCGAGCTGCGCGAGCTTGCGGACCGACTCCGGCAGGTTCAGCTCTTCGAAGGTCTTGATCTCGGTCGGTATCACGCGGAACACGGCGGCCAGGCCGTTGCGCTGGAAGAAGATGTTCCCGCGGAAACGCGCCACCCCCGGCAGCTCGATGGCGAAGTCCAGCTCGCGCTTCGCGATGAGGGTCTTGCGCTGCTCCTCGTTGACAGACTGCAGAATCAGGTTCTGCGCGTCTTCCTTGCCGAGCGGCGCCGGCCCGACCGCGTCGATCGGGGCCAGGTGGCCGTGGAGCCGGTTGAGCACCGGGCTCATCGCCGAGATGTGCAGATCCGATGAGCCTGACTTCTTCGTGTGGGTGAGCAGTTCGACCAGCTTGAGCATCTATTCCAGCTCCTCGAGGCCGATGCGACCCGCCTCCAGCCAGGCGAGGTCGTCGCACGTCCAGACACCCGCGGCCAGCGCGGCGCCCAGGTCACCCTCGCGGATGCACTCCCGGGCCCTCGCGGTGACGCCCAGATGCTCGGCCAGCAACACCGACCCCTGGCGGCCCGTGCCCTTGCACGTGTCGCATCCGGGAGCGTCCCAGACCTGCGCCCCCGCGAGCGCCGTCCGGTGCCGGCTCTCCAGCGCCGCCAGCCGCGCGGCCTCGGCGGCCGCCGGTGCCCTGCAGGCCTCGCACAGCTCGCGCACCGGCCGCACCGCCAGGGTCGCCCGCATCACTCCGGCCAGCAGCGGCTGTAGCTCGCCGCTGGCGCTGTTCAGCTCGGCGAAGACGTCCGCCGCCCGCGGGCAGGCCAGTTCGAAGACCACGCAGGGCCCCGCCTGAGCCATCTCGATGGCGGCCCGAAGCTCGGCCGGCCGGCCGGGAATCTGCGGGACGAAGATCACGTCCGGCGCCAGCGCCAGTGCCTCCGAGGCGCGCACCAGGTTGATGCCGCCCTGCTCGACCCCGACCGTGAGAACGCCCGGCATGGGGTCGGCCCGATTGCTCGCGGCGAATCGTGCCACCTTCAGGCCCGACTGGGCCGCCGCCGTCAGCAAGGTCTCTCGCAATCCGGCGGGCGTGCCAGGCGGCAGGCCCAGCCCTACCAGCCGGCTCGGCCGTGCCAGATCGGTCAGCAACTGCCGGGCGACTCGCTCGCTCCCCAGCCAATCGTCGAGTGTGCGGGGGGCCTCCGGCGGCTTCGCCGTCGAGAGCGCTACCACGTTGCAGCCGCCCTCGAGCGTCGGCACGTAGGAGATGTCGAGTTCGAAGTCTCGCCCGCCGAGCTGGGTTCGGATGCCTCGCGTGAAATAGACGCCATGCTCGAAGGCGTCGATCCCGGCGAGTACTCGCAGGCGAGTGAACACCGCCAGGGCCATCGACTGCGGCAGCACGACGCGATGCACCAGCTTGCGGCCCACCCTGAACAGCACGCGCAGCCCTTCGGCGGTTGCGTCGAAATGAATCTGGCTCGCGTTCTCGCTGGCGGCGCCCAGGAGCTGCTGATAGACGAGCGCGATCCCGGTCGCGTCCTCGGCGGCGACGGAAGCGGCTTCGATCTCGGCCGACTGGCGCCCGAGCAGCGACCGCAGCACCTCGGCGACGTTGCCCTTGGCCGCGAGCGAGATGTTCAGCGGCTTCTCGCAGACCCGCCCCAGCATCTCGCGCGAGGCCTCGTCCCAGGGATCGACCATCGCCACGCTCAGCTCTTCGGGATCTTCGAGGAGCGGCACCACCGCGTGACCGACCAGGCCGCCCGGCGGGAAGCGCCGGACCAGCTCGACGTCGGCCATGTCGGCGGTGAGGTGCAGGTAGGGGAGCCCCGTCTCGTCGCTCACCGCGAAGTGGATCTGGTCCTCGGTGATCAGGCCGAGCGTGATCAGCGCCTCGGCCAGCTTGGGGCCGTCGGAGGGGGCGCCGGTGCGCTGGCGCGCCTCGTCGATCTGTTCCTGGGAGAGGAAACCCCTGCGAGTCAGCAGAGGCGCCAGCTCGGGGCGTGGGGGGAAGCCGGTCATCGGTTGCTCCCGGGCGTCAGGCCCGCGTCGTGAGGCGATCGATGTGACCCAGCAGCTGCATCTCGTCGGGCGGCTTGTCCATGTAGACCGCCGCGCCGAGGCCTGCGCCGATGTCCTTGAAGGTCTGCTCGTTCTTGGTGGTGAGCATGATGACCGGGATGTTGCGGGTCGTGTCGAGCCCCTTGAGCGTCATCAGGGCCGTGTAGCCGTCCATCTTCGGCATCATCACGTCCAGGATGATCAAATCGGGAAGCTCCTTCTTGGCGATCTCGACCGCCTGGGCGCCGTCCTCGGCCTCGAGGACCTGGTGCCCCGCGCCGCTGACCAGGTCCGAGACCTGCGTCCGGTAGAGCAGGCTGTCGTCAGCGACCAGCACCCTGAGCTGCTTCTGCGTGTCGGCCATTCCGTGATTCCTCCTGAGGTCCGGTTGCCGGAGAGCTTCGCATGAATGTGCGTCCGGCGCCAGGGGAAACGCACGCCTTCACGGGGGCGGAGGCAGCTGCATCGGCGGGACTCCCCGACCGATCCGTTTGTACACGAATAGATGGTACTTGTAGCGGGGCACGTAGAGCTGGGCGAAGCGCGAGAAGTTGGGGCGCGAGCGGACGAGGTTGTCGGCGAGCTGCTCCGACCTCTGCCGGGCATCGTCCGGGAGGATCGGCAAGAACCGGTCCCGGATGCGGCCCAGGGTGCGGTGGTCGGGCCAGTCGGTGTCACCCCGGGTCGTGAAGAAGAGGTACTGGACCTTGTCAAAGTCCTCGAACACGTAGTTCCACTGGCTGAGCCAGGGCCAGAGCGTCGAGGCGATCCGCACTCGCGGAACGTGGAGCTCCGCCACGTAGGGCAGCGTCGCCCGGTAGGTGTAGGCCTGCCAGAACTGGGTGCCCCGTGGCGAGTTCAACGACGTCTCCGGCCTGCCGAACCAGAAGTCGGCGGTCTCGACGGCGCGGATCTCGTCCGGCGTCGGGCAGTCCCGATCCATCTGTTCCAGGACCTTGAGAACGAACGACATCTCTTCGCGCCCGCCGATCGGCTCCCGCATCCACTGGGTTGCCGGGAACGCGCCGCTCGATTGCTCCGTGGCCAGCAGAGTGCCGTAGGACGTCCAGGAACCGAGCATCGTGTCGGAGAGCATCGCCGCCAGGAGACCGGCGGGGAGCAGGCACACGGCCGCGAACCTCAGCCGCAGGAGCCGGCCGCGCAGGGAGGCGAACCGTCCGTCCGGCGCGTTCTCCGGCACCCTCATGCGGTCCACGAGGTGCGCCAGGGCCCAGGCCACGACGATGGCGAGAGCCGGCAGGCCCGGCAGGTCGTAGGCCGGGTCTTTCCTCGGGACGAGCGTGAAGAAGAGGGCTGGCGCCAGCCACCAGGCCCCCAGCAGGCGCCGCTGGAAAGAGGTTGCGTAGGACAACGACGGCAGCGCCAGGAGCAGCGCCATGCTCAGCGGCAGGTGAAACTGGTTGCCGGGCAGAGCCAGCAGGTAGTAGAGCCAGGCCGTGATGCCCCGGAGCTGACCGGCGTCGGCCTCTCCGAAGAGCCGCATCCGGCCCGCATCGCTGCCCAGCCACTGCACCAGCCAGTTCAGGTGAAACGGGCCCGCCAGCAGGCAGAACAGGGCCACGCCGGCCACGAAGGCCGGCCGATGCCGTCCGAGCCGGCGGCCGCTGTGCTCGATCAGCAGGAAGGGAAGGGCCAGGTGGAGTACCGGGACCACCCGGTTGGTCATCGCCGCGACGGTGGCCAGGGCGAAGGCCGCCAGTGTCGGTAACGTCCGCGTGAAGCCCCCCGAGCGGAGCGCCACGCCGATCGCCAGCGCCACGAGGGCTGCGCTGCCCAGCGGCGGGTCGAAGGTGCGCGACATCCCGACCACGATCGGGGTCGACGCCGCCAGCAGCCCGGCGAGGGCGCCCGTGCGGCGGCCGAAGAGCGTCGTGCCCGCCAGGTAGGTGCCCAGCCCGATTCCCAGGATCGCGAGCGCGCCCGGCACGTAGACGAAGTACCAGTGCGAGTCCATGAGCCACTTCAAGCCCCAGCCGAAGATGTGGAGCAGGGGTGGATGGTAGCCGCGGGTCCATAGCTCCCACGCCCCGGCCGGACCGTCCCTCGAGAGCTGCCGCATCGCCTGCGTCAGCAGTTCGAGTTGCTCGTGCAGGTTGTGCATCGGCGACGGCAACGGGCTCTCGAGGGTCCACAGCGCGTTGTTGACCAGCAGGAACATCAGGCCGCCGGCCAGGACCAGCAGCGGCCCCCTCGACAGGCAAGCGCAGCTCTCGAGACGGTCGTCGCCCTTGCCCGTCCCGGGTTCCCCTGCGCCCTCTTGCCCGCCAGCCTCCGCCACGTGTTCCCTCCGCCGCCGCCAGCATGGCACAACCCGCCCGGGCTTGCAGCAGAGAAGTCGGCGGGGGCCGAGGTCTCCCCAGAGCCCCCGCGGATCCCGGGCCTGCTACACTTGCACCTGATGTCGTTTCGCACCCGGATCGCGCTGACGGTGATCGCCATCGTGGTGGCGACCAACGTGCTGTCGATGGTCCTGCTCATCCGCCTGTCCCAGCAGCATCTGCGCCGGGAACTGGGCAACAAGTTGCGCTCGGTCGCCGTGGCGGCTGCCCTGGCGATCGACGCGGCCTCGCTGGAGGGCATCCGGACGGCGGCCGACACCGGTTCGCCCGCGTTCGAGCGCACCCGGGCCTACCTGCGCGGCGTGATGAAGCGGAACCAGACGGAGGGCATCAGCGACATCTACATCATGCGGAGGACCGAGGACCCCGGGCGGCTGGCCTTCGTGGTGGATGCCGACGAATCGGCGCAGGCCCAGGCCCCTGGCGCGTCCTACGACCTGTCCCGGGCCCCGCTGATGGCGAGCGGTTTCGACGGGCCGGTCGCCGAACCGGGCTTCACCCGGGACGAGTTCGGCGTCACGCTCTCGGCCTACGCGCCCATCCACGACGGTTCGGGCCGTCCCGTGGCGATGCTCGGCATCGACGCCCGGACCGGCTCGCTCGACCAGCTGCGTCGTGGCTTCTGCTTCAGCGTGGGCGCCGCGCTGGCTCTCGGCGCGCTGCTGGCCGTGCTGGCGGCGCTCTGGGCCTCCGCCAGCATTGCAGGCCCCATCCAGTGCCTGATCGCCGGGACCGGGGAGGTCGCGCGAGGTAACTTCGGCGTTCGTTTCGAGATCTACTCCCCCGAGGAGTTCGTGCGCATCGCCAGCGCCTGCAACGACATGGTCGCGGGCCTGCGCGAGCGGGACGCCATCCGCCAGACCTTCAGCCGCTACGTCAGCCCCCAGGTGGCCGCCAAGATCCTGGAAGATCCCTCGCGCTCCCAGGTGGCCGCCGAGCTGAAGAACCTGTCGGTGCTCTTCTCGGACGTGCGAGGCTTCACCACGCTGTCGGAGACGATGCCCCCCGAGGACGTCCTGCGGCTCCTCAACGACTACTTCTCCCGGATGATCGAGGTGCTGTTCGAGTTCGAGGGCACGCTGGACAAGTTCATCGGAGACGGGTTGATGGCGGTCTTCGGCGCCCCTTTCTCGCGCGACGACGATCCGGAGCGCGCCGTGCGCTGCGCCGTGAAGATGCAGCAGCAGGCGGCCGTTCTGCGTGCCACCGTGCTCGCCGCCGGCGGGCCGGAGCTGCGCGTCGGCATCGGCATCAACACCGGGGCCGCCGTCGTCGGCAACGTCGGTTCGTCCCAGCGCCAGGAATACACCTCGATCGGCGACTCCGTCAACCTCGCTTCGCGCATCCAATCCCGCGCCAGCGGCGGCCAGGTGCTCATCAGCGAATCCACTCACTACTTCGTGCGCGACCTGATCGAGGCGGTCGCCTGGGAGCCGATCCAGGTCAAGGGACGGGCCGAGCCGGTACGCCTGTTCCAGGTGCTCGGCATCCGCCGCCGCGCCCCCGCCGGCGGCCTGGAACGTCGCCGCCACCTGCGCGCCTCCACCCTGCTCCAGGCCGTTCGTTCGGGCAAGACCGGCACCGCTCTCGCCGAACTGGCCGACCTCTCCGCCGGAGGGGCGGCGCTGCTCAGTTCCCAGCCGCTCGAGCCGGGTGCCCGTTTCGATCTCACCGTCACGCTCCCCGACGGATCGGTCCACCTCAGGGCGTTGCTCGTCGACAGTTCCGAGCTGGACCCGGTCGAGGAGCGCTACCGCCATCTGCACCACGTGGCCTTCGAGGCGCTGGCCGCCGTCGATCGCGACCGCATCACGCGGTTCGTCTACGAACACGCGCCGGCCGAGGCCGCGGGATTCGAACGAGCGGGGTGACCGGGGAGGCGAGAGTCTGGTCTACAGCTTCTCCTTCTTCCAGCGCACCGTCTGACCGGCGGCGGGCGTCCCGCCCCCACCGGTCTGCGCCACGCTCGTGGCCGAGACCGAGTCGGCGCCGGCCGGCACGACGGTGCGCCGGGTCGTCGACTGCGGGTCGGAAGGTAATGTCTGCAGTAAGGCGTCCACCGCCTCCCCGAAGGCGGCCGCGCTCTCGAACCGCTGGGCAGGCTCCTTCGCCAGGGCGTGCTCCAGCAGCTCCTCCAGCTCGGACGGGCTGCCTGGCCGCAGCTGCGCCAGGCGCGGCGCGGGCTCCCGGATCTGCTTGACCAGGATGGCCGTCGGCGTGTCGCCCAGGAACGGGAGCTGACCCGTCAGCATCTCGAACAGCACGACTCCCATCGAGTACAGATCGGAGCGGGCCGTGACCGGCTCGCCCCGCGCCTGCTCGGGCGACATCGTGGCCGGCGTGCCGAGCAGGATCTCGGGCATCGTGTGCACCAACCCGGTTCCGGCCACCGCCTTCGCGATGCCGAAGTCGGTCACCTTGACCTGGCCGTCGCCCGTCAGCAGCAGGTTCTCGCTCTTCACGTCCCGGTGCACGATGCCGAGCTCGTGCGCCGCCGCGAGACCGAGTAGCGCCTGGCGCGCCAGTTCGAGCGCCTCCCGGGTGCCCAGCGCTCCGGCGTTGCGGATGCGCCGCTTCACGCTGTCGCCCGGCAGGTACTCCAGGACGATGTAGGGCACGCCGTTGCGTTCGCCGAAATCGAAGATGCCCACCACGTGAGGATGCACGACCCTCGCCGTGAGACGGGCCTCCTGCAGAAACCGCCGGCGCGCGGTCGCATCGGCGAAGAGCTGCGGCGCCAGGAACTTCACCGCCACCTGGCGATCCAGCTCGCGCTGGCGTCCCCCGAAGACGATCGACATCCCGCCCCGGCCCAGCACCGAGTGCAGCTCGCAAGCGGGCGGCGCCAGGTAGTCGCGGATCTCCAGCAGGTCGGCCGTCTGCCACGCCACCGGCCCGCCATCAGGAGCCGAAGACTCCGACGGATGCGACGACTCTTCCGAGTCGATGTTGCCGGTCTCTTCCCGGGCGGCCGCCACGTGGTAGGTCGACAGCAGGATCTCGAACCGCCGCCGCACGCGGGCCTCCGCCCGGTAGCGCAGCGCCAGCTCCACCACGAACGCCGCCCCCCACAGCGCGGCCGCGGGCGCCACGTCGACCCACATCCGCCAGCCGACGAACACTCCCCCTGCCGTCAGCGCCATCGCCAGCCAGCCCAGGCCCAGCGCCGCCGCGGCCTGTCCCGGACCCGGCCGCCGGAACAGGACGGCCGCCACGAGCGCCAGCGCCGCCAGTACCACCCACCGCGTCCACGGCGCGGCCCGTCGCACGCCGGAGCCCCGCAACATCTCCCGCATTGCCATCGCGTGCAGGTAGACCCCGGGCAGGCCGGCCCCCGCCGGCAGCCATGACAGCGGCACCACGAACCGGTCGTGCGAGCTGAGGTTGGTCGCCCCCACCAGTACGATGCGACCGCGCACCAGCCCGGGCTCTCGCTCCAGTTCCCGTGAGAAGTCGATGAAACTGACCGTCCGGAACGGCGCGCGGCCACAGCCCGCCGCGAAGTCCAGAAGCAGCCTCTGTTCCTTCCAGAGAGGCACCGTCAGGGGCGCGGTGCCCGCCGGCGCCAGCACCATCCGGGCCGGATGCAGTGGGTCTGGCTCGGGCTTCACCTGCCGGCTGGCCAGCCCCAGGTGACGCATCACCGCGACCAGTGAGAGCGAGGCCATCAGAGAATCGGGTTCGGCCTTCACCACGTTCAGGCTGCGATTGACTCCGTCGAGATCGGACTGCGCCAGCAGGAACCCCTGGTCGGCGGCCTTCTCGACGAACATTGGGTGCGAGGAGTCGGTCACGCGGTAACCCCCGCCCAGTTCGTCGGTGACCTTCCTCCCCAGCACCACGCAGCCGGCCTCGCCCATCGCCCGCGCCAGGTCGTCGTCCTGTTCCGGGTCGTAGTACGAGCGGCCCGGCATGAAGAAGTCGAGCGCGATGACCGAGGCGCCGCCCCGGTGGGCCGCCCGGATCAGCGCGGCGAATCGCCGCCGGCTCATCGGCAGGCGCTCCGGCACCGCGCCCTCCGTGCGGTCGTCCACCGTGACCACCACGACCTCGGCGCACGGGGGGCTCGGGCGCGTCAGCCGCTCGAGCCGCGGGTTCGCCGCCAGCTCCAGCCGAAGATCGTAGGTCCACAACTCGAGCCGTTCGAGGAAGCCCCGCCCCGCCGACAGGCCGAGCACGGCCACCAGCAGCACGTGCGCGAGGATGGCGGCGGCCCTGGCTCCGGTC
>CAZSVK010000107.1:0-10149 GCA_964610245.1 uncultured bacterium
AGTCCGGTCCCGACGACAACTACGACCCGATCTCGGGGTTCCCGCCGAACCAGTTCGGCGCGAACGACAACCTCTTCTTCATCTCGTTGAAGAGCCCGGAGATCGCCGACAACGGGCAGGGCGTCCCGACGCCGGTGCCGGCCTTCACCGACCCCGGCACGCCCGACCTGTTGCGGGTCAGCGGCACCGCCACCGACATCAACACCCCCGTGGCCAGGGTGGAGGCGAGCGGTGCCGGCGTTCCCACGGTGTCGGTGAGCGCATTCGGCCCCACGACCGTCGTCTCTTACGTGTTCGATCCGAACAACGGCACCGGCATCGACGTGAGCAAGGTCGAAGAGGGCATCCCGACGCTACTGACGCTGACCGGGTTCAACACCTCGGGTCAGAGCGGCGTGACCACGTCGATCCTCGTGTTCCGCGACGTCACGCCGGCGCGCAGGCCTCTCATCGACTTTCCCGCGCAGCAGCCCTTCTTCACCGGCCAGAACACGATGCGGCTCGAAGGCCGCGCCGAGCCGGGCTCGCTCGTCGCCGTTCTCACGCCCCCCTCGACCGGCACCTTCGTGCTGCCGATTCCGCGCACGCAGCCCAACCGCATCCCGCGCCGGGACTCGCAGTACAACTCGATTCCAGCCAACGCCCAGACGACGGTGGCCGGCCCCGACGGCAAGTGGTCGTTGCTCAGCCTGAACATCTCGACCGTCGCGACCGGCGTGACGCAGCCGACGACCATCTTCGTGCAGGCGATCGACACCTTCGACAACACCGACCCGGCCGAGTCGGTCGAGACGTTCGAGATCTTCAAGCAGGACGTCCCGGGCGACATCACGGATGTCACGATCGACCCGTTCCCGAACGGGCGCAACGTCTCGGTTTACCCGATTCCTCCGACCACCCCGGTGTTCGTCGGGCTCGAGGTGCTGACCTTTCGCGTCACGTACAACACGCTGCTGACCGGCGCGCCGTCGATGACCGTCAAGCAGATCGGGGCCCAGCCGCGGCGCGCGGTGCTCCTCTCCTCGGCCCCCTCGACCGCCACGCCGACCCAGGTGCTGGTCTACCAGTACGACGTACTCACCACCGTCGACCAGTTCGACGGCCGAGCCGACCTCGACTTCACCTCGGGCATGGACGTCTTCGGACGGATTCCGAATCCCACGCCGATCGCGCAGGCGTTCATCGTCGACTCGGTCGCGCCGCAGCTCGCCGTGACCGGCGTGCAGGCGTTCTTTCCGCACACTGGCGCCCAGACCCAGACGGTGACGACGTTGGCCGCGGACCTGCTCGACCCGGTGGCCAGCAACGGCAGCAACACCGCCTCGGGCCTGAATCGCACGTTGAGCCGGGTCCGTCTCTTCGGCCCCCTGGAGCGCGTGCCGACCGTCGAGATCGCGGTCGTGCCGGTCACGCCGACCGCCCCGTATGACGTGGCCGCTCAGCCGGTGACGCCCCTGACCACGGACGGCACCTATGAGATCCGCGTCGAGGCCGAGGACCGCGTCGCAAACGGCGCCGTGTTCACCAGCAACTTCATCCTCGACCGGCAGGCCATCGCCACGCCGCTCGTCCACACGAACCCGGCCGATGGCAGCATCGTGAGCACGCTGCCGCGGTTCGGCAACGACGCGGCCGTGTTCAGCACGATCGACAACATCCGCGTCTCGTTGCCGCCGCCCTCGATCGCCGGGATGCCGGTCAGCACGGTGCGCTTCCGGGACCCGAACCGCGTCGCGATCGGCGCGACTCCCGTCGCCACCGGCACGCGGACGCTGGCGGTTCCGGTGCGGCCGCCTCTGGCGACCGACGGTTCGGACGATGGCCTGTACTTCATCGAGACCGACGCGGTCGACCAGGCCGGGAACCGCAGCCCGACGGTCACTTCGACGTTTACCTACGACACGGTGCGCCCGCTCGTGCTCGACGTCTTCCCGGCGGAGTTCTCGGCTGTGAAGTGGCCTCTGCGCGAGGTGCGGGCCCGGGTCGCCGACGGGATTCCCCTGGTTGCGAACCCGTATCCGCTCTCGCCCTCGGGGCTCGACCTCGACCGGGCCGACCTCCGGCTGAAGCTGCTGCGCGCCAGCTACCCGAACGTCACCGCGGCGAACACGTTCGTCGTCTCGCAGAGGCGGATGCGCACGGAGCCGGGCTCGCTCGTCGGGAACCTGCCGATCGAGGCCGTGACGCTCGACCTGGTCGACTCCGTGGGGATGACGCGCTCCCTCACCGCCGACGGCAGCGAGGACGGCCTCTATGCGATCGAGGTCAACGTGCGGGATCGGGCCGGCAATGCCACCGCGGTCACCAGCACGTTCACCTACGACACCCAGGCGCCGCTCGTGGCGATCAACGACTTCCCCGAGAACTCGTTCCTGGCCGATACCAGCTTCACCATCACCGGCACGGTGCTCGACCGCGGCCCCGCCGGTTTCGACCGCGGCGCGCTGGCCGGCACCTTCGTGGCCCGGAGCGTGCGGGTGCGGTTGGAGGGCAGCGACGCCGCGGGCCGGCCCACCACGGCGACGCCTTACTTCGATTACCGTGACGCGCAGTCGGTGGTCGCCACCCCCGCGGTGCAGCCGACCATTCCCGGGACCAATCCCGCGACCTGGAGCTTTTCCGCGACCATCCCGACCTCGCCCGGCGCCGCCACGCTCTACGTCGAGGCGGTCGACCGCGCCGGCAACCGCACGGTCATCACCCGGGGCCTCACGATCCGCAACTCGCCGCTGCCCGCCCCCGTGCTCGAGTCGCCGAGCAATGGGCTGGTCACTCGCGTCCAGACGATGAACTTCGCCTGGAAGACGGTGCGTCAGGCCCGCCGGTACGACTGGGAGCTGCGGCGCGTTTCTCCGGCGGCGAATACTCTGCCGTTCCGGTCGGTCGACCATCCGCAGCTCAGTCTGGGCCCGGTCGACCTCGTGGGCGCGCTCGCCTCGGTCGGCGCCACGCTGGAGACCACGCGGGACAACGTCTTTGAGTGGCGGGTGCGCTCGGTCGACGTGACGCGCGTCAACACCGGGCCCTGGTCGGCCCCGTCGCGGTTCACCGTGGACCTGGTGGCGCCCGTGGTCTCCGCCGTCCGCTTCAACGGGCGGCTCGCCTCGACCGCCACCGTCCTCAGCGCCGGTACGGCCGAGCTGACCGTGGACATTGCCGATTCTGCGGGCGTGGACGTCCGGTACCCGCCCCAGGTGACTTACCAGCTTGCCGACCGCGGCATTGCGCCGGTCTCCATCCGGTCGCTCGGGTACACGACCAGCACGACCGGCGCGCTGTGGCGAGGCCGGTTCGATCTGCCTCCGGCGGGCGTGGCGCTCGATCCGAACGGCGCGGCCTTCGTGACGATCCGCGGCGGCCAGGACCGCGCCGGGAACCCGATGCCCACGGCGACGGCGCCGTTCGAAGTGAACCTGGGGCCAGCCTTCGACGCCCGTGTCTTCCCGAACCCCGTGGAGGCCAGCGAGTTGATCGTCGTCGTTCGCTCGTACCCGAGCGGCCGTCTCGCCACCGGCGCCGTGATGCCGGTAGAGGCGAGCAGCACGATGCAGATCCTGTCGGTGCTCTCGAGCCTGGGCGACGGCGCGGCCGAGTCTCTGGCCACCACGCCCTCGGTGCGGGTCAGTCAGCAGGGCACCCAGCGGCTGACGACGGTCCCGGTGACGGTCGTGCTCGGAACGGCGGTGCCCAACTCGGCCTTCGCCGGGAGCTACAAGATCGAATCCGGGCTGCTCGCGGTGCTCGACTTCCGCGTGACCGGCACCGACCTGCACGGTACGACCACGACTCGCAGCTTCAGCCTGAACGTCGCCTCGATCCTGGCCCGCACGGCCGTCAGGTTCCACGCCATCAGGAAGGACGCCGTGCTGGAGTTCCCTGCCGGCGGCGTCGACCGCGATCGCCCCGTCTACTGGGTGGATGCGGACAACGCTCCCGGCAGCGGCGCCCCGTCAAAAGCCGGCCTTCCCGGCGGGCTGGTGCCGGTCCGCGACCTGGGCGCCTTCCTGCCGGAACGGGCGGGCCTGCGGAAACCGGCGATTCTCCGGGCCGCGCTGCCGGACGGCTCAACCGCCGGCTCGGGGCGCGTCGGCCTCTACCGGAAGTCCGGAGGGCGCTGGGTCCCGGTTCCGGCCGCGCTGGCCGACGGCCGGCTCTCGGCCGAGGTCGACCTCCTCGGCCACTTCGCTCTGATGGAGGATCCGCAGCCGCCCGCCGCCGACCTGCCGAGGCTCGAGAGCCGTGGGCTGAACGGCCCTTCGCTGCGAGCGAAGGTCTTCGACGCCGGCAGCGGGCTGGATGCGGACGGTGTCTCGTTCGAACTGGACGGCGTCTCGCACCGGGCCGAGTACGACGAGGCCTCCGGCGAGGCCGTCCTCGTGGTCCCTCCCGAGGTCGAGGCCGGGATGCACACCGCCAGGCTTCTGGCCAAGGACCGGGCCGGGAACGCGGCCACCGGACCCGAGGCCCGCTTCGCTCTGGCCGGCTACCAGGGCCTCGGCGAGGTGCTGGCGGTGCCGAATCCGGCTCGAACCTCTCCGGCGTGCCTGCGATATCGGCTGCTCGGAAGCGCTGAATCCGTCACCGTCAAGGTCTATGATGCCGGCGGACGCCAGCTCGGGCGCTTCGAGGGCCCGACCTCGGCGGGCCTGCAGCAGGTGGAGTGGGTTCTGGACGACGCCGCCAACGGAGTCTACTTCTTCAGGGTCGAGGCGCACGGCGGCGGGCGCAAGGATCGGCGGACGGGCAAGCTGGTAGTGCTGAGATGAGCGGGATCGACGGAAAGGTTTCCTGGACGGGCCTCCGGGCCCGGCCGCCGCTGCTCTGCTTGGCGCTGATGGCCTTCGTGGGAGTGGCTTCATCTTTCGGGGCGATCAACTCCGTCGGGTTCCTCTCTCCTGCCTTCCGGCCTCCCGAGGGGCCTCAGCCGCCGCAGCCGGCGGCGGCGCTCTCGGCCTCCCAGGCCGTCCTGGGTTTCGTGCTCGATGCCGCGCCCGGCAGGTACCGCGCCACGGCGGCGAGCGAGCGCCGGCCGAACCAGATCGTCACCACGCTGTTGTTCACCCACTCCGCGCCGGCCGGCACCCCCACGACCCACGAGCTGGCGGTGCCGCTGGAGGAGGGCGACAACCGCTTCACCGTCACCGTCCAGGACCTGAACGTCGGGCTGGCCAACCGCACCTCACCGCTCTCGCCGCGAATCGTGCGCGACCTGCAGACCGCCGTGCTGGCGATCACGCTCGACGGCGCGCAGCCGGCCACCCGGGTGACGAGCGGCGCCACGGTCACTCTCGACTACACCATCAACGGCACCGCCTCGAGTTACCAGATCGACGTCATTCGCAACGCGGCGGCCGCGACCAGCTTCACCACCGACCGGGCCGGTCCGGCCCATGTGACGGTCGCTCTGGCCCCGAATACGGCCAACGACTTCTATCTGAGGGCGACCGCCAACGACCCGCTCGCGGCGGGCCATCAGGTCTCCTCGAACATCGTCACGGTGGTCGCCGACAGCCAGCTCCCGGTGCTCTCGAATGTGTCGATCTTCCCCGGTCCCACCACGCAGAACGCCGTGGTGAACGTGATCGGCGAGACCGAGCCGTTCTCGAAGATCCTGATCGACAACGGTGGCGGCAAGACCTACTCGACGGAGTCGGACCTCGCCGGTAACTTCGTCGTTCTCGGGGTCGGAGTGCCTCTGGTTCCGCCCGGTCCGACGCCGTCGACCTTCACCGTCACGGCGATCGACCTGGCGGGCAACCGCTCCGTCGCCTTCACTCGGGTGATCACGCGCCAGGCGGCCGACCCGCGGTTCGAGTTCCTCGAGTTGAGCCCGGCCAGCGGCAGCGCGGTGAAACCCGGCACGCCCATTCACGTCCGCGGCTCGGTCGGCGACCTCTCGGGCCCCTTCACCGTGAGGTTCTACATCCGGCAGACCACGGGAAGCTTCCAGCTGGAGGAGCGCATCACCAATCTGGCCGGGGGAGAGGCGTTCGAGAAGGACTTCCACCTGACCGCCGACGTCGGCAATCCGAACCACGACGTCGTCTACTCGGTGGAGGCCGAGGTGGAATCGACCGCCGGCCACTCGCCGCGGCAACTCGCCGGCGAGGTCGTATTCGACGCCTCCGAGCCGCAGGCCGCGCAGTTCGGCACCGAACTCGACCAGTTGCGCGTCACGAACGCCCCGCGGGTCATCTTGAACGGCGCGGCCGAGCAGCTCTCGACCGTTCACCTGAGCGCCTTTCCGGGCATCCTCTTCTACCCGGCCAGCCGCATCGCCGTCGACTCGACTCCGATCGTGGTCGGTGGCGAGTTCCGAGCGGTGGTCGACGTCTCGAAGGTGCCGGACGGCATCTACCCCGTCGCCACCACCGTCGTCGCCAGGTCCGGCCGCACCTCGGTGCCCGACTCGCAGCGCGAGGTGAAGATCCAGCGCGACACGGTCCCGCCGGCCATCCTGGCCACGAGCGTCAACGGCCGGGCCATCTCGAGCATCCGCAAGGAGTTCTCCCGCGATAGCCAGTTCGTGACGCTCCGTATCGAGTACTCCGAGCCGATGGCGGAAGGGCCCGAGGTGCTCGTGACGCAGCGTGGCTCGTTCGCGCTGCCGGCCGCCCTCGCCGCGACCATCCTGCCCGACCGCATCTTCGAGTACAGCTACGTCACCCTCGCCGGGCAGGAGTTCGACGGGCCGGCCGAGGTGGTTGTCACCGGCGGCCGCGACCGCGCCAACAACACCATCCGCGAGCTGCGGTTCCCCGGCATCTTCAACGTGGACACCCGGCCGCCCGTCATCGACCCGGCCAACACCCGCCCGGCGCCGGGCAGCCTCATCTCCTCGGCGCCCGTGCCGCTGTTCGTCTCGATCCTCGAGAACCCGGGCAGTCTCGAGCCGGCCTCCGGGGTCGACATCCAGGGCACGGAGGTACACGTCTTCGGCCCGCTGGAGACGCATCCGCTGCGGGAGTTGCGCGGGTTCCAGAACGTCTTCTCGCCGCAGTCCGTCACCTTCGAGTTCGAGTCGGGGCAGATGGTCGAGCAGGGAACCTACCAGGTGCGCGTCACGATGCGCGACCTGGCCGGCAACAGCAACACCGAGAACCTCATCTACCGGCTCGACAGCGAGCCTATTCCGCCCGTATTCCTGACGCGCACAGTGCCTCCGGACGGAGCCATTCTGAACGGTTCGACCGCCCCGGCCGACGGTTCGGGCCGCACGGTGCTGTCTGCCGTGATGTCGCCCATCGTGACGCGGGAGCTGGACCTGGCGAGGTCCAGGAGCACGCTCGATCAGGCCTGCCCAGCGAACCGGTCGTATCACGGAACGATGCGGACGACGGCTCCCGACACCTTCTCGCTCGTGCTGGACCAGGCTCTCGCGAAGGATGGCGCCGACGATGGCCAGTACCTGTTCCGGGTCTTCCCTCGCGACACGGCCGGCAACGAGACGCCGGCCATCCTGCGCAGCTTCGTCCATGACACGCAGCCTCCGGTCGTCGAGGACGGCATGCTGATCGAGCAGGGTCGATACGGCAACTCGACCCAGGCCTCGTTCTTCCCGGCCGAAGGGCAGCTCGTCAGCGGCCCGCTGCTGGCGGTGCGCGCGGGACTGGCCGACGCAGTGGCGAAGAACGGCTACCCGGGCTCCGGACCCAACACCTCGCTGACGACCGGTTCCCGGATGATCCTGACCCTGCTGCAGCGGCACCCGACGACCCTGGCCTCGCTGCCTGTGGGCGCCTCCACGACCAACACCGCGGCGCTCACGAGCGTGGTGCGCTTCCGAGACATCGTGCCCGCGGTGACCTCGCCCTGCTACACCGGCGTCAAGCACGCGAACATGCTGCTCGAGTTGCGGGTCGACTCGGTCAGCGGCAGACCGCTGGGTCTGACCACCGGCGGCATCTACGACGGACGGTGGGAGATCTGGGCGTTCCCCGTCGACCAGGCCGGCAACAGCGGCCGGGCCTCGCGGGCGACTTTCATCCTGGACACCGTCGCTCCGCGGGTGCTCACCATCGACGGCGTGACGAGCGGCGAGGTCTTCACAGGCCGCGACCTGGCAATCTCGGGGAGCGTGGCGGACAACAACAAGACCACCGAGGATGCGGGCCAGGGGATCCGGGAGGTGCGCGTGGGGCTGTACCGGGCCGACGCCGGCTTCGTGACCACAGGGGCGCCGCTGATTCTCCCGACCACCGCGACCCTGGCACCGAACGCGGCTCTCGTCCAGGCCGAGACAGTCATCCACTACCTGTTCGCGGGACGGCTCCCGGCCTACAACGGGAACGCCATCCTGATCGTCGAGGCGACCGATGTCGCCGGCAACAAGACCGCCGTGCTCCGGCACTTCACGGTGCAGAACGCGGCGCTCGAGCGGCCGGTCCTGAGCGCCCCGCCGCAGGAATCGTCGACCGGCGGGCCGGTCATCGAGTTCCGCTGGACGCAGGTCCCCGGGGCGAGCGGCTACCGCGTCACGATCACCGACCCTCTCGGCAACCCGACCGAGCGCACGACCGAGCGCGACGAGCCGGTCCTCGTGATCAATCTCAACCAGATGGTGGAGGGACGCTATACCTGGACCGTCGCCGCCCTCGACACCTCGGGCCAGCCGGGGCAGCCGGCGCTCGCCAGGGCCTTCACACTCGACGTCTCGCGGCCCCGCGTGCTCGAGATCTTTGCCTATGACGCGGTCGTCCCAGACGCTCACGCGGGCGAGATCCTCGACGGTCAGATCCGGATCGGGGTGCGATTCGACACGACGATGGACCCGTCCAGGCCTCCGACCGTGACCCTGCGGCCGGCCAATCCGCGGCTGTCCGAAGTGCCCGTGCGTCAAATTGCCTATGACGCGGCGTCATGGCGCGGGCTGGTCGACCTCCAGCCGGATGCCGGCGCGCCCGACTACAACGGTGTGGCGCTGGTGAACGTCTGCTGCGCGCGGGACCTTGCGGGGAACGTGATGGAGGTGACCTCGGCGGCGTTCGAGGTCGACGTGGGCCCCTACTGGCAGGTGCGGGCTTTCGCCAATCCGATCCAGCGCAAGGAGATCGTCTTCCATCTGAAGGCCCTGACGCAGGAGAACGGCGTGCCGGAGAGGATCGAGTCGCTGCCTCTGCTGAGCGTGACGCAGCCGGGCGGTCCGCGGGTCGAAGTGCCGATGCTGCGGCGCGGCGAGGCTGTCTTCGCCGGCACCTACACCATCAACCAGAGCTTCCCGGGCGACGCGGTACTGGCAATCACCGGGTCGGACACGCGAGGCAATACCTCGACGCGGCTGGTGAACTTCTCGATCACCGCGATCATCGCGGCGAATCGCACGGTCGTGACGCTGCCCGCCAAGGCTGGCTCACTCGAGCTGCCGGCCGGCTCGGCCGCGGGCGACGAGACACTGGTGTCGCTGCCGGTGGCGCTGGCCGGTGGCGAGAGCGTCGCCGCGGCGGCGCGCATGTGCGGCCTGGTGCCGGTTGCGACGGTGGCGTCGTTCGTTCCCGAGGCCGTGAGGCTGCACGCGGGCGGGGAGTTCATCGTCGACCTGGCCCAGTTCCCGGGGGCGGCGGCCCATCCAGTGGCGAGCCTCGGGCTGTACCGCGAGGAGGGTGGACGATACGTCTACCAGCCGGGGAGCGTGGAGGGGGGCGTGTTGCGGGGCAGGCTGGACGGCGTCTCCCGGCTGGAGCTGATGGCCGATCTCACCGCGCCGGTCGTGACCGTGGAGCGGCCGGGGGCCGGCGGAGGCATCGAGCTGGAATCGGAGTTGTCGGCGGTTCGCGTCAAGGTGACCGAAGGGGGCAGCGGCCTCGACGTGGCGAAGGCAAGCGCGACGGTGGACGGCGAGAGGGCGGAGTGCTCGTACGACGCGATCGGGTCGGAGCTGACCGTGACGCCCCCGGGCCGGCTGGCGAAGGGTCGTCACGAGCTGTGGATCGCCGTCCGGGATCGCGCCGGGAACAAGGGCACGGTGTCTCTGAGCGCGATGTCTCCGGGCAGACCCGAGTTGCAGCAGGCGGTGGCGGTGCCGAATCCGGCGCGCGTCAATTCCGCGATCCACTACCGGCTGAGCGCGGCCGGAACGGGGGCCTCGGTCCGGGTGTACGACGCCGCCGGCAGGCTCGTCTACAGCGCAGAGGGGCCCGCGGCCGCCGGGGA
>CAZSVK010000107.1:10159-14756 GCA_964610245.1 uncultured bacterium
GCTGGATCGGGACGGCGGGCCGGTTGCGAGCGGGGTCTACCTCGCGCGGGTGCGCGTCGAAACGGGCTCGGGTCCGGCGCTGAAGGCCATCGTCAAGATCGCGGTCCTCCGGTGACGGGCATGGAGTGCGGGGGCTAGCGAGGAGGCAGCTATGAGCGACGAGGCCGAAGTCCTGCGACGCAGGTTGGAGACGCTGGAGAGGTTGGACGGGCTCTTCGACCGGGAGCGGAACAGCTCGCTGGACGTGGTCGTGCCCTCGATGTTCACCGCGCTGGCGCAGGTCGTGCCCGGCAGTCAGTGGTTCCTGTCGGTGATGCTGCCCGACTACGAGGACGGCGGGGATGACGCGCTGCTGCCGTATCGGAGGCAGGTGTTCTGCGGCAGCCAGGGCGCGAGCGATGCCGCGGCCGCCGTGCTCGCCACCGAGCGCTTCCGGATGCCGGAGCGGCTCTCGATCGCTGGAATGGAACGACTGGGCGGGCTGGCCTCCGCGACCGCCGGGGCGGCGAGTTACCTCGGTCGCTCCGAGACGCTCGGCGAGGCCAGATGCGTGGGCCTGGTGCAGGCCGGGACGTTGTTGGGCGTGCTCGGGGCTGTGCCAGCGTCGCCCGGCGACCCGCTGCTGGCGCCCATCCTGGAGACCGCCGCGGGCCGGATCGACACCGAGGTCGACCTGCAGGTGCAGCGGGTGCGCCGGCGCATCTTGGCCCGGAAGATGAACCAGGCGCTGGAAGACTACTACCTGGAGCGGGGAATCGAGCGGGCCTTGAACATCCTGCTCGCGAACCGGATCTGCACCGGCATCCACCTGCTGTACGACCGCAGCGGCGTCGAGGGGGAGCAGGAGATCGTGACGGAGCACTTCACGCCGGAGGGGCCGAGGATGCTCTCGATCCCGGCGGCGCAGGTGCAGACGTTCTTGCAGGATCATTCGGCGATGCCGGAGGTGATAGCGGAGCATCTGGCGCAGGCGGGCCAGGGCGTGACTCTCTCTCTGATCAAACGCGACGAGGACGGCAAGCGACGCGCGTTCGGCGTGATCGTCTTCCTGGGCCCGTCGTTCTCGTACAGCCTGCGGCTGATGCTGGGCGAGCTGATCGACGACATCGACTCGGCGATGATCAACTACCACGAGAAGCGCCGGGAACTGTCGAGGTTCCTGTCGCCCTCGGTCGTGCAACGGCTTCTGCAGGGCGATCGGTCGGAAATCGAGGCCCAGATGGCGCCTCGCCAGCAGTCGATAGCGCTGGGCTTCGCCGACATCGTGGGCTACAGCCGCATCTGCACGCGCTATCACGATCTTCCGCAGCAGATCGCCGGACTGCTCAAGGATTGGAAGAGGCGGATGCGGGAGGTCACCTTCCGCAACGGCGGGATCGTCGACAAGTTCATCGGAGACTGTCTGTTCTTCCATCGGGGCCCGTGGAGCAGCGACCCGCAGGAGAAGCTGGCGCTGGACGCGGTGCGGATCGCCGTGGGGTGCGCGGCCGAGACGGAGCTGCTGAGCCGTCGCCTGGGCGAGTACGGATTCGGCTCCGACGAGTCGCTGAGGGTCTCGATCGGCCTGCACCTCGGCAAGGACCTGGTGGTGGGCGATATCGGGGGAGAGTTCACCGCGCTGGGAGCGGATGTGAACATCGCCCAGAGGATCCAGGGACACGAAGCCTCGAGCGGCCGCATCATGGTGAGCGCCGTCGTACGCGAGTTGATCGGCGAGCGGTTGCGGGAAGCCGCTCTCCCGGGGCAAACGCTGGCGTTTGGCCCCGAGCGCAGCCTCGAGCTCAAGGGCGTGGGCAAGTTCCGGGTCTTCGAGGTGGTTGCCGGCGGCGCGGGCACTTGCCCGCAAACCGGGACAGGTATCACGGAGGCACAGAGACACAGAGACACAGAGAAGTAGATGGCCTTCTTGGAATCAACTCCCCCTCTGTGACTCTGTGTCTCTGTGATTGGTCCACCTCGTTCGAGGTCGGAGCGCTGCGGCCCATCTGCTTTCCGCGTCGTTCCTCCGACGGACCTCGTGGCTTGCCGTGCCCGCGTCCAGGGGATAGATTGAGATCATGCGGCCGGGTGGAGCCGCTCCCTTGCCTATGCGAATCTTGATGCTCAATCCGGACGACGTGTACCAGGAGCCCGGGAACCGGGTGGGCCGGGCCCTGGGCCTGGCTTCGGAGCTGAAGCGGCGAGGGGACGACGTCAAGCTGGTCTACATGCTCAAGCCGGGCAGCGTCTCGATCGAGGCGGCCCGCTACCGGCAGGAGCACCCGTTCGAGACGCTGCCGATTCTGCGGCCGGCGACCAGTTATGTGAACAAGGCCCGGGAGGTCGCGCGGATGGCGGAGTGGGCCGACATCGTGTGGATCTCGAGCGCCCTGCCTCGGGTGGCCACGCTCGGGTTGCTGGCGGCTTATCTGGCCGGGCGGCCCGTGCACTGCGACCTGGACGAGTGGGATTCGGCCCTGGGCGGGGAGGCGATGGGGCGCCGCGCCACGCGCTGGCCGCTGCTGGCGAGCGAGAAGTGGCTGCCCAAGCTGGTGGACAGCGTGTCAGTCTGCTCGACCGAGCTGAAGAACCTGGTGCTCGCCAGGGGGGCCTCGCCGGATCGGGTGGTGCACGCCCCCTCCGGCGTGAGCCTCGAGCAATTCTGTCCGGGAATCGACGGGTCCGCGGTCCGGCGAGAGCTGGGGCTGCGGGGCAAGGTCATCTGCTTCATGGGCAAGCCGGAGCACACCGGCACGTTCCTGCGGTCGGTGCTGGCGATGGACGACAACATCCACGACATCACCGCGCTGGTGCCGGGCGAGCCCGGGTCGCTGCGCCCGATGCTCGACCGCTTCGGAGAGGATCGCCGCGCGGTCTTCTCGGGTCCGGTCGACCGCTTTGGCTTGCCGCGGCTGCTGGCGGCCGCGAACGTCTGCGTCGCGCTCTATGCCGACACCCCGGCCGATCGCGCCCGCTACCCGATCGAGGTGGTGCAGGCGATGGCGATGGGGCGGCCGGTGGTCGCCACCGCGGTCGGCGAGGTGCCCGGGGTCCTGGGAGGCACGGGTTATCAGCCGTTGCCGAACGACTTCATGGGACATGTGAAGGCGATGGAAGGCGGCGTGTCGGACGCCGCCCACGCCCGCGAGCTGGCCACGAAGGCCCGGGCGGCCGCGGAGCAGCGCTGCCACTGGGGCGGGGGTGCGGGCGCGATCCAGGACACGCTCCAGCTGGTCCACGACGACTGGAAGGTGCGTCACTTCCGGCCGGGCCCGCCCCGACCCACCGTCGACGGCCGGCCCGGCAAGCCTCCCGAACTGACCAACGACACGATGAGCAAGGTCAGCCGGCTGGTGAAGTCGAACCTCGACCTGGTCGGCGTGCTGGACGGCCAGGTCTCCTACACCGGTCCGCGGACGGTGCAGCTGGACGTGACCAACGCCTGCAACAACGACTGCCTGGCGTGCTGGAGCTTCTCTCCGCTGCTGGCGGACAAGGCGATGCCGAAGGAGGAGCGCGGGAAGCACCTGCCGTACGAACGGGTGATGGCGCTCGTCGACGAGCTGGCGGGGCTGGGCACCCGCGAGATCTACCTGGCCGGGGGAGGGGACCCGTGGATGTACCCCCGCTTCGTGGACGTGCTGGAGCGGATCAAGAAGCACGGGATGGCGGTCACCATCCACACCAACTTCAGCAACGTCGATCAGGACCGGGCGCGCCGCATCGTGGAGTTGGGGGTCGATAACCTCACCGTTAGCCTCTGGGCCGCCACGGCGCCCACCTACGCGAAGTTGCACCCGAACAAGGCCGAGGAGACCTTCGACAGGGTCGTGGGAACGCTGCGGTTCCTGTGCTCGCTCCGGGGCGAGAGACGGCTGCCGTTCGTGAAGCTCTACAACGTCATCAACAAGCTCAACGCGCACGAATTCCTGACGATGCACGACTTCGCGCGGGAGGTGGGCGCGGACGCGGTGGAGTTCGCGCCGGTCGACACGATTCCCGAGCGCACCGAGTGCCTGCTGCTGGGCGAGGCGGAGCGGGCGGCGCTGGTCGAGCAGTGCGACGAGATGAAGCGCCGCAACGCCGGCGGCCGCCCGATGCTCTTCGACTTCGAGACGTTCGTCAACCGCATCGGCAACAAGGGCACCGTCGAAGGGCTGCACGACGAGAGCAACGTGTCGGTGATGCCCTGCACCATCGGTTTCCACTTCGCCCGGGTGATGGCCGACGGCAACGTGACGCCCTGTCTGAAGGGCGACAAGATTCCCCTGGGCAACATCCTGCAGAAGAGCTTTCGCGAGATCTGGGCCGGCGAGCGTCACCTCTGGTTTCGTGAGAAGGCGCGGCTCATCCCCCGGAGCGATCCCTTCTTCAGCCTCATCGGGAAGGACCCGACGGCGAGGGTCGGCTGCTACAAGAGTTGCGACGACGTGGGGCGCAACCGCTTCTTTCACGAGCGGATGAAGTCGCTGAGCCGCTCGGAGCGAGCGGTGTTGCGCGCCGCGGCGCCGGTCCTGAGGATCCTCGGGCGAACGGTGTGAGGAAGGCCTGAGGCTCGAGGCTTGAGGCCTGAGAGGCTGTGAAGAAATCGAGAACCCTGTCGGGAGCTCCGCTCCCG
>CAZSVK010000108.1:0-14696 GCA_964610245.1 uncultured bacterium
AGGTTCCCCCGCTCTCTCCATGACCTGTTGGATGCACCCGGGCGTCGAGCGCTCAGTGCCCGCTCGGCAGCCGTTCGAGCCGCTCAGCCAGCCACGCCGCGGCCGGCCGCGGATCGAGCCGGTCGAGCTGGAGCCGGAGCGACTCGGCGCCGAGAGTGAAGACCAGCTCGGGCCAGGCTGGCGAGTCGGTGCGCGCGACGGCGAGCCCCTCCTCCAGATGCGGGACCACCTGGTCGGTCAGGCCGGTGTCGCGGCAGAACAGCGCCAGCATGAGCCAGTTGCCGGCGTCTCGCGGTTCCTGGCCGGCCGCCTCGTCGAGCGCCGAGAGGGCCTGGGAAAAACGGTTGCAGCGGACGGCCGTTCGGGCCAGCACCGTCAGCAACGGAGGCTCACCGGGAGGCGGCCCGGGCAGACGGCCGAGGTAGGCGACGGCCCGGTCGAGCTTGCCCTCGAGGACGCAGCAGACGGCGAGGAGCAGGATCGTCCGGTCGGAGTTCGACATGCGATCGGCGGCCTCGAGCCACTCCATCGCCTCTCCGGTGCGTCCGTGCCGTGCCAGTTGCCAGCCGATGGTCTCGCGGTCCTCCGCCGTCAACGCGGCCTTCCGGAGCCGCGCCAATCGCGCCTGGGCGCGCTCCGCCTGCCCGGCGGCCAGTTCGATGGCGAGTTCGATCGCCTCGGCCTGCGTCGACGGAGCGCCGTGCGCCCGCGCCTCGGCGGCGCCCAGCCGGGCCTCGGCCAGGTGGCCGAGCGACTCCTCGAGCGAGGCGCTGGCGAGGCGAGGCCACCAGTCGGCCGGCTGACTCCCCGCCGCTCTCTTCAGCGACTCGAGGGCCTGGGGATACCAGCCCTGCTTGGCCAGGGCGACCGCCTCGTGCGCGGGCTCGGGCACCGGCCGCGGCCGATTCTCGGCCAGCCAGCGATTGTCGTTCTCCCAGCGTTCCAGCCGTTGCAGCAGCGCGGCCGCCGCGGACCGCTCGTTCAGCTTCGTCCGGACGCAGCTCGTCAGGTACCTCGCGTGCGCCAGTTCCTCGGCTCTTCCGGGCGCGTCGTCCGGCAGCCAGCGCAAACGTTCCAACGCCGCCAGCCCGCGGTCGAGCGAACTCCGCGCCTCGTTCGTCTGCCGCTGCCGGAACTCGACGAGCGCGAGGTTCAGCCAGGCCTCGGCATCCAGGGGGTCCTCGGCGGCGGCCCGGGCGAACGCCTCGCGGGCCAGCGGGAACCGCCCCAGCGCTTCCAGGCAGCGGCCCCGGCCCAGGTGGCCCACGCCGCAACCGGGAAACTGGTGGGAGGCCGAGCAGTAGACGGAGAGCGCCTGCTCCGCCAGGCCTCGTTCCAGGCAGAGCTTGCCTCGCCAGAGCAGGCGCATCCGGGGAAGCACCTGGTCGAGGTTCCCCATCGCGAGGAACGACCGGGCAAACTCCTCCGGCGAGATCCGGCCGTCGCCGTCGGGGTCGCGCGGCCCATCGGTGACCCGGAGGGAATAGCGTCCCCACTCGGCGGGGGTGAGGAACCCGTCGGAGTCGGAGTCGAGCCGGGCGAAGAGCCCTGCCAGGGCCCGCGGAGCAACGGAGGCGAGCGAGGCGCCGGCCGCGGCTGCTCCGTTCCCGGCGATCTCCCGAAGCGGCGCCGCCGGCCCCGAGGCGAGCGCGCGTCCGGCCGCCAGGGCTAACGCTGCAGCTAGCACGACCGCTGAAGGAAGCCCGAGGGGTAGCGTCATCGTAATGGTCACCAGTATCCCATCAAGCTCATGAACCGCTTCTCTTCCATCGAGAGCCGGGAGGCGTCGCGGGGGCTGGCGAGGACTGTCTCCTCGAGCTGATCGAGCAGACGGCCCCGCAACTCGGTCATCACGCCTGGATTGGCCTTCGAAACATCTTTCGACTCGTGTGGGTCGGAGTCGACGTCGAACAGCGTCTCCACGACCGGCCCGCCCAGCTTCCGTTCGTCGGAGCGGAGCAGGTGCCAGCGTGAGGTCCGGAGCGAGGACAGAGACTCGTCGAAGGCGAAGGCGGCCGATTCGGACGAGGGCTCGGGAAGCGGGTCGTGGCCGCCGGCGAGACCGGCGAGCGAGCGCCCCTGGTGGTTGTGGAAGGCCGGGACGCCGCACAGCTCCAGCAGCGTGGGAGCCACGTCCAGGAGTTGCACGACCTGGCCGACGCGGCGGCCGGCGGCGACTCCCGGCCCGTTCACGATCAGGGGCACGTGCAGCAGGTTGTCGTGGAGGGCGCTGCCGTGAGCGAAGCGGCCGTGCTCGCCCAGGTCCTCCCCATGGTCGCCGAGCACCACGACCAGCGTGTCCCGGTCCAGCCCGCGGGCCGACAGCGCCTCCAGGAACAGCGCGAGCCAGGTGTCGGCATAGGTCACGCCTCCGTCGTAGTGGGCCCGAAGGTGCTGCAGGTCGGCCGTCGAGAGCGGCAGACGGCGGGCCGGCAGCTCGAAGGGCAGCGCCCGCGCCGGCGCGGTGCTCGCGGGGGCCGGCGGGACCGAGGTACGGGCCGCGAACACCGACGGACTCACGATGCCGGAGGAAGGGGCCGGAGGCAGGCCCGGCGCGAACGGCGGAAGCACCGCCCGGCGCCGCTCCGGCTCGTGCCAGTCGATGCCCGTCTCGGGCTCGAAGCCGACCAGGTCCGACAGCGCGTACTCGTTGTCGCGGATGCCCTCGAGGAGCTTCGGCTGCAAGAACCCGGGCGCGTGCACCACGCCGCGGTAACCGGGGTCGTAGAGTTCCGAGAACACCATCGGCGGCCGGTAGGGCCCGTGCACGTCGTAGCCGTGGACCAGCAGGAAGAAACGGCCCTCCGGCCTGCGGTCGAGCCAGTCCACCGCCTGGGGGACGGTTTGCGAGAACGAGCCGAGCACGAGGCTCGAGCGATAGGTGTCGAAGCCTCCGTTGAGTCCGAAGCCCGGTGAGAGGTGGCCGCCGCCGACGAAGGCGGCCGTCCGGTAGCCGAAGGTCCGGAAGATCCCCGCCAGCATTCTCGAAGGTCCGCCGCCGGTCTGGCCCAGCTCCCTGGCCGAGGGCGAGTACCGTGAGGTGAACAGGCTGGAGTAGCTGGGCAGGCTCCAGCCTGCCTGCGCGAAGGCCCGCTCGAACAGCGTGCCGCCCGCCGCCAGCCGGTCGAGGGTGGGGCTGGTGGGCCGCGGGTAGCCGTAGCAGTGGACGTGATCGGCCCGCAGCGTGTCGATGCAGAAGAGCACCACGTTCGGGCTCGGGGCCGGCGGCGCCGCGAGCGCCGTGCTCCAGCAGAGGGCGAGGGCGAGAAGGCAAGTCCAGCGTGTGCGCGTCGAGGTCACTGGACGCATCATACCCACCGGCGGACGGCAGAGGCTCCAGAGACAGGACTCCCGATCGGAACAGGTATCACAGAGGCACGGAGCCACAGAGACACAGAGACACAGAGAGGTGTTTGACCCGCCTTCCCACAACTCCCCCTCTGTGTCTCTGTGTCTCTGTGCCTCTGTGATTGGTCATCTTCGTTCTACCGTTTGCCCGCCCCCGTGAGCGCTGCGGCGAGCGCCGCCCAATCGTACGTCCGCAGCCGCTCCACGGCGGCCGCCCGGGCCCAGGCGACGGCCAGCTTCGGCCAGCCTGGCGAGTCGACCCGGGCCAGTTCCAGGCCCCACTCGAGTTCGCGCAACGCTCGTTCCTCCAGGCCGGTCTTTCGCAGGCACTCCGCGAGGCAGGCCCAGTTCTCTCCGTCCCTGGGTTCCTCCTGGGTGGCCTCCTCGGCGGCGGCGATCGCCTGTTCCGGCCTGCCGCAAGCGCCGGCGGCGGCGGCCATCGCACGCAGCATGGCCGGTCCTTCGGGAGGCGGCGCCGGCAGGAGGCCCAGGCAGGCCCGGGCTTCGTCGAGGCGGCCCGTGCCGGCGCCGCAGAGCGCCATCATCAGGATGTTCCGATCGACGCTCCGGCCCCGATAGGCCGCGTCGAGCCAGGGGCGGGCCTGCTCCCACTTGCCGGCGCGGGCCAGTTCCCAGCCGATCGCCTCTCGCTCGCGCGGGTCGAGGCGTGCGCCGGAGAGCCCCTTCAGGATCGCGCTGCTTTCCGCCTCGCGGCCGCGGGCCAGCGCCAGCCCCAGGCGCACCCGGGCAAGAGCGGCTGCCGGCGCGCCCAGTTTCGAGGCCTCGGCCGTCTCGCGACCCGCGGCCTCGAAACGGCCGAGCAGGCCGTGGAGGCTTGCCGCGGCGAGCGGAGGCCACCAGGCGGGCGTGCCTTCACCGAACTGGCGTGCGGGCCGTTCCAGCGTCTCGAGGGCCTGTCGGTACCAGCCCTGCCGGACCAGGGTCAGCGCCTCCAGGACCGGGTCGAGGCGAGGCTCCGGCTCCTCGGCGCGCCACCAGGGGTTCCGGACCTTCCAGTCGTCGAGCGCTTGCAGGAGGGGCCCGCCGCTCGAGTGGCGCCCGAGCCGCCGGGCGACGCACTCGAGCAGGTAGCGCGTGCGGGCCGGCTCGCCGGCGGCGCCGGTGCCGATACCGGGCACCGTGTGGAGCCGGGCCAGGACGGCCAACCCCTGCTGGAGGTGCTCGGCGGCGGCCGGCTCGTCGGCCAGTTCGAGTTCGAGCTGGGCCAGGTTGAGCCAGGCCTCCGGGTCGTCGCGGGCCAGCGTCGCCGCGCGGAGATAGGCGGCCCGGGCGTCGGTTCGCCGGCCGAGCGCCTCCAGACAGCGGGCCCTGCCGAGCTGGGCCTCGGAGCACGAAGGATGCGCGGCGGCGGTGCCCTCGTAGATCGCCAGCGCCCGCTCGAGGCGGCCGTTCTCGTACAGGACCTTGCCTCGCCACAGCGACTGGGTAGGAGGCAGCAGGTTCTCGAGGTACTGCATCTGCCGGAAGGCCCGGGCGAACTCCTCGAGCGAGACCCTGCCGTCGCGATCGGGATCGGGCGGCACGTCGGCCGGGGTCCGCACCAGCGGCACCCACTCCGCGGGCTGGAGGAACCCGTCGCCGCTCGTGTCGAGCTGGCGGAAGGTCCCGGCCACCGCCTCCCGGATGGCCCGTTCCATCCCCTCCGGCGCGGCGGCCGGGAGAGCGAGAGGCAGGGCCGTCAGCAGGCCAGCTGCCAGTAGCGTCCGGAACGCGAGCGTGACCGGGTGCGGCATCGCTCTCACCAGTATCCCAGGAGGCTCATGAAAGCGCGCTCCTCGGGGGAGAGTCCCGGACCCGGCGGGCTCGAGTGGTCCAGGGCCCCCTCCGCTGCGTCGAGCAGCCGGCTGCGGAGCAGCGCGGCCGCGTCCTTGTATCGACTGGAAACATCCACTGTCTCGTTTGGCTCCGCCGAACGATCGAACAGGCGCTCGCCCCAGGCGCCGCCGGGCGTCCGCTCCCGGATGAACCGCCACCGCTGGGTGCGGAGCGAGGCCCGGCCGGCATCGAACGAGAAGGCCGCGGGCTGGGCCGGCGCGACGGCCTGGGACTCGGGACCGATTCCGAGCAGGCCGGCCAGGGAGCGGCCCTGATGTCTCGCGTTCGGAGGGATTCCGCACAGCTCGAGCAGCGTGGGCGCCACGTCCAGCAACTCGACCACCCGCGCGACCCGGCCGCCGGCCGGCACGCCGGGCCCGCCGACGAGCAACGGGACGTGCAGCACGTTGTCGTGAAGCGCGTTGCCGTGATCGAAGTGGCCGTGTTCGCCGAGATCCTCGCCGTGATCGCCCAGGAGCACCACCACGGTGCGCGAGGTGAGCCCGCGGGCCTCGAGCGAGCGCAGGAAGACGCCGAACCAGGCGTCGGCATAGGTCACCGCCCCGTCGTAGTGCGCTCGCAGGTGCTCGAGGTCGGCGGGGGCGAGCGGCACGCGCAGCGGCGGCAGTTCGAACGGCAGGCCGCTCCGGCCCTCTTGCACGGGGCCCGGCCAGACCGCCTGCTCGCTGGCGAAGGCCGAGACCGCGGCCCTGGCCGGCCGTGACGGCGGAAGGGCCCTGGGCTCGAACGGCGGCAGCACCGCGCGACGGCGCTCCGGCTCGCTCCAGTCGACGCTGGTCTCCGGCTCGAACTCGGCCATGTCCGCCGGTTCGAAACGATTGCCCCGGATGCCCGCCAGCAGACGAGGCTGGAGGAAGCCGGGCTGGTGGACCCGCCCCCGGTAGCCCCGATCGTAGAGTTCGGCGTAGCCCAGCGGCGGGACGTAGGGCGCGTGCACGTCGTATCCGTGGACCAGCAGGAAGAACGGCCTGCCCGGCGGGGGCCTGCCCGGCGGGGGCCCTCCCGCCCGGCCGTCGAGCCACTCCAGCGCCGCCGGGACCGTCTTCGACAGGGAGCCCAGCACCGGGCTCGACCAGTAGGTGTCGAATCCTCCCGCGAGTCCGAAACCCGGCGAGAGATGGCCTCCTCCGACGAAGGCGGCGGTCCGGTACCCGAACGCCTTGAAGATGGCGGCGACCGTCCCGCCGGCGCTGCCCGCCGGGCCCGTCAGGTCTCGCGACGACGGGGCGTAGCGGGACGTGAAGAGGCTCGAGTAGCTGGGCAGGCTCCAGCTCGCCTGCGAATAGGCCCTCTCGAAGAGCGTGGCGCCCCTGGCGAACCTGTCAATCTCGGGCGAGGTCGGCCGAATGTGCCCGTAGCAATGGAGCCGGTCGGCCCGCAGCGTGTCGATGCAGAAGACGACGACGCCGGCCGGCGCGGCGCGGGGCGTTTCCGCCGTCGCCGTTCCCGGGAACGGTCCGAGAGCGGCGGACAGGCCCAGCAGCCCGGCCAGGAGTCGCCGGCGGGACGCGCGTGCAGCTTGTCTCGAAGGTCCGTTCACCAGTACCCCATCACGCCCATGAAGCTGCGTTCCTCGGCGGAGAGACTCGCCGGCTCGGGGCGCTCCCGCGCCATGGACTCCTCGGCCAGGTCGAGCAACCTGCCGCGGAGTTCCGAGACCTTCTCCGGATTGTCACTCGAAACATCCTTCGACTCGAGCGGATCGGAGGCCAGGTCGAAGAGCTGCTCGGAAGGCGGGCTGCCGGCCTTGCGGATCAGGTGCCACCGAGCGGTTCGCAGCGACGCCCGGCCGGTGTCGAACGAGAAGGCCGCCGGTTCCGGGCCGCCCGGCGGCGGCGGCGGCTCCGTTCCACGAAGCAGGCCCGATAGCGAGCGGCCGCGGTGCCAGTGGGCCGGCGGAAGGCCGCACAGGTCGAGCAGCGTGGGCGCGACGTCGAGCAGTTCGACCACCCGGGCGACCCGGCCTCCCCGCGCCAGCCCGGGGCCGCTCACGACGAGCGGCACGTGCAACAGGTTGTCGTGGAGTTCGACCCCGTGATCGAAGCGGCCGTGCTCGCCGAGATCCTCGCCGTGATCGCCCAGGAGCACCAGCACCGTGCGCGTGGCCGTCCCGCTTGCCTCGAGCGACCGGAACAGCACTCCGAGCCAGGTGTCGGCATAGGTCAGGGCGCCGTCATAGTGGGCCCGCAGGTGCTCGATATCCTTCTTGCCCGGCCGGCGGAGCAGCGCCGGCGGCTCGAACGGCAGTGCGCTCGGGCCCAGCTCGACCGCTCCCGGTGGGATGGCCCGTTCGGAGGCCGCCGGGGAGAGGCCTGGCGGCCCGGCCTCGCGAGGCCGCCAGGGGCTGCCCGGATCGAAGGGAGGCAGCACCGCCCTTCTGCGGGCAGGCGTGAGGCTGTCCAGCTCCACCGACGGCGAGAAGGCGATCTGGTCCGCCGGCTCGTAGGCCCCGTCGTGAAGGCGCACCAGCAACCTGGGCTGCAGGAAACCCGGCTGGTGCACCAGGCCCTGGTAGCCCGGGTCGAACATCTCGCCGAAGCCGAGCGGTGGCAGATAGGGCCCGTGTACGTCGTAGCCGTGGACGACGAGGAAGAACGGCCGTTCGCCGGAGCCGGCCAGCCAGTCGAGCGCGGCCGGCACCGTGTGCGAGAACGAGCCCATGAACGGCGTCGAATCGTACGTGTCGAAACCCGTGGCGAATCCGAGACCGGGGGAAAGACAGCCTCCCGAGACGAACCCGGCTGTGGCGTAGCCGCAGGCCTTGAAGATCTCCGCCAGGCTGCGTGAGCCGCCGCCCCGGCCGGCCGGCGCGCCGGTTGCCGGCTTGCGCGCGCGCAACGACGGCGGGTAGAGCGAGGTGAACAGACTGGAGTAGCTGGGGAAGCTCCAGTTGGCCTGGGCGATCGCTTGCTCGAACAGGACGCCGCCCGCCGCCAGCCGATCGATCCACGGCGAGGTAGCCCGGGAGTGACCGTAGCAGTGGAGCCTGTCCGCCCTGAGCGTGTAGACGCAGATCAGGATGACGTTGGGAGGCGGGGGGCCCACTGCCGCTTCGGTGGAGATCGCCGTCACGGAGAGCAGGATGGCCAGCGCCCAGGCGCGCGGCGACCGGTGGGCCCGGGCCCCGGTTCGCGACGCCGCCCGTCGCTGTCTGTTCGTTTCTGGTCGCATGCGGCCTGTCATTCCTCTGAAGTCTATCGACACAGGCCCCCATCATGCTCTCGAATCGTCCTTTGCCGGTGACGGACCGTAGCCGAGTCGACCGGCAACGAGGTAGACTCTTCTCTCGACGGTAATAACCGCGAAGGCAATTCATGGGGCGTTGGGCAAATTCGAGGGTCGTCGATCCGGGAGGGTCACGGGAGAGGGGCCCGGGACCGGAGCGGCTGACGCCGTGAGGGGCCCGAGCTGGGCCGGGCGGCCAGCGGTTCTGCTCGCACTCTTCCTGGGGGCGGTCGGGTGGCTCTGGCTCACCCACGATGTCGGCCTCTCGGTCTCCGACGAGGGCTACGTCGTGGCCGCCGGCATGCGCGTGCTGCGGGGCGACATGGTGGGGCGCGACTTCCACGACCCCTGGAGCTTCATCGCCTACGTGGTGGCCGTCTGGTTCCTGTTCTTCGGCGAGGACCTGGTGGCCTTCCGGCAGTTGATGGTGCTGTTCAAGGCCACGAGCGCGGTGCTGCTCTACGGGGCTTCCCTGCGGGCGATGCCGGCGCCGTGGGCCCTGCTGCCCTACCTGGCCACTTGCCTGCTGTCGGGCCCGATCTTCAAGGCCTACACGGGAACCGCCTTCGCCCTGGCGCTCTGGGGGGTGATGCGCTACCTGGAGCAACCCGGCGCGTCGCGCGCCCGCCAGTTCGGGGCCTGCATGGGGCTGGCGTTCCTGCTGAGGCCGGAAGTCACCGCGATGCTCATGGTCCTGCTCACCGTGCTGCTGGCGGTCTGCTGCAGGAGGATCTCCAGGCCCGTGACCGACGCGCTCGAGGCGCTGGGCGTCTTCAGCGGCGTTCTCCTGCTGGCGTTCGTCCTGGTGCTGATGATCTCGCACCCGTGCGAGGTCCTCCGCAAATACCCCTGGGATACCTATCTGAGCGTCTCCGGCCTGGACTCCCTCGACCGCGAGCGCCTGGCCCAGGTGCCCTGGCGCGACTGGATGAGCTTGCCGGCGCTGTTCGTCTACGATCACTTCATCAATGTTCAAGGCGGCTTCCTGGGGTCCCCCGCCACGGTCCCCCACGAACTCCATCAGCAGGCGGTCGCCATGCCGCTCGAGCTGCTGTTGACGACCCTGGAGTTCACGGTGCCGCTCCTGCTGATCTCGTTCCTGGTGGTCGAGTGGAACTGCATCGACGCCGTGCTGCTCGCGGTGCTGCTCGCCTCGATGACCAAGTACCTGGCGAGGAGCGACCTTTCGCACCTTCTCCAGGGTCTTCCTCTGATGAGCGTCGTGCTGGCCCGGGTGTTGAGCCGGCCTGCTTCGCCGGACGGGTGCGCCGGCAAGCCGCGAGCCGGTTTCGCGGCCGCCTTCCTGGCGAGGCTCGATCGCTGGCGTCCGCTCGCGGCGGTGGCGGGAGTGGGCCTGGCGCTGGCCCTGCTGGCCGGCTCGCTGGCCAGCACCGACATCTACAGCGGCGGCGTCGGCATCCTGAGCAAGGCCGAGCATCGCCTCTCCTTGCCTGCCGCGCACATCTGGCTCGATCGGGAACGGGCCTGGATGTTCGAGCGGCTCGCTCAGACCGTCCAGCGGCGGCTGAGGCCCGGCGCTTCGGTGTTCGTGGGCCCCAACTGCCCGCTTCTCTATCTGATGCTCGGACAGCAGCCGCACATCCTGCTCACCTTCGGCCACTCCTTCGAGGCCGAGGCGGAGCTGTCGGAGAGGGTCGGCTCGCGAATCGAGATCCTGCGCAACCGGGTCAGCCAGTACTCCATCGAGCTGCTGATTCTCGATCGACACTACGTGCCGGGCATGGAGACCGAGCCCCGGCCCGAGTACTTCACTTCCCTCTTCCGGCGCCTGGCTCTGGGCTTCGAGAAGGTCGAGGAGGCCGGCCGGTTCGTCGTCTTCGCTCGCCGCAAACCGCCGGCTGCAACTCGCCGCTGACCGCCCCGGGACTTCCGGCGGACGCCCCGGCTCGGCCTTTCGGGTAGAATTCGGCGCAGAATGCCCCGCAGCGCCCTCGTCCGGATCCTCGTTCTCCTGCTGTCGCTCGACGCCGTCGCTTGGGCAGCGGAGGGGGGCGTGGCCGGCGCCGTGGCCGCCGCGCGCCGGGGCCGCTACGAGGAGGCGCTCACGGCGCTCGACCGGTTGGTCCAGGCCGGGGGGAGCGACTGCGGCGAGGCGAGGCTCGAACTGGCCCGCCTGCTCTGGAAGCTCGGCCGCCGCCAGCAGGCGCTCGGACACTTCACCTTCCTGGTGGATGACTACAACGCTCGCAAGCCGGAGGATGCCCCGTCGCTCACCTGGGCAGGCGCCGCCGGGGCCTACACCGGCAGCTCGCAACAGGCGATCCGCATCCTCGAGCTGGCGCAGAAGGCCGAGCCCGGCGACGTCCGGCCGTTTCTCGAGGCGGGCTGGCTCTTCCTGGACAAGTTCCAGACCGTCGATGCCGCCCGCGAGTTCGACAAGGTCCTCGAACTCCGGCCCGACGATGCCGAGGCGCTGCTCGGAAAGGCGCGGGCGGCCTTCGACGAGTACCGCTTCGACGAGATGAAGCGGCTGGGCGCTCAGGCCCTGACGGCCGACCCCACTCGCTACGAGGTCCACCGGCTGCGGGCCCGGGTCCTGCTGCTGGAAGAGGAGTCGGTGAAGGCCGCCCGGACCGAGCTGGAGTCGGCGCTCTCCCTCAACCCCTTCGACCCCGAAACGCTCGCGTTGATGGCCGCGGTCGAGTACCTCGCCGGGGCGCAGGATCGCTTCAACGACCTGGCCGCCCGGGCGCTCCAGGTCAACCCGCTGTGCGCCGCCGTCTACCAGGAGGCCGCCGAGGTGCTGTATCGCCTGCGCCGCCGCCGCGAGAGCGAGAACCTGTTCCGGAGGGCGCTCCAGGTCGATCCGGAGCACGTGCCCTCGCTCGAGGGGCTGGGCCGCCTGCTCCTGGCGGAGGGCCGGGAGGTGGAGGGACGCTCCCTGCTGGAGCGCGTCTACCGGGCGGACCCTTTCCGGGTGCCGGTGGTGAACCTGCTCAAGACGCTCGACCTGATGGACGAGGAGTTCGTGACCGGGGCCCGCGGTCAGGTGAGCTACCGCTATCATCCGTGGCGCGACCCGGCCTTGCGGACGGCGCTCCCGGAGTTCGCTCTCGCGAGCCTGCAAACCCTCGGCGGAGCGCCCGGTTTCTCGAGCGGAGCGCTGCCGGTGGCAACCTCGGTGCTGATCGAGGTGCTGCCCGAGCATCGGTGGTTCAGCGCGCGGTTGGTCGGCGTACCCTGGAACGGCCCGGTCGGGGCCTGCCAGGGGCGGCTGGTGGTGCTCGATTCGCCCCGCCAGGTCAGCGGCCACATGAGCTGGCGGCAGGTGATGCACCACGAACTGGCCCACGCCGAACACCTGGCCGCGACCGCCGGACGGCTGCCCAACTGGTTCACCGAGGGGCTCGCCGTCTTCCAGGAAGGAACGCCGCGCCCGATGCTCTGGGACCAGTTGCTGACGCGGGCGCGCAGGATGGGCGAGCTGCTGCCTTTCTCCGGGCTCAATCGCGGCTTCCTCTCGCCGCGCAACCCGGGCGACTGGACGCTCGCCTACTGTCAGGCGGAACTCGCTCTCGAGTTCATTGTCCAACGTCATGGCCCGCAGGCGCCGGGGAAGATGCTCCAGGCGTTCGCCCGCGGACTGAAAGGCGGCGAGGTGATCCGGGAATCGCTGGGGCTCGAACCGGAGCGGTTCGCCGAGGAACTCGAAGCCTACTGGGAGCGGGAGGCTGCTGCCGTGCCGGTGACGCCGGTGTACTACCCCGGGGATGCGAAGAAGCTCGAGGAGCGGTTCGCGCAGAGCGGCGCGCCTGCCGACGCCGCGGAGTTTGCCCGGTCGCTGCTGCAGAAGGGCGACGATGCCGGCTGCGGCCGCGCGCTGCGCGGGGCGCTGAAGGCCGACGCCGGGGATCCCGATTGCCTGGGCGTGGCGGGCCTGCTCTACCTCGAGCGGAAGCTGGCCGCCAAGGCCGCTTCCTGCCTCGAGAAGGCGGCGGCCGGCCGGCCGGGCGAGCCGGAACTGCGAACGGCTCTGGCCCGGGCCCGTCTCGAGACGGGCGACCCGGCGGCGGCGGCCGTCGCGGCGCGGGCGGCGGCGGCCATGTACCGCCGCGATCCCGAGCCGCTCCGGATCCTGGCGGAGGCCGCCCGGCTCTCGAAGGATACGGTAGCGCTGAAAGATGCACTGGAGCAATTGAGGCATGTCGACTCCGCCGACGCCGGCTGCCGGGTCGAGCTGGCCTCCTTCGCCCTGGAGCGAAAGCAGCCGGCCGAGGCCTTGAAGCTGCTCGACGAGGCCAGGGACCTGGACCCCGGCAGCGAGCCGATCTGCGCCGCCCGTGGCCGGGCTCTCGCCGACCTGGGAAGGACGGCCGAGGCCCGTGACGCTTTCCGCGACCGGCTCGCCGCGCGGCTGCTGTCCGGGGTCGACGGCACGCCGCCGGCCACGGCCGTGCAGGCGCTGGAGACCGAGGCCCGCTCCGGCGACGGCCCGGGAGCCCAGGGCGCCGCGGAGCTGCTGGGCCTGATGGCCGACCCGGCGAGCCTGGAGGCCCTGCGAAAGCTCTCGGCGGCCGGCGGGACCGAGGTGGCCCATCGGGCCGCCATCGGTCTGGGCCTCAGAGGCGAGGGCGACGCGGCGGAGCGCCTCGTCCGGGCGCTGGGCTGCTCCGTCTGCCGGGTGGAGGCCGAACTGACGCTCGCGGGCCTGACCGCCCGGCCTGCCGACGGAAACCCCGGCGGCTGGAAGAGCTGGCTGGAGGCCCATCGTTCGAGCGCCCCGACCCAGTGGCTCGAGGAGGCGGCCCAGACGCTCGGCGTTCCCCTCCGGGGCAGTGCCGGAAAGCCTCGGCAAGCCGCTCTGCTGCTGTTGCTGGACGACTCGCGGTGGTACGTGCGGGTGGCGGCGCTCGCCGAGTTGCGCCGCGTCACCGGGAAGGCCTTCGGCCGGGGGACCTTCGGGCCGGAGGGCGACTCCGAGCCGGCCCTGGCCCTGGCCCGGAGAGAGGCCTTCGAGCGCTGGACGCAATGGCTGAGGGAGAACTGAGATGGCCGGAATACCTAACGCAAAAGACGATCTGGAGCCTCTGGAGCCCAAGGATGAAACGGCTCTCGAACCCTCGGGCCCAGGGCCGGCCGCGGTGCCCTCCGGGAGGTTGCTGCAGTTGCTGGACGAGACCGGCGAGAGACTGCGCCGGCAGCGGCTGCTCTCGCTCGGCTCCCGTCTGCTGTTCTGGTCCGCTGTCGCCGCCCTGGCCGTCTTCGCCGTCTCGAGTCTCGGGGGTGGCCTGCCGTCGTGGCTGGCCCCGGCGGTCGGGGGCGCCGGGCTGCTGGCGACGGCGCTCCTCCCCGCGGTCGTGAGACGGCCGCCGATCGCGGTGGTGGCCCGTCACGTCGACGCCCGCCTCCGCAGCCGGGAGAAGTACCTCACCGCCGAGCAGGTCGCCCGGCTGCCTCGGCCGAACGACGTGGAGCGGGCCTTGATGGCGGCCGTGACCTCCGAGTACGCCTCGGTGCCGCTGGCGCGAGTCGCGCCGGTGGAGCCCCCCTGGGAGACTTGGGGTTCCCTGGCCCTGGTGGTGGCCGGCCTGGTCTTCTCCGTGCTCTGGCTGGCGCAGTTCCTGAGCGCCTCCCTGTCGGCCCGGGCCGAGGCTAAAGCCGAAGTGAAGAAGCTCGTCGCCGAGGGGCGCAAGCTGGAGCAGCAGCTGAGGAGTTCCGGGGCGGACCAGCAGGCGAAGGAGGCCGCCGACCGGCTGGCCAAGCTGCTCGACCAGCTCTCGCAGGGCAAGCGGCCCGACGCCGAGACGCTGCGGCAGGCGCTGCTGGACCTGCCCCAGGTCGCGCAGAAGCTGGCCGCGGGCGCGCCCGCCTCCTCTCCGATCGGCCGGGTCGCCCAGTTCCTCTCCAAGTCGGACTTCGCCAAGCAGGTCGAGCAGGCGGCGAAGGACCCCGCCTCGAAGGAGGCCGCCGACCTCGCCAGGCAGCTCGCCGACGTCATCCGGGACACCGGAGGCCAGGACGGCGCGTCTCGGCCCGCCGGTCCGGCAGGCGCGGGCGGGAAGTGCCAGAGCGGTGGCGGAAGCAACGGAGGGGGCGCCGGTGGCTCCGGGGGCCAGGGCAGCGGCGGCAGCGGCGGGGCCGCCGGCGGAAAGATGGCAGGAAGCGCCGGGGGGGCAGGTGGAGCGGGTGCCGGCGGAAGCGGCGGAGCTGGCGGCGCGAGCGGCAAGCCGGGTGGCGCGGGCGGTTCAAGTGCCAACGTGACTCTCTCCCAGGGTGGCGGCGGGGCCCCAATGAGCGGCCAGGGC
>CAZSVK010000109.1:0-14586 GCA_964610245.1 uncultured bacterium
GCCCTCCACCGTGTTGATGGCAGGGTTGAGGATCTCGATGTGCGCCAGGCAGAACGTCAGCGTGTAGACCGCCCAGATGACGCCCGCGGCGAAGACGAGCCGCCGGATGGTGTACTGGAACATCAGCCTACGGCCTCTTCTGCAGCCAGACCCGCCGTAGGCGCATTGCGTCGGGGCCCATCGCCGAGAGTTTCGCGTCCTTCACGTAGTCCTTGTGCATGTAGACCTGCTTGGGGTGGTACAGCGGCAGCCACGGGGCGTCGCTCACGATCTGCCGCTCGGCCTTGCGGTAGAGCGCGACGCGCGCCGCCGGGTCGCTGGTCGTGCGGCCCTGGTCGAGCAACGCATCGACCTCCGGGTTGGCGTAGTAGCTGTGGTTGCCCGCCTCTCCCTTCATCGAGGAGTGGAACAACACGAACAGGAAGTTGTCCGCGTCCGGGTAGTCGGCGACCCAGCCCGACTTGAACATCGCGAGTTCGCCCCGATCCATCTTCTTCAGATACGTTCCCCACTCGGTGCTCTGCAGCTTCACCTCGACGCCCAGCTCCAGCAAGTTCTGCTGGATCACCTCGGCGAGCTTGGCATTCGGATCGTTCGGACCGGTGGCGTTGAACCAGTACTCGATGACGCCCAGCTTCTTCGGATCGTCGTAGCCGGCCTGCTTCAGCAGCTCCAGCGCCTTCTTCGGATCGTACTCGTAGCCAGTCAGAGACGGGTCGTAGGCGTTCACCCCAGGCGGCAGGATTCCCTTCGCCAGGATGCCCCGGCCGTGCCAAATCACGTTCAGGATGATGTCGCGCCGCACGGCGTGGTTGAACGCCTGACGCACCAGCCGGTTGTCGAACGGCGGGCGCGTGCAGTTGAAGCCCAGCGACGCGATGTACAGCGTCGATTGCTCGTCGATGACGCCGGGGAACTTCGGGTCGGCCTTGATGGTGTCGTACTTGGTGTTGGGGATCTCGGTGATGGCGTCGAGGTTGCCGATCTCGAACTCGTTCAGGCGGGCCATGTCGTCCGGCAGTATCCGGAACCGGATGCCGTCCAGATAGGGCCGCCCTAGGAAGTAGTCGTCGAAGGCCGCCAGCTCCAGGCTCACCTGCTTCTCCCAGTTCACGAGCTTGAACGGCCCGGTGCCGACGGCGTGCTGGCCGAAGCGGTCGCCCCACTCCTCGGCCACCTCCTTCGGGATCGCCGCGGCGTTGGGCATCGCCAGCACCGAGAGGAACGGAGCGAAGGGCCGGCCCAGTTCGATGCGCAGCTGGAACCTGGTCGGGGCGGTCAGGCCGCGCGAGATGAACCGGGCCAGTTCGAGCGACTGGAACGGCGCGAGCAGCTCGGGCGGGACGGCGACGCGGGCGAGCGAGGCCTTGTCCCCCGAGAGCGCCTTGGCGATCTCCTCGAGCTTGGCAGCCGCGGCCTGTGCGGCCTTCACCAGCGCCGGCGCCTCCGATACCCCGGCCTTCTCGAGCAGGTCGAGCTTCACGCAGGCCAGCTTGGCTCGGGCCTCCTCGACGCGGGCGGCCTCCAGCTTGTCGAACTGGCCGTCGGCGACGTACTTGAGCTGGCCCCGCGCGGCGAGCAGGGCGGCGAAGGGCTTGTAGCCGAGCACCTCCTCCATCAGCCAGGTGCGCTCCGAGGCGGTCTTCGGATCGAGCAGGCGCGTGAAGCTGTAGACGAAGTCTTCCGCCGTGCAGAGACGGCCGTTGTGGAACTTCACGTCGTCTCGTAACTCGAATGTGAACACCATGCCGTCGGACGAGACCGTCCAGGTGCGGGCGATGGCCGGCTGCACCGAGAGGTCGTCCTCGCTGAACTCCACGAGCCCTTCGAAGATGTGGGTCGCCACCCGGTGCGAGGTCGTGTCCGAGATGTGAGCCGGGTCGATGTTGGGCGGCTCCACCCCGATGCTCATCCGGTAGATGCCTCCGTAGCGCTCCGGGTGCGCGCGGGCCGTCGAGCCGGCGCGCGTTCCCGCGGGCCCGGGCGTCACCGGTCGCGCGTCGGCCTGCCCGGAACTCCGGGGCGCCGCTGCTTGCGGCGTGGTCTCCGCGGCCGACGGCGCGGGCGCCCTCGCGGTCGTCAACTGCGCCAGTTGAGCCTCGATCGTGGAGAGCCGGGCGCCGAGCTGGAGGTTCTTCTCGACCTCGTCGACGCGCTGCTCCAGCTTCGTCATGCGCGCCTTGGTGTCATCCAGTTCGCTGGTCCGCGCGATCCGACAGCAGCCGCCGAGGCCGGCGGCCAGGAACACGGCGAGGATCGCGAGCGTCACTCTCGCTCTGCAGGTCAAGAGAGCCTCCTTTTTCCGGTGCGGACAAGCATAGCAGAACTCCGGGCGGACCTCGGCTCGACTCAGACCTCGACCCGGTTTCGGCCGCCGGTCTTGGCCCGGTACAGCGCCTGATCGGCGAGCTGGATGAGCTGGTCCTCGGTGCCACGCTCCTTCGCGGTGAACGTGGCAACGCCGATCGAGAGCGTCAGTTGCTTGTCCGGCAGGATGCGCTGCTCGGCCACGTGCCGTCTCACGCGTTCGGCCAGCTGCAGCGCGCCGTCGCGATCGGTCTCCGGGAGGATCATCGCGAACTCCTCGCCGCCGTAGCGCGCCACCGCGTCGACGCCGCGCTTGCTCTCCATCAGGAACCGGGCCACGGCCCGCAGCGCCTCGTCCCCCATCTGGTGGCCGTAGGTGTCGTTCACCTTCTTGAAGAAGTCTATGTCGAGCATCAGGAGCGACAGCGGCCGCCCGTAGCGCTCCAGCCGCTTGAACTCGCGACCCAGCAGCGCCCGGAAGGTGCGGTAGTTGTAGAGCCCGCTCATCTCGTCGATCTTGGCCTGCCGCTCCAGCGCGAACAGCAGCTGGCTGTTGCGGAAGGCGATGCACAGGCCCGGCATCAGCATGACCAGCAACCGCATCTCATCAGGAGTGAGAAGGTCTTCCGAGGTGGAATAGAGCGCCAGGATACCCGGCCGTTTGCCCTGCGGGTCGAACAGCAGGGGCAACATGAACGCCAGTCGCGGCTCGGCACCCACGGGCGCCGGCCGGTGCTGCCACAGGTTGCTGTGGGCCACCGACTGCGGAGAGACGCCCTGGTCGCGCGCGAGCGCTTCCATCGTCTGGTCTCGCACCGCTTCCACGAAGGCGGGGGGCGACCCGGTCGGCAGCCAGTAGATGACGTTCCAGCGCTCCAGATCGGGCAGCACCAGCGCCGCGGCCTCGAAGTGGAAGAGATCGGCCAGCCGCGAGACCGTCGACTCGACTCCCAGCGTGGCGCCCGGTTCCTGCTGTTCGAGGTTGGAGCGGTAGACCTCGTTGAGGAACTCGAGCGCCTGCGCGTACGAGCGCGTCTGCGCCTCGAGCGTCGCCCGGGAGAGCAGCACCTTCAGGAAGCCGGTCACCTGTCTGAGCGCCCCCGCCTCGCTCGGTGACGGCGGCGTGGCCAGCACGCCGCCGATAACGATGAAGTTATCGCGGATGGGGCAGACGAGCACCCGGCAGGCCTCTCCCCCGGCGTCCGTCAGCGAAAGGTCGAGCGTCGGTTCCGTCGTCGGTTCCGAGGAGACCGCCTCCGCGGGCGCCGCGTCCGGACCGGTCGCCCGCGTCTCCTCGTCGGTCTCGGCAACGACCGAGGTGAGTTCGGCCAGGTGCCCGCCCAGCTCGCCGGCCGCCTCGGGGCCCAGCGAACGCTGGGCGCGAGGGGTGAGAAAGACCCGGAACCCTTCCGGCTCCTGGTACAGGAAGATGCCCAGGAAACAGGACAGCGAGAGCCGTTCGAGCACCTTGGCGAAGGCGGGCGCCCCGCCGCCGGCAGCGCCCACGCGGATCAGTTCGTCCAGCACTTCCCAGTCGTTCAAATCAGTTTCACCACCACGCAAGCGATATCGTCGTGCCTGGTCCTCGGATTGCGGGCCAGCTCGGATTCCAGCACCGCGGCGATCCCGTCGGCGTCCGGCGCCCGGCGGGCCGCGTCGGCGAAGAGCGCCGTCACGGTCCCGCGGCCGTCCGGTTCTCCGCGGGGGAGCACCCCGTCGGTGGAGAAGAGCAGACAGTCGCCCGGGCCGCACGCCGACCGGTGGGCATGATACTCGAACGAACACTCGATCCCCAGTGGCAAGCCGCTGGCCGGCAGCTCGACGACCTGGTTCGACGCGGCCCGGTAGTGCAGGATCGGCTCGTGGCCGGCACTGGCGAACACCAGCCGGCGGCGCTCCGGGCCGAGCACTGCGTAGACGGCGGTCACGAAGCGATCTTCCGACAGCTCCTCCGACAGGGCCTGGTTGAGCCGCGCCAGCACCGTCTTCGGCCGGGAGGCCTGGCCACGCGACAACCCCCGCAGCAGTCCCTTCGTGAGCGCCGACAGCAGCGCCGCGGCCACTCCCTTCCCGCTAACGTCAGCCATCAGGACCCCGAAGGTCCCGTCGTCGAGTACCAGGAAGGTGTACAGATCGCCTCCGACCGAGGTGTCCTGTCGCGAGAAGGCGGCCACCGAGAGACCCGTCAGACCGGCCGGCGGCCGCGGTAGCAGGTGGGTCTGCACCTCCCGGGCCAGCGACATCTGACGCTCCGATTCCTCCACCTCCGCCGACAGCGACAGGTTCTCGCGCCTGAGCCCGGTGACGATGCTCGCGTTCCTCACGGCCGCGGCCAGTCCGGGGGAGAGCAGCGAGACCAGCCGCACCTGGCCGGGTGTGAAGCAGCGAGGCCGCGTCGAGAACAGCCCGAGCAGCCCCGGCGAGCGCGCGCCGTCGAGCTTCAGCGGCAGTACCACGAACGACTCGATCGAAACTGCTTCCCGGCCGCCCCGGCGCCCCCGGCCCGCGCGCGTGGCGCCGGCCGGTCTCGCCTTCTCTACGAGGTTTGCCGGCACCTCACCCAGTTCGCGGTGCAACGCCTCGAGGAACAGCGCCCTGGCCTGGCTCGCAAGCGCCGCCGGCAGTTCGCTGCGCCCGCGCTCGAGCATCCTCCAGCACCCCGTCTCCTCCGAGGCGACGATGGCCAGCTCGTGGCCGAAGATGGCCTCCATCCCCGCCAGAGCCAGCTCCAGCCCGGCGGAACCACCGGTGCCGTGCAGGCGGTTGAGCAGCTCCAGGCAGGCGAGGGCAGGGGGGGGCGGCCTTCGCGGCGCGCGCTTCGCAGGCCCCTCGGGCCGAACGGGAACGGAAGGCGAGCTCCGTTGAACCACGCTATCGCCGGTAGCCGGCCGCATACTCGACGTAGTGGCGCGCGCTGACGGCCAGATAGGCGGTCTCCTCGGCCGTCAGGGGCCGGCGCACCCGGCCGGGCACGCCCACGACCATCGAGCCGGGTGGGATCTTGGTTCCCGGGCTGACCAGGGTGCCGGCCGCCACGAGCGAGCCCTTGCCGACGACCGCGTCGTCCATCACCACGGCGCCCATCCCGATGAGGCACAGGTCCTCGATGGTGCAGGCGTGCAGGATGGCCGAGTGGCCCACCGTGACGTCGTCTCCGATGTTGGTCGGGAACCTGTCGAGCGTGCCGTGGATGACCACGTTGTCCTGGATGTTGGTGCGCCGCCCGATCTTGACGTAGTGCACGTCGCCCCGGATCACGACGTTGAACCAGACGCTCGAATCTTCCCCGATGGTGACATCGCCCGTGAGCCGTGCGCCGGCGGCCAGGAACACCGAGGGGTCGAGTCGGGGCGAGATCCCGTTGTAGGGCAGGACGGTGACGTCTGCCGGGATGATGGCGGATTGGCGAGGGTCGGTCACGGCTGTTCTCCCTTCAGGAAGGCGATCTCGAAATCGTTGCCGGCCTCCTCGATGCCCAGGAGCTTCGCGGCGGAATACTCGCGCACCGAGATCTCGAGGAACCCGGCGCTGCCCCAGATGACCACGGGGGAGCCGTCGGGGGCCGCCTCGTAGGTCGGGGCCATCTTGGTCAGACAGGCCCCGTCGGCCGTCGACAGCTCGAAGGCGTACTGCTCGAGAAGCGGGTCGAACTGGGACCTGGGCAGGTTGGTGATCAGGTTGCCGAACCGGTCGATGCGCAGGATCGTGCCCGCCCAGCGGCAGACCTCACCCGGCCGGGACGGCAATGCCCGCGGCTCGGGCAGCTCCAGCTTGTGGTACTGCTCGACCGGCGCGAGAAACCCGAGACCGTCGTTGCCCGCCAGCAGCCGTCCCACGGCGGGGGCGAAGACATCCCTGGCGTGGAACGTCGCCGACGGCACCGGCCAGTCGGGCACGATCCTGAAGAGCTGAACATCTGTTTCAGCCTGCAGCGCCAGCGACAGCAGGCCGTTGTCCGGGCCGACGAACGTGAATCTGGCCGTCCGGGCGACCAGCGCCGGCCGAGCCCCGCCCACTCCCGGATCCACGACGGCCAGGTGCGCGGTGCCCGGGGGAAAGGTGCCGCACGACTCCCTCAGCAGCACCGCCCCGGCGAAGACGTCGTGGGCTGGCACGGCGTGCGTGAGGTCGACCAGCGTCAGCCCGGGGCAGCACCCGAGCAGCACACCTTTCACCGAGGCGACGTACGGGTCGGCCAGGCCGAAGTCGGACAGGAAGGTGACGACGGGGCTCACGGCCGGCAGGGTAACAGATCTCGCCATTCAGATGAAGGACATGAGGGGAGAAGCTCACAGTTGGAGAAGGCCCGGCGGCCTTCTCTCACAGACAGCATGCGTCCCGGGCGCATCCCGTTGAACGAAAGCCAGGACTCCCTATCAGGACAGGTATCACAGAGACACAGAGGCACAGAGACACAGAGAAGCGTTTGAACCGCCTTCCGGCAACTCCCCCTCCGTGTCTCTGTGCCTCTGTGTCTCTGTGATTGGTCAACTACGTTCCACCGTCTCGATCTTGCATCCCGAGGGGGGGCGTCTCTCATAGCAGAGGAAATGTGCCCCCTCGTGATCTGGCTTGCGGGTAGCGCTGCGCACACATTCGGGCGCGGGGGTCTGGGTTTTGTTCTGTCGGATGCCGATATCCGGATCAGGCCCCGTCTTTTTGCCGGGTCCGGTGGCCCTTCACGACCGCGAGAGCGAACATCCGATGAGAACCATCCGACATCTCCTACTGGCCCTGGCGCTGCTGGCCGTCGCAGCGGGCGCGCTCCAGGCCCAGCCCAAGCTGACGTTGATCGGGTTCGACCCGCCGACCCAGACCGCCACCAACCTGGGTTCGGCGGTGATCCGGTTCAACGTCACCAACACTCCCGCCAACCGCTGCGACGTCACGTTCTTCCGGGACGACGGGGCCTCCACTCTGGTGGCCGGCCTCACTCCGGGCACCGGCCCCTTCAGCGTCACGGTGCCTCTGCCCCGAGGCGTGGACGGCAAGAACGTCATCTTCACCGGCATCGTGCAGGACACGGTGACCGGCTCGCTCTCCGCCGGCGACCGGCAGCTCTCGATCGTCGCCGACGACGTCGCTCCGCAGCCCCCAACCATCATCTCTCCATCCTTCCCGGCCACGGTCAACGGCAACACGCTCACGGTGCAGGGCCGAGCGTTGCACGCCAACGGCACCCCCGAGACCTCGGGCACCATCGTCATCACCGCGATCGACCCGCCCAACGCCGGGAACATCATCGGGGCCGGGGCCATCCGCTCGGACGGCGCCTGGACGGCGACGGCCGATCTCAGCGCCTTCACGACCGGCGTGCTGACCAACATCGGTTTCCGCGCCGAGGACGCCGCCGGCAACAAGAGCACGGTGCTGCAGCGCCAGGTGACGAAGGCCCAGCTCCAGGATCCGACCATCAGCAACGCGACGATGGACCCGCCCGATGGAACCCTGACCAACAACCCGGCCGTCCTGGTCCGCGGCACCGTGACCGGCAACGGCGGGCCGTTCACCGTCTACTTCCTGGTCGACGGCTTCGTGGAGAGCCAGGTCTCGGGTCTGAATTCCGGCGAGAACTTCACCCATACGCTCACGCTGGCGACCGACGGCGTTCACACCATCAGCCTCCGGGCCCAGAACAACAACGCCCTGGCGGCGGCCGGCGCGGTGCGTCAGCTCGGCAAGATCACGCTGGATCGGGTCGCCCCTTCGGCCCCGGTCATCGTGGAGCCCAACCCGGTGGGGCCGATGCCGATCGTGACCGGCGTGGGTTTCACGGTGCGCGGCTTCTCGGGCGAGCGGTCGCCCAGTTCGACCAGCACGGCCAAGCCGGTGGTGCTGGCGGCTGGGCCTCCGAACGTCTCGTTCGCGCCGGCCTCTCCGCTGGCGCTCGACCAGGGCACGGGCGAGTTCCGCACCCAGGTCAACGTGGCCAACCTGGAAGACGGCCAGCATCGCCTCACCTTCACCTGCCGTGACGCGGCGGGCAACATCGGTCCCTCCTCGACGGTCGACGTCTACTTCGTCAAGGACACCCGGCCGCCCACCATCGACGAGGTGCGCATCAACGGGATCGTGGCGCCCCAGATCAACCCCGAGATCTACGTGGGCCGCGCCAGCGTGGCGATCCAGATCAAGACCAACGAGGACCTGGTCGGCGTGCCGCGGATGCAGGTCCTCCAGCACACCGGCAGCGCACTTCCCGCGGGCGTGTCGAGCAACACGGCCCGGGTCTTCAACTATTCGTACGGGCCGGTCCCGGGCTTCGACGGCCCTGTCGGCCTCCAGGTCACGGACGGGAAGGACCGTGCCGGGAACGCGCTCACCGCCGCCCTCACCCGGGTGTTCATCGTCGACACCACGCCTCCCGAGGTGACCAGCGTGACCCCGCGCGATGCCTCCTCGATGTCGGTGAGCCCTGTCTTCATCCGGGTCACCTTCCGCGACCCGCCCTCCGCGGCCGGCACCGCCTCGGGCCCCGACCTGACCCGCAGCCAGATCACGCTCGAAGGGCCTCTGGGCAGCAGTTCCGCCACCATCGCCGGGACGATGACGCAGTTCGACCCGTTCACCCTGGACCTCTACCTCGCAAGTCCGCTGACGCAGGACGGCACCTACCGCGTCAGGGTGCTCGCGGTGGACAAGGTCGACAATCGCAGCGAGAAGTTCAACTCGACCTTCGTCCTCGACAAGACCCCCATCCAGCCGACCGAGTCCAACGTGATCGCGACACCGAAGCACGGGACCTGCGTCAGCGCCACGAGCATCCCCGGCGGTGCCGCCGCCCCGTTCGTCACCGTCCGGCTCACCGACCCGCAGGTCGACCTGGCCCGCACCACGGTCGTGGTCCGCGACTTCTGCCGGGTGCCTCCCGAGATTCCCGGGACTGCCGAGACGGTGACGCCCGACAGCATCAAATTCACCTTCGCCGGCCCGCTCGCCACGAACGGCAGCAACGACGGCCAGTACGCCATCGGCGTGACGATGCACGATCAGGCGGGCAACGTCAGCCCCGAGTTCACACGGACGTTCACCTACGACACGCTCAACCCCTCCGTCCAGGCCACCTACCCCACCAGCGAGAGCGCCATCTCCGGTCCGCTGCGCGCGGTCGACGCGACCCTGCTCGACCCGCGGTATGACGCATGCCGCGAGCGCTGCGGCATCGATCGCACCAGCTCCACGACGGAGCTGGCCCTGTTCCTGGTGACGCCGAACCCCAACACCAACCGCCGGCGCGGCCAGACGATGCCCTTCAAGATCCCCGGCACCCTGCGGTTCGTCTCGGTCGGCAACCTGGACAAGGTGCTCCTCGAGATCGTCGGTCCGGACCTGGCTTCGAACGGCCTGCTCACCGACGGCCAGGACGACGGCGTCTACCGGCTCGAGGCGATCGCCATCGACACGGCCGGCAACCGCAGCGGGATGACCTCGGCGACGTTCAACTTCGACAACCTCACGCCGGACCTGGTCGTCGACAATGCCCGCGACGGGATGTTCGTCACCGGCAACAGCTTCACGCTGACGGGCAACTCGCGCGACAACGCGGGCGGCTGCGGCGTGGCCCGCGTCACGGTCACGCTGCAGTCGGTCGACGCCAACGGAAACGCCACGACGCTCCCCATCTTCCGGGAGCAGCTCGCCACGCTCGACCCGATCGCGCCGGGCGCCGACAATCCTCGGCGGACCTACACGTTCTCCGGAGATATTCGGGCGGTCAAGGAGCCCACCGCCGCCGTCTTGACGGTGCGCAGCTACGACCGCGCCTCTAACTACCGCGAAGCGGTCTACCAGGTCAACCTGCAGACGTCGTCGCTGAGACCGCCCGAACTGTCGTCGCCGGCGACCAAGTGGACGACCTCCAACCCGATCGTCTCGTTCTCGTGGCTTGCGGTGCCCGGCGCGGCCGACTACACCTTCCGACTCATCGGCCCCAACCAGGACCAGCAGCTCTACTCGAGCGACGGGAAGACCAGCTTCAGCATCAATCTGGCACCGCTCACGATGGGCGACGGCAACTACTACTGGGCGGTGGCCTCGGTCGATGCGGTCGAGCGGGAGGGTCTGTTCAGCCAGAATCGATTGCTGGTGCTCGATCGCGAGCGACCGCGGGTGGTCGCGGTCGACGTGCTCGATCCTTCTCCCGAGGCGGTCGGCTCGGTCAACGAGGGAGAGGTGCGCTTCACGGTGAAGTTCAGCGAACCGATGGACACGCGCTACGGCCTGGTCCCGAGAATCCGGCCGCAGAGCGTCACGGCGCCCGCCATCGAGGTGCAGCAGACCTCCTTCGACGGCAGCACCTGGACCGGCAGGGCGGCGATCCCCGAGACCGCCGTCAACGGGGCGGACTACAACGGCCTGGCCGAGCTGGAGTTGCTGGGAAGCAAGAACGAGCTGGGCGTCGAGCGGCCGCCCAAGGACCTGGCCGGCAACCAGCTCGAAGCGGCGCCCCACTCGCTGCTGGTCTTCGAGATCAACACCGGGCCGGCCTTCCGCGTCGGGCTGTTCCAGAACCCGATCGATCGCCGTGACGTGATCCTGATCGTCAAGGGCTTCTCGAGCGACGGCGGTCCCGCCGCCCGGCTCGACGAGTCGATGACGGTGGTCGTCAGACGCACCGGATTCGCCGACCAGAACCCCGCGATGCTCCGCCTCAGCGAATCGTCGTTCCGCGGCACCTTCCGGGTCGACAGCTCCTCGACGCAGCCGGTGCGGCTCGAGGTGACCGGGCGCGACCGCCTGGGCAACTCCTCGTCGCGCACCGTCTCGCTGAACGCGACCAAGGTCGACCCCTCGGGGACGACGGTCATCAGCAGCGCCGACGGGGCGCTGCAGCTCAAGACGCTGCCCAACGCGGTCGCCGAGGCAGCACTGCTCCTGGCGCCCGAACCGAGCTGCGACCTGCTCGAGGCGGCGACCGTTCCGGCCGGCGTGTCTCGAGGCCTGGTGGCGGTAGGCTCGCTCCAGCAGTTCTATCCGAGCGGGTTCGCCTTCAAGCGTGACGCGGAGCTGCGGGTCGATCTCGACCGCGTCAGCCCCGCCATCGAGGCAGCACTGCTCGACCGGGTCGGCATCTACCGGCTGGCCGGCGGCGCCTGGAAGCCGGTGGCGTGCAAGCGAGAGGGCAACCTGTTGAGCGGCCCCGTGGGCGACACCGGGCCCTACGGCCTGTTCGCCGACGTGGGTTTCCCGGTCATCGCCTCGCTCGAGCCGGCGCCCGGTACGCGGCTGGAGGACAGTGCTCCCGAGGTCCGAGCGACCGTGATCGACGCCGAGAGCGGCATCGATCCGGACGGCTGCTGGGTCGTGCTCGACGGCGTGGCCCATCCGGCGACGGTCGACGCGGCCACGGGGCTCCTGCGGTGGCGGCCGGAGCGGGCCCTCTCCGTCGGCGAGCACGCGGTCGAGCTGCGTGTCACGGATCTGGCCGGCAACAAGACCTCGTCCTCGACCCGGATGCTCGCGCCGGCGGCTCTGGCCTTCGCCGAGCTGGTGGCCTACCCGAACCCGGCCCGCACCAGCTCGACCATCCGGTATCGCTTGACGCAGACCGCCGACGAGGTCACGGTGCGGATCTATGACGCGGCCGGCCGGCGCGTGGCCTCGCTCCACGGCGCGGGCGGGGCCGGCCTGCAGCTGGTCGACTGGCCGCTGTTCAGCGACGACGGGATCCCGGTGCAGACCGGGGTCTACCTGGTCAAGGCGGAGGCCTCCGGGGCCGGCCGCAAGATCTCCGGAAGATTCAAGATTGCAGTTCTCAGATGATGATGAAGACGCGGTGGATTGAAAGGATGCACTCGATGAGACGACTACTGTTCGGCAGCGCTCTCCTCTGGATTGCCGTCGCGATGCTCGGCTGCGGGGCGGACCCCGGCGGCGAGTTCGTCAACGGCGACTTCACCAACAACGTGGCTCCCGTGGTCGGCGCCAGCGGGAAGATCGTTCAGGCCTACGGACTGTTCAAGCAGGCCAACTACACGGGCGCCCAGACCATCTTCAAGACGGTGCTCACCGACAACCCGATCGCCTCCGAGCGGGCCGAGGCGCTGGCCGGGAACGCCTTCTGCGACGTCCGGCTGAAGGGCTCCACGACCGGCATCACGGGGTTCGAGTCGGCGCTGAGCACCGACACCGCGAACCAGAACGCGCGGGTCGGGCTGGGCGGCGCGCTCATCTCTCGCGGGACGTCGGACGACATCAAGCGGGCCATCGAGGTGCTGCAGGGAATCCAGACGGGCAACGCAGAGTTCCGCTACGTCGACCAGTACGGGGTCGGCATCTCCGACGCCGAGGTCCACGCGCTGCTCGCCTACGCGCTCTTCGTCAACGGAGACCGCTCCGCCAGCGCCACGCAGGCGGCGATCGCTCGTAGCCGGGACGCGCAGAACACCAACACCTCCGTGGACCAGATCGTCAAGGTCCTCGGCTTCATCCCCTGAGCCGCGCGCCTCAAGCCTCAGGCCTCAAGCCTCAAGTCTCAAGCCTCATGACTCTTCGGCGAACAGGAAATCACGCTGTCGGGATGGCTCTCGTCGCCGTCCTGGCGTTGCTCCTGCTCGCCGTCCCAGCGGACGCGGTGGTGACGGCCTTCACCTACATCGCGCCCGGCCCCAACAACGGAAACCAGCAGCTGGCCGCCAATCGCCGCAGCATCCCGACCTTCCAGATCCAGATCGATACCTCGAACGACATCGCCGAGCCGTTCGCCACCGCTCGCTTTTTCGACCAGAACGGCACTCTCCGGGCCGCTCCCACAATCCCCCGCAACACTCCGTCTCCCTCGGGCGAGATTCCGGTGTTCGAGGGCCGCACCCAGCTGCTGGCCTTCGGCGAGAGCGCGCTCACGCCGTTCCCGCCAGGCTTCCCCGGTCCGACGGTGGTGGGTGCCCGCTCGGCCTTCTTCGACGCGGACACCGGCCCCCCCGACCATCCGCAGCTCACCGGTCTCGTGGTCACCAACGGCTCGGTGACCGGCACCGGAAATGCGCGCAGGGTCGTCTACGGCGCCCAGAACATCCAGAATGGACCCCTGCGGCTCGCCATCGAGGGCATCCTGCGGAACCTCCCGCGCCCGACCTTCACCGTGGCCGAGGAGGTCCTGGCCACCGTCAACGTGGCGATGACGCCGCTGCAGTTCAGCTCGAGCATCGCCCCCGAGACCTCGCCCCGCACCACCCAGACCGGCCCCTTCCTGGTGCCGTACAGCTTCCCCGTGACGCAGCCGCGCACCGCCCCGGGCACCTTCGGCCTGAGCTACGACTTCACGCAGGTCCCCGACGGCGTCTACGAGCTGCGCTTCACCGCGCGCGACGTCTTCAACCAGGCCTCGCCGACCAATGCGACCAGTCAGACCATTCTGCTCATCGACAAGGACACTCGCGCCCCGCGGTCGGTCTGGACCAAGCCGCCCGACCGCCCGGCCTTCGTCATCGACGGTCCGAACCCCAAGCCGCCGTTCCAGGGCGATCGATTCACCGCCCGTGGCTTCGCCAGCGACGAGCGCGGGCTCTCGACCACCGTCGTCATCGAGGTCACGAACCGCTCGTCGGACAACACGGTCTACTCGACGACCGTGACCTCCACCGCGACCGCGGGCTCCCAGCCGTTCCTGGTTGACCTGGACTTCTCGCGCGGCGGGCCGATCCTCTCCGTGTTGCCGCCGGCCATCCCGGCGCCGCCGGCCGTGTCGCAGGAGCTGTATCGCGTCACCTGTCGCGCCATCGACCAGGCGGGCAACCGGAGCGCCGTCTTCGACTCGTTCTACGTCATCCGGGACTTCGCCCCGACCGTGACGCCCGAGATCCAGGAGCCGCCGCCGCAGTTTGCCACCGGCTCGGACTCGGTTCGCGTCAGCGGCCGCGTCACGAACGTCATCAACCTGCGCAATCTCGAGGAGCACGGCACCGTCGACTTCGAGGTGACCCTCACCTCCGCGGTCAACCCCACTCTGCTCACGACGCTCATCGTGCCCGGCATCGCCGACACCGTGACGCATCCCTCCGAGCTGGACAACGGCACCACCAGCACGCCTCCCGGGAGCACCTACACGACCTTCCCGCCCGACGTGCTGGGACGGATTCCGAGCTCGTACCGGTTCCTCGTCTTCGCGAACATCTCGAAGTTCCCCGACGGGCGCATCTTCGTACAGGTGCGCACGGTAGACCAGGTGGGCAATATCAGCGCCGTGGTCACCGAGAGCTTCATCAAGGGGCCGGTCAGTCCGCGAGAGGAAGGCGCGAGGGAAAATGGTTTGGTTTTCCGCGAACGATGTCCCGCGCGGAT
>CAZSVK010000110.1:0-14569 GCA_964610245.1 uncultured bacterium
TGGGTGAACCCGTACTTGCCGACGCTCTTGCGGTACCAGCGGTCCTCGAAATCGTTCTGGAAGATCAGCGCCGAGGCCATCGCCATGCCCGACTCGGCGATGTAACGCGCCCGTTCACGGTCCTCGGTCTTGCGCACCAGCCGGTACTCGCCCTTCGACGTGAAGAGCAGCGTGCCGGCGAAGACGAAGAACACGACGAGCGCCAGGATGACCAGCGGGATCGCAAACCCGGCGCGCAAGGCATGGCGAAGCCCAGCTCGCCATCCCGCGCCACCGTTTCCGTCGCCTTCCCTCAACCTGTCTCCTTACGCCGTTCCTCGACACCCGACACCTGACACCTGACACCCGACACCTGAAACCTCAAACCAGAAACCTCAAACCGCACCCTACACCACCCCCCTCGACACCCGACACCTGACACCTGGAACCCGAAACCTGAAACCTGAAACCGCTCCCTACAACATCACTCTGTTCACCGACATCGTCACCGTGTAGGTGCCGCCCGGCCGTTGCTCCTCTTTCTTCTGCATCTGGATCGTCACGCCCACCAGCCGCTCCCCCAGCCGGGTGAAGCGCATCCATCGGATTCCGCCCGTCTGCTTGATGGTCTCCGGCTCGGTCTTCCCGGCGTCGGTCACCGCCCTCACGACCCGGAAGATGCGCGCGTCGTCCGCGGCAGGCTCGGCGGCCTGCTCCTCGCCGGCGGCATCCTTCAGCGAATAGACGACCTCGCGGTCCTCCACGTCCATCATCACCAGCTTGTAGCTGTGATAGTCGTAGGCCGGAAGCTTCAGGCGCGAGGCCTCCTGCAGGTCGCGGGCAATCCGGTTGAAGATGATGCGAACCTCCCGATACTCGTCGACCCGCTCGGTGCGCTCGCCGGCCTGCTTGCTCTGGTAGGTCGTGCCGATGGCGGTGATCACCGCCACCAGGAACACCGCCGACGCGACCATGATCTCCACGAGCGTGTAGGCGCGGCGGCCGCGGGAAGCTGGCCTACGGAGACCAATCATCTCGGAGACACAGAGACCCGGAGAGACGGAGAACCCACTGGAGATCGATCTCCACTCTGTGCCTCTGTGCCTCTGTGCCTCTGTGATTGGACAACCTCGTTCCAAGGTCGATGCCTCGCGCCCCGCGACGATTTTCGCGAGTGGCAGCTCAGTTGCCCGAGGGTTCTGCCTCCGGATCGGGCGTCGCTCCGGTGGGAGTGACCGCCACGGGCAGGTCGATCCCATTCTTGCGCAACTTGCCCACGAAGTCACCCCGATCCATCCCGAACAGCTCCGGGAAGCCCTGCTCGCGCACCACCTTCAGGTCGGCGATCACCCGGGCCGAATCGCCGGCGCCGAGCATCTGGCTGTCCTGCGGCGTCGTCACCTCGACCCGTCCCTCCTCGACCTGCACCGCCGTCCGGCCCTGGACGTCGTCGTAGTCCACGCCGAAGACCGTGCCTCGCACCGCGACGACCGCCTGGGGCGTCTCGACCTGGAACCCCTCGCCGCCCTTGGTGACCTTCAGCCAGACCTGGCCGGACTTCAGCCCCAGCGAGCGGCGGAAGACCCGCACCGAGGCGCCCGGCCTCACCCGCACCCAGCTGCCATCGGGATAGATCAGCTTGCCCTTGAAATCGCCCGACACCTCGAGCAACCCGCCCTCGGCCAGCATCGTCCCGGTCGACGCCGGATTGCCCTCCACGTTGGCCGCGCCCGTGGAGATGTCGAGGCGCACCCCGCTCGGGACCGCCGCGATCTGGGCCGCCCCGGTGCCGGCCGTCCGGCCCCAGAACAGGAACCCGCCGACGAGCAGGAGCACGACCGCCAGGGCGCCGGCCGCAGCCATCGCCGGCCGCGCCGACAGCAACCCTGCAAACCAGCTCGGGGCCGCCTGGGCGCGCCCCTGCCCCCTCAGACGGGCCATCACCCGGGCCTCGATGCCCTTCGGCGCCGCCAGCTCGGGCAACCCGGCAATGGAGCGAGTCATGGCCTGCAACAGCCGCACCTCGTCCTTGCAAGAGGAGCACTCCTGCAGGTGCGCAGCCACCCGGGCCTGCTCGGAGCCCGACAGCTCGCCCTCGACCCAGTCCAGCAGTTTCTCGCCGATTTCCTTGCAGTCGGTCATGGCAAACCACCTTCCGTCTGCATGGATGATCCAGGACAACCCGAATTGGTTAGAAACTCGCGAGCGCCGCCTGCACCTCGCGGAACGACCCGAAGCGCTCCGCGGGCTCGGCCGCCAGGCACCGCAACATCACCGCCTGCATCCCGAACGGCATCTCGGGCGGAGGCACGATCGTCCCCATCGACAGCGGGTGCGCGAACGGCAGCCGGCCGGCATACACGTCGAAGGCCATCACACCGAAGGCGAAGATGTCGGCCTGGGGGCTCGCCTGCCCCCCGCGGAACATCTCCGGGGCCAGGTAACCCAGCGTGCCCACCAGCTCGCCCTGGGCCGTCAGGTCGGTGCCCCCCATCGCCCGGGCGATGCCGAAATCGATCAACTTCACCCGCCCGTCCTTCAAGATGAACACGTTGTCCGCCTTCAGGTCCCGGTGGAGGATCCCCTGGTCGTGGCAATAGGCCATCGCCCCCGCGACCTCCCTCAGCGCCCTCTCCCGATCGACCGACGCGGCATCCTTCTGGAGCGCCTCCCTCAGCGACGCCCCCTCCAGGAACTCCATCGCGAAGTAGAGCAGGTCGTCCGAGTGCACCGCGTGGATCTCGATGATGGCGGGGTGGTTCAGGGTCATCATCGTCTCGACCTCGCGGCGGAAGCGCGCCCGCGAGCCCGGGTCGGAGAGCAGGCTCGGATTCAACACTTTCAACGCCACCCGCCGCCCGAGGAAGGTGTCGTCGCCCCTGAGCACGATGCCCATCCCTCCCTGTCCGAGGAACGACAGGTTGGCATAGCGGCCGCTGATCAGCCGCTGGATCCCCTCCATCCCCAGGAGGCCCTTCAGGTTGCTCTGGCGCGCTCGCAGATCGGCCGCCAGCGCCGAGCGCTCGGCCGTCGGCCCGCCGGAGACGATCGCCCACTCCAGCAACACCAGTGCCGGCGCGTCGCAGCCCGCCTTCTCGAGCGCAACCGCCAGCGCGGTGCCCCCTTCCGCCGGGAACCGCCGCAGATCGAGGTGCGCCAGCAGCGCCTCCACCTCGTCGTAACGCTTCAGTCCGGCCAGCGCGCGGGCCCGGTGATAGTCATCCTCGGGCGCTGCCTGCGCCAGCACGTCCGCGAACCGGCCCTGCGACAGAGCCTCGTCCAGCAGCGCCTCGCTCCCCGGCCCGGGCAGCAACCAGGCCACGAGCCATCCGCCCGTGCAGGCCAGCAGGCCCGGGAGCAGATGGACCGCCGCACAGCCCGCGACGAGAAGCAGCCCCGCGGCAGCCGCCAGCCCGTACCAGGCCCGGCCCGGGGCCCGGAGCGTCAGCCCGAGCGGAACGAGAGCAAGGGACAACTGCAGCCAGAGCGGCAGCATCCGGAAGGGGCGCCCGCCGCGGGCGCACTCCCAGACGTTGGCCGCATACTCCAGCTCGGTCAGCAACCCGATCGGCGTCGCGAGCAGCTCGCTCATCCCGGTGCCCCGCGGCCCGAACAGCACCAGACGGCCGGTCAACGCCTCGGGCGGGATCTTGCCGCCACGCAGATCTTCCATGTCGTAGCCGAGGAAGGCCCCCGTGTCGATGCTGCCCCGCCAGTCGATGTAGGACGGACCGTTCAGCCAGACCTCGCCACCGCCGGCCAGCACGGCCGGCATCCGCCGGCGCAGCGCGCCCTCCAGCGGCCCTCTCTCGGGAGACTCCACGGTGCCCGGCCGGACCTCCGCCGCCCCGGCCGTCATCAGCTTCCGCCGCTCGGCCTCGGAGAGCCCCTCGGCCACCAGCAGCGTGATGCCGGACGATGGGCCGGGAGCGGGCCGCAACGTCCGGACGAGCCACATCGCCGCCAGGTCCAGTGCGCGAGCCGGGAGCAGCGCCGCCGTCAGCATGCAGGCCGTCAGGGCGACCCTCACGGCATGCGCACGGAAGAGGACCGAGCCGATGGACGCGGCGGCGGAAGCGGGATGCTCGTCAACCATCCTGTTCGAGGTCGACGGTTACGCGGGAACTGAGTCAGTCCCCGGCCGGGGACGCTGTCCCCGGGCCCCTGCCAGGGTGGGAGCCCCACCCTGGACCCGGCAATGAGAAGAGGAAGCGAAGCCTGATCGGCACTCCGGAAGACTCTAAGCTGCGAGCGTGGGCAAGAGTCCCTCCAGTCATCGGGGGGTCCCGGGGCGAACTTCGCCCCGGGCGAGGGTTCGGGAGCAGAGCTCCCGACTGGCATTCCGTTCCATCACCGCATGAGGAAGAACAGCACCACGAGAAGGAGCAGCGGCAGGCCGATGCCCAGGACCAGGAGCGCCACCGGGACGTCAGCCGGCTTCGGCAGCAGCCCGCTCTTGTCGTCGAGCGGAGGCGGAGGCTGTTGCAGGGTGGGTCTGGCCGGGGGAGGCGTGGCCTGGCGGGCGGCGCCTCCGCTCTGGAGCGGCGCGATCGACGCAGGTGGCGGCGGCGAGGGCGGCGGCGAGGACGGCGGCGCGGCCGACGGGGCGGCGGAGGCTGCGCGGCCGCGCAAATCGGTGGGAGCGGTGATGCGACCGACATCGCTGCCGGCGCGGGTGCGCTTCGTCGCGCTGCGTTTGTCGGCCAGGCGCAGCTTCTCACGCACCTCCTTGAGGGCCGCGCCGAGGTCGGCCGCGGACGGATGGCGCTGATCGGGCTCGTTCTCGAGACCCTTGAGAAGGACCGCGGTGACCTCGGGCGGGATGATGCTCTCGGTCAGCGCCTGCTCGGCTGCCGAACGGAGGATCACTTCCATCTGGGCGAGCGCTTCGGCCTTGACCAGGAGCTTCACGAGCAGCGAACAGAGCAGGTAGAGGTCGGCGCGCGGGTCGACCTCGCGGCCGGCGAGGCTCTCGGGCGTGGCCTGGACCGGCGCCAGGTGTCCGATGCCACGAGCGGTGAGATCGGAGCGGTTGATGTCCTTGATGACCGTGAACTCGCAGATGATGGGCCGCTTCGTCTCGGGATCGTAGAGCACCGCCTCGGGGGTCAGACCCCGGTGGATGATGCCCTGGCCGTGAAGATAGGACAGGGCGCCGGCCAGTTCGAACCCGATCGAGAGGGTCTCGTCGATACCGAACGCGCGGCCCTCGTCGAGGAAGGTCTGCAGGCTCTTCGCGGCCTTCAGCTCGGTGACGTAGTAGAGCCGCTTGTCGGCGTAGCCCCAGTCGTAGACCTTCACGATGTTGGGGTGGTCGAGCCGGGCGATCGCCTTGAACTCGCGTTCGAAGCGCTGGACCTCGCCCGATTCCTCCTCGAACATCGTGTTCAGGAGGCGCAGCTCCACCTTGCGCTCCAGCTCGGGTTGGATCGCCTCGTAGACGTTGACGAGAGTCCCGATGGTCCTCGCCAGCTTGGTGACCTTGTACTTTTTCAGAACGGCCTCCCTTGCAACCCTGCTCCCATTATAACTCGCAACGTTCTGCTGTCCGCTGCTTTCGGGCGCCCGAGCGTTCGAAACCGAAGGCCGCGGTTGCGTGGCAGCCTGCTTACCGATAGGATCCTGAGAGCGATGGAGACCTGCCCCCCGCCTGCCGAGGCCGCCACCTGCATCCTGTTCGTCGACGACGAGCCCGAGGTGCAGTTCCTGTACGCCAACTACTGTCGTCGCTGGGGCTATCGCTACGAGGGAGTCGAGGTGCCGGAAGAGGCGCTCGCCGCCGCCCTGGCGCTGCATCCGGCGCTGATCTTCCTGGACGTGATGATGCCTCGCGTCGACGGCTTCGACCTGCTCGTGCAGCTCAAGGCCGACCCGCGGGTGGCCGGCATCCCCGTCATCATGCTCACCGGCGGAGCGGGCGAGATCCCGGACAAGGTCAAGGGGCTCACCCACGGGGCGATCGACTACCTGGTCAAGCCGCTCGACCCCCAGGAGATGCAGGCGCGAATCCAGACCCACCTGCACGCGCGGGAGAGCCACGAGCGCCAGGGCCGCGAGCGCGAACTGCGCGCCGTGCGGCAGACGGCGACCTTTCTAAACCACTCCATCAACAACCTGCTGGCGACCATCCAGGCCGCCGCGGAGCTGGTGGAGGACGAGGACGAGAATTCGGCGCTTAGGGCCGAGCTCATCGCCGAGAACGTCCAGGCCATCACCGAGATCATCGCCCGGTTGAAGCAGATCCGGCAGGTGATCACGACCGACTACGCCGGGACGGAAGAGATGCTCGACATCGAAGGCTCGCTGGGCAAATCGGGTGACACCGGCGAACCCGCGGCCTGAGCCCTAGCAGTAGGCGGCGATCCCGGTCACATCCTGCCCGAGGACGAGCGTATGGATGTCGTGCGTTCCCTCGTAGGTGTAGACGCTCTCCAGGTTGCACATGTGGCGTCCCACCTGGTACTCGTCGGTGATGCCGTTGGCGCCCAGGATCGACCGTGCCGCGCGGGCGATCTCGAGCGCCTGCTCGACATTGTTGCGCTTGGCCAGCGAGACCTGCTGCGGCCGCATCCTGCCCCGGTCCTTCAGCCGTCCGAGCTGGAGCGCGAGCAGCTGGCCCTTGGTGATCTCGGTCAGCATCCAGGCCAGCTTGGCCTGGACGAGCTGGAAGCTGGCGATCGGCTTCCCGAACTGGATGCGCGTACGGGCGTAGTCGAGCGCCTCGTCGTAGCAGGCCTGCGCGGCCCCAAGGGCGCCCCAGGCGATGCCGTAGCGGGCCTGATTCAAGCAACTCAAAGGACCTTTCAGCCCCTTCACCTCCAGCACGTTCGCCGCCGGCACCGGACAGTCCTGGAAGTGGAGCTCGCTCGTCACCGAGGCCCGCAGGCTGAACTTGCCGGTGTGGTCGCGGGCGCCGAAGCCCGGAGTGCCGCGCTCGACCAGGAACCCGCGCACGACGCCCTCGTCGTCCTTGGCCCAGACCACCGCCACGTCGGCGATGCTGCCGTTGGTGATCCAGGCCTTGGCGCCGTCCAGCACGTAGCCCTCACCCTTGCGGCGGGCCCGCGTGACCATCCCTCCCGGGTCGGAACCGTGGTCCGGCTCGGTCAGCCCGAAGCAGCCGAGCTTCTCGCCCGCGGCCATCGCCGGCAGCCAGCGGTCCTTCTGCTCCTTCGTGCCGTAGGTGTAGATCGGATACATGCAGAGCGAACTCTGCACCGAGCAGAAGCTCCGCAGGCCCGAGTCGCCCCGCTCCAGCTCCTGCATGATGAGGCCATAGGCGACCCCGTTCATCCCGGCGCAGCCATAGCCCTCGAAGCTGGCCCCCAGGAGCCCCAGCTCGGCCATCGGTTTCACCAGATGCAGCGGGAAGGTGCCCTCCCGGGCGTGCCGGTCGATGCAGGGGAGCACCTGCTCCGACACGAACTGCCGGACCGTGTCCCTGACCATCCGCTCCTCGTCCGAGAGTTGGTCCTCGATGAAGTAGTAGTCGACACCCTTGTAGGACTGACGGGACACGGGGACCTCCTAAGGTAGTCTCACGACGAAGACCCGGTACGAGACGTCGAGGAAGACCGCCCAGGCCTCCGACGGCGAGACGGCCAGCAGCGCCGAGGCCTCGGTCTTGGCCGGCTTCGCGCAGAGCAGCCGGGCCTTTCCCCACTTGAGGCCGGCGTCCGGGCTCCGGTTCCAGACCAGCCGATCGGGCACCTGGCGCCGGAACAGGGCCCATAGCGACTTGCCGTGGGCCACGAGCGAGGCCCGGGAGTCGCGGGCGTACGGCAGTTCGACGTAACTCGCCGGCCTGACGGTGCGCCCATGGTCGGTGGTCACCCCCATCACGATCGGATGGGTCAGGAGCTGGTTCTCGCCGTACGCCAGGCAGACCTGTCCTCGCACCAGCAGAGCGAGCGGAAAGGAGCGGGAGTAGCCCGGAGGTTCGATCTCCATCCGGCGGGACTGGGTCCACGGTTCCCCGGGGCCGGCGCTGGTGGAAGAGAACAGCGTACGAACCGTGTCGGTGTCCTCTTCCCAGGCGACCAGTCCGCTCCCGTCGCGATCGACCAGGGCGGTGAAACGGCCTCGGCCGTTGGAGCCCGGCACCAGGGTCTGAGCCATCCACTTGCCGATCGTCAGGTCTCCCCAGGCCAGGGCCGGCAACGAGCCTTCGGCCGGTTCCCAGGCCGCCAGGGCCCGGATCGAGCCGCCCCGGGGCTCGCCGGCCGAGAACTTCAGCCAGCAGCCCGGGTGCTGGGCGTGGCCCAGCGACGACGACGGCAGCCACTCGGCGCAGTCGAGCCCGGTCGACGTGTAGAGCACCAAAGTGCGGCGACTCGGAAGACCCGTTGTATACAGCAGATGAAACCTGTTGTTTGCCGCCTTCAGGGCGGGCTCGGCCGTCGGATGAACCAGCAGCTTCCCGTCGCAGGGCGGCCGCGTCCAATGCCACCCGCGATCGGGGCTGAGCCGCGCGGCGAGCCTTCCGTCGACCCTCGCCCAGACCACCAGGATGCGATCGCCGCTGGCCGCCAGCGCGACATGACCGCAGACCTCTCCCGATTCGCTCAGCTGCACGGCCTGCTCCGGCTTCGGCCGCGGGATGCTCGGCAAGGCCACCGCTGCGGCAGGGCCGGTCGAGGCCTCTCCGACCCCAGCCGACGCCGGCCGAGTCGCGACGACCGGGGCCACGCCGGCCACCGGGCCAGTCGCAGGCGACCCCCCTCCGCTCATGTGGCGCCAGCCCAGGAACGTCCCCGCGGCCAGGAAGAGGGCCCCGGCCAGCAGGGCGAGCGTCCGGCGGCCGCCCCCCTCCGTTGCCAGAGGCACTGTCGCCACCGGCGCCGCGATCGCCGCCGAACGAAGTCCCGACATCGAGCCCCGAGAGCGCGCCGCGGCAGGGGTCCCGGAGTCGGACAGAGCGGCCGGATCCAGGTCCGGATTCTCCAGCAGCCGCTTGGCCCGGGACAGGGCCCGGGTCAGGTCCTTCGCGCTGCCCAGCCGCTCCTGGCGATCCGCCCGCACGCAGCGGTCGATCACCGTCGCGATCGCCTCCGGCACCGCCGGCGCCATCCGTTTCACCGGCGCCAGCTCGGCCATCATCCGCGCCGCCAGCAGCGTGCTTCCGCGGATCGACCAGAACGGGATGCGGCCGGTCGCGAACTCGTACATCGACGCGCCGAGGCTGTAGACGTCGGCCACCGCGTCCGCCGGCTCGCCCCGGGCCTGCTCCGGCGCCATGTAGTGCGCCGTGCCCATGATCATCCCTTCCTGCGTCAGTTTCTCGTCGTCGGTGATCAGCGTCAGCCCGAAGTCGGTCAGCACCGCACCCCGCTCGGGGACCCCCGCCAGGATGTTCGCCGGCTTGATGTCCCGGTGGACGATGCCGTGCTTGTGGACCGTCGCCAGAGCGTCGGCCAGAGGCAGGAAGATCCCGAGGAACTCTTTCCAGTCGAACGGAGGCGGCGGAGGATCCGGCGCGCCCTCCTCGGGGATCTGGGTGCGCCGGTCGAGCCCCTGCCCCTCGAGCAGCTCCATCACGTAGAAGAGCGACCCCTGCTCTTCCCCCACGTCGAACACGCGCACGATGTTCGGATGGCTGAGCCGGGCCAGCGTGATCGCCTCGCGCCTGAAGCGCTCGGTTATGGTCGGCGTCGAGCGCAGATGCGGCGGCACCAGCTTGATCGCCACCTCGCGCTCGAGCTGGGGGTCCCATGCCCGAAGCACCACGCCCATCCCCCCGGCGCCGACGCGGCCGCGCACCTCGTAGCGGCCAAACGTGAGGACTTCGTTCTCGGACACGCCTCCGAGTCTACCGCTACCGCAGCTCCATCGCGTGAATCGCCCCCGCGCCGTCCGGCCAGACCGCCCAGACCTGCCCGCCCGGCAACACCGCCAGCCCCGGCCGGGTGTCGACCCGCACCGGAGCCGGCAGGCGCCGCGGCCGCCGCCAGCTGGCGCCCCGATCCTCGCTCACCGACCAGACCAGGTCCTGGCCGGGAAGGCTCGTCCAGACGACCCACCAGCGGCCGGCGTGAACGACCATCCGGGGATACAGGTCCTTTCCGAGCGGCCACACGAGCTGACCGGCCGTCCGGAAGGTCAGCCCGCCATCGAGGCTCACCCCGGTCATCAGAGGGTTGGCGGGAAACTGGTACTCGGTCCACGCGAGGTAGACCCGCGGTCCCGAGGCGACGGCGACCGGCTGCAGCAGCTCGAGACCGCGGCCGCCCGTCATCAGCTGGGCCGGCGTCGACCACGGCGTCCCCGGCCCGGAGCACCGCGAAACGAACAGCCTGCGGGCATCCTGCTCCGGCGACTCACGCTCCCAGATCAGCAGCGCGGCCCGGCCCGCCGGTAACGCCAGCGTGAACTGCCCGTGCTTCTCCCCGGCCGGTACGAAGCCCCCGGGCATCCACCGATCCTCCACCCACCAGGCGGTGTTCCGGTGGGCGCCGCCCTCGACGTCCCACGCGGCCAGGATCCGCCCGTCACCGCGATCAGGCTCCTCGGCCACGCACGAAGGCTCGGTCCCCGGAGGAGCCGCCCGTCCCAGCCGGCTCGGCTCGGTCCACGCCGCCCCGTCCTCGCCGCAGGAGGCCGCCCAGACTTGCAGTTCCTCGTCGGGCCCCTCCTTCGTGAACAGCAGGTGGAACCGCGGGCCCGCGCCGAGCAGGCAGAGGGCGGAGCGAGGGCGCGCCTGGAACACCCGGTCCGCGGCGAGCCGTTTCCATGAGCCGCCCCGGTCGGTGCTCAGGCCGAGCGCCACACGCCCGTCCGGGCCCAGCCACGCGGCCAACATCCGCTCGCCCAGCGCGGCCAGCTCCACCGGGCTCGAACACTCCCCCGCCTTCGCCACCTCGACCGGCACGGGGTCCATCGATCCGGATGGCCCGCCCGCCCGAGTGGGAGCCATGCCGGCCCGCGGCGCGGGCACGGCCGCAGGAGCAACCGCGGCCAGCTCCCGTCTGCCGGGACGCACCGCCCAGGCCGCCACCAGAGCCGAGACCAGCACCGTCCACGCCACCACCGACAGCAGTAGCAGGAACCGGCGCGAGCGGCGCCCCGTCCGCCTCCTCCGCACCGGCGCGATACCGGCGGAGCGCCTGCGCACCGGCTCGGGCATGGGGGTCTCGACGCTCCCCGAGGGCTCCAGCGGGATCGCGAGCAGCGCCTTGCGGAGTTCGGCCGCATCCCGGAACCGGGCCGACGACCGGAATTGCAGGCACCTGTCTATGATGCCGGCGACCTCCACGGGCAACGCCGGAGTCACGGTCAGCACGGCCGGCATCGGCGTGCGGGCGCGCAGAAGGATCAGCTCGGGCCCCTGATGCACCTCCTGGAACGGGCTCTTCCCGGACACAAACTCGAACATCGTCGCCCCGAGGCTGAACTGGTCGGACAGCGGGCTGGGCGGATCGCCCTGCAACTGCTCCGGCGCCGCATAGCGGACGGTGCCGACCACCATCCCCTCCATCGTGAGCCGCTCCTGCCCCTCGGCGAAGGTGAGGCCGAAGTCGGTGAGCACCGCGCCCCGCTCCGGCACGTCGACGAAGATGTTGGCCGGTTTGATGTCGCGATGGACGAGGCCACCGTCGTGGACGGCCTGGAGCGCGTCGGCCAGCGGCGCGAAGATGCGGACGAACTCGCGCGTGTCGAAAGCCGCGCCCGGCACCCGCCGGTCGAGGCTCTGGCCCGCCAGCAGCTCCATGACGTAGTACTGGAAGCCCTGTTCTTCGCCGACGTCGAAGACCCGCACCACGTTCGGATGGTTCAGCTTGGCCAGCACGACAGCCTCGCGCCTCAGCCGTTCGACGGAGGTGGAGGAGCTGCCGAACTCCTCCGGGATGACCTTGACCGCCACCGTGCGCTTGAGCACCGGATCGACGGCGCTGAAGACAGCGCCCATCCCGCCCACGCCGACGGTCTCGACGACGGCGTAGCGCCCGAACTTCCGGGGCAGGCGTTCTCGGTCCATGGAAGACAGCTGTCAGGGGTTGGGGGTTGGGGGTCAGCGGGCAATGGAGCAACCGCAAGTCGGTGGCGTATCACTCGACCGCCGAAGGCCGAACGCAACATGCGGCTGACAGGGTGGCCGTCCCGCGCAGACGTGCACTGTTCCTGACCCCTAACCCCTAACCCCCAACCCCTGTCTTCTCACCTGGGCCAGGGCCGCTTCTCGAGGCCGAGCTGTTTCACGACCTCCACCAGCAAGGCGGTCTTGTTGGTCATGATGCCGTCCACTCCGGCCTCGATCAGCTTGCGCATGTGGTCGGGATTGTCGACGGTCCAGGGACAGACCTTCACGCCCAGGGAGTGAGCGAAGCGCACCCGGTCGGGCAGGATGTACTCGTAGCCCGGCAGATAGGCGAAGGCGCCTGTGCTCCGGACGATGGGGCCGATCTGGTCGATGCCGGCGTCCACCAGCGGGGCGGTCATCACGTCGGGCCGCAGCGCATGCAGCGCCGCGAGCGGGCGGTGATCGAAGTCCTGGATCACGGTCGAGGGCAACATCCCCGCGTGCTCCACGACCCGGACGATCTCCTTGGCCAGGCCGGGATCCAGCACGTACGGCGTCTTGGCCTCGATGACCATTCCCACGCCGGCCTCGCGGGCCAGGGCCGCGACCTCTTCCAGGGTGGCCAGCCGCTCACCCTTGAACTTCGGGTCTTTCCAGGAGCCGGCGTCAAGCCGGCGAAGCTGCGCCAGCGTCTTGTCGCCGACCCCGCCGGTGCCGTCAGTCGTGCGATCGAGCAGCAGGTCGTGCAAGACAATCAAGCGGCCGTCGGCGGTGCGCTGGCAGTCCAGCTCGATGGCGTCGGCGCCGTCCCGGATGGCCTTGCGGAAGGAGGCGAGGGTGTTCTCGGGCGCATCGAAGCTGGCGCCGCGATGGGCGATCACCCACGGGGCCAGTCGCGCGGAAGTTATCGGACCGGGATCGTGCGGACAGCATGGCGTCGCGAACCCGTCCGCGCCCCGGCCTCCGCCAAGGGCCACCGCGGGCAGGCAGGTCACCAGGATCGACCACCCGATCAGGACCATCATCCGATTGGATATCACGCTCGTGCCTCCTCGGCGAAACTAGCTGTTTTCACTCCCGCGGACACCATAACAGTCGAGAGTCGAGAGTCAAGAGCCGAGAGCGTCGAGAGTCGAGAGAAGCTCACTGTCGAGGTGAAGGCTGAAGGCAGCGACTCGGGGCTCTCAACTCTCGACTCTCAGAACGCTCGGACGGTTCCTTCATCATCCAGATCCCGGCCAGCGCGACCAGCTCGACGCAGGCGGCCATCGCGAAGAGCGCGTGCCCGCCCAACCGCTGGTAGACAGGTCCGCAGACCAACTGGGCCACGATTCCGCCCAGGCCCCAGGCCACCGCGGCGAACACCGACTGGCTGCTGTTGGAGAGTTCGGGCGGCACCGCACGGCTCATCCACACCACGCTCGCGCCGAAGGCCGCTCCGAAGCTGAGCCCGTGCAGCACCTGCACGAACGCGAGCGCCGCTCCGCCGGGCAGCAGCGCGGTCAGGCCCCACCTCAACACGGCTGCGGAGTAGGCGATCAGCAGGAGCTTGCGGGGCCCCAGCGTGGCCACCAGCGGCCCCAGGTAGCTCAGCACCAGCACCTCCAGGCCGACGCCCCCAGCCCAGGAGTATCCGATCCAGGCGCCGGACAGCCCGATGTCCTGGGCGTGATTCGCGAAGTAGGTCTCGAAGGGGACTCCGCATCCGGCGTGCACCGCGGCGATGGCCAGGAACGCCCAGACCGAGCGTTCGCCGTACAACCGCCTGAGCGGCAGCACCGCCGGCCGCGCCGGTTCGGAGAGCGCGGGCAGGCGTCCGAGGGTGCAGAAGGCCAGCACCAGCAACCACGGCAGCAGCACCAGTGCTGGGATTCCGCGCGCCGGCAAGACCTCGAGCGCGAGGCCGACGCTCGCCGCGGCCACCACGAATCCCAGGGAACCCCAGCGCCGCACCCGGCCGTAGCGGGCCGTGCCGATGCCCGGGTGAGAGAGGGCGATGGCGTCGAGCAGCGGGCTCACCGGCGTGCGCGCGAGCGTGTAGAGCAGGAAGCCCAGCAGGAAGCCCGGTACTCCCGGCAGGAGAGTCGCGCAGGCCATCCCGAGGATGGCACCGATCGAGGCCACCGCCAGTAGCCGGCCGCGCCTGCCCCATCGATCGGCCAGGTAGCCCCAGGCCGGCGGCGCAGCGAACTGGATGGCGAGCGACGCGGCCATCGCCAGGCCGATGGCATCGCCATCCATCCCGATGCGCTTCATCGCCACCGGCATGTACGGCACGGCGACACCGTGGCTGACGAAGAAGGCGGCGTACAGCCAGGCGATCTGGCCACTGCCCTCGGACGGCGCGCGCTCGTGGGTCACGGGGCTACCCGGGCGGAGTCATGGGGTGCCAAGGAGGCCGACACCTTGCGACCCCTCCGGGGACGCTGTCCCCGGCCCCCTGCTGGAGCTCCGCTCCAGACCTCGCCAGGGCGGGAGCCCCGCCCTAGACCCGGCAATGAGAAGAGGAATCGAAGCCTGATCGGCACTTTCGAGGACTCTGACTTGCAGGCGCGGGCAAGACTCACTCCAGTC
>CAZSVK010000111.1:0-2497 GCA_964610245.1 uncultured bacterium
GTCCCGCGGCACCTGTTCGTGCCCGAGGCTTGCGTGGACGAGGCCTACGAAGACGATCCGCTGGCGAGCGGCCACGGCCAGGCCAGCTCCCAGCCCTCCATGGTGGCAGCGATGACGGTACGGCTGCGGACAGGCCCCCGCCGGGCAGGCCCCGGCAGCCGGGTTCTCGACGTCGGCACCGGCTCGGGCTACCAGGCGGCGGTGCTCGGCGCGCTGGGCGCCCGGGTGGTGAGCGTGGAGATCGTCCCGACCCTCGCGGCAAAGGCCGCCGCGCTGCTGGCCCGGCTGGGGCTGGATAACGTCAGCGTTGTCTGCGGGGACGGCTCGGCGCCCGACTTCCTCGAGGGCGAGTTCGACGGGATCCTGGTCGCCGCGGCCACCGACGCCGTGCCGGGCAAGCTGGTGCGACGGCTCGCCGACGGCGGACGCCTGCTTCTGCCGGTGGGCGAGCGGCACTCCCAGCACCTGCTGCTGCTCGAGCGCCACGGCGATCGGCTCGCCGAACAGCGGCTGCTGGGCTGCGTCTTCGTCCCGCTGCGCGGCGAGGGCGGTCTGGGCGGCGGCGAGAAGGACGGCGAGTGAACGCTCAGCGCAACACCGGTGCCTGGCTCTTCGCCGGATTCCTGGGCTTCTACCTGCTGTTCGCCGGCGGCCATCTCTACACGGGCGACGCCCGCACCGTGCAGGCCACGGCGCGCTCGGTGCTCTCCGGCGACGGCTTCGCCATCCCTTTCGATCGGAGCTTCGGCGGAACGCGCGGCCCGGACGGACGCTTCTATGGCCAGTACGGCCTGGGCGCCGTGCTCACCGCCCTGCCCGCGGTCTGGCTCGGCGACCGGCTGGGTACGGCGTTCCCCGCCGGGCCGCTCCAGACCCAGCTCGTCTCGGACTTGCCGCTCTCGGTGGTGAACGCCCCCTTCGCCGCGGGCGCCGTGGCGCTCGTCCGCGTGGCGCTCCTGGAGCTGGGATTTCATCCGGCGGTGGCGCTCGCGACCGCAGCGGCAGCCGGGCTGACGACGCCGCTCTGGCCCTACGCGGGCCGGGACTTCTCGGAGCCCCAGCTGGCCTTTCTGCTGCTGCTGGCGCTCGCGGAGGCGCTGAAGCTGCGCCGCACGGGAGAGTCTCGTCACGCCGCCGTTTGCGGTGCCGCCCTGGGGTACGCGCTGCTCACCAAGGTCTACGCCGTCGTGCTCGTCCCGCTCTACCTGATCCTCGCCTGGGAGCCGGTCCGCCGCCGGCCGGGCCTGCTGGCCTCCGCGGCGGCGCCCGTCGCGGCCGCAACCCTCGCCCTCGCCTGGTACAACTTCCACCGCTTCGGAAGCGCTCTCGCCACCGGCTACTCCGCCGGCGTCCAGGGTTCCCACATCCCACTGGCAGTGGGCCTGTTCGGGCTGCTCTTCTCGGCCGGCAAGTCGTTCTTCCTGTTCAACCCACCGCTCGTGCTCGGCCTCGTCTCCGCGGGCGCTCTCCATCGCCGCAACCCGGCCGTGTCGTGGTTCCTGTGGACGATGGCCGGAGTGCACCTGGCCTTCTTCGGTTGCCTGCAGAACTGGGACGGCGACTGGTCGTGGGGGCCGCGGTACCTGCTGCCTCTGGCCCCGCTGCTGATGCTGGCCGCCGCGCCGTTCTTCCAGACGGTGCTGGAGCGCGGGGCGTCCGCCCCCCGGAAGGCTGCCTGCTGGACCATCCTCGGGCTGGGGTTGCTCGTCCAGTTCCTGGGCACCGCCGTGAACCCCAACGATTACGTGAAGTACCTCGGCGCCGCCAAGGGCCAGCTCGGCGACTACCTGCCCGCCTACGGTTCGAAACTCTACGTGCCGTTCCACCAGCACCACTGGAACCCCGACCTGTCGCCCCTGCGCGGCCACTGGTTCCTGCTGAAGTCGACCTTCGAAGGTGCCCCGGGCCGGCTCACCCTCTACTCGACCGCCGAGGAGTGGAACGACGAGCAGGGCCACCGGATGCTGCCCTACGTCGAACTCGGCATCGCGGAGGGCCACGCCGGGAGCCTCGATTTCTGGTTCGCCTCGATGCCGCGCCTGCTGGCGCCCGCACAAAAGGGCGCGGCGCTGCTGCCGCTGGCGCTCGTCGCGCTGGGGCTGCTGGTCCTGGCCATCCCCAGACTGGCCAGGGCCCACCGACTTGCCGTTAAGGATATGGACGGTATCCGGGCAGCGCCCGGGGAGGTCGCTGCCCAGTGAAGCTGTCCATCGTGATGCCCGTTTTCAACGAGGCCTCGACCATCCTGGCGATCATCCGGCGGGTGATGGAGATCCCCACCGAGAAGGAACTCCTGGTCGTCGACGACGGGTCCACCGACGGCACCCGCGACATCCTCGCCGCGGTGGCGCAGGACGGCGTGAGGGTCATCCTCCAGGACCGCAACCAGGGCAAGGGGGCGGCCATCCGGGCCGCGCTACCCCACGTGAGCGGAGAGATCGTCGCCATCCAGGACGCCGACCTCGAGTACGAGCCGCTGAACCTCCCGACCCTGGCC
>CAZSVK010000111.1:2609-14509 GCA_964610245.1 uncultured bacterium
TCCGCGACGGCCGGGCGCAGGTCGTCTACGGCACGCGCTTCCATCCCGGCAACAGCATCCCCTGGACCAGGTTCAAGATCGCCGCGCGGATGCTGTCGCTCTTCACCAACATGCTCTTCCCGGGCGCCGGCGTCACCGACGAGGCGACCTGCTACAAGCTGGTGCGCACCGACCTGATGCGCTCGCTCGACCTGCGCTGCAACCGGTTCGAGTTCTGCCCCGAGGTCACCGCGAAGATCCTCAAGCGGGGAGTGCCCATCGTCGAGATTCCCATCGCCTACACCCCGCGCACGGTCGACGAGGGCAAGAAGATCCGCTGGTTCGACGGTTTCGAGGCCTTCTGGACGCTGTTCCGCTACCGGCTCTTCGACTGAAGCTCTAAGGCTCGCGCCGCCGGCAGCCGAGATCAGAGAGTGTGCCCGCACGCCGTCGGGTGCTGCCTTGTCGGAGGAGGAACCGTGATCATCCGCCCCAGATGGTCTCTCGTCGCGCTGGCTTCGGTGAGTGCCTCGGCCTTGACCTGGTTCGCCGCCGCCGGAGTCGCCGTCATACCCCCGGCAACGCCACCCGCCAACCATCGGCCCGCCGTCGCCGCGGCGCAATCGGGCGCCGGGAAGGGCTCGCTCGCTCCCGTGATGGCGGCCGTCTCCGTGCCGGCCCAGACGGCGCCGGTGAAGCCGTCCGTCGCACCACCGGCCGCAAACGCCGCGGCCGCCGCGCCTTCTTCGACTCCCGCGCCCCTCCCCGCCGCCAAGCAGGCGCTCACGCCGACGCCCTTCCTGGTTCCCCAGGACCAGGACGAGCTGCAGGATCCCGACTTTCTGGACGACGACGCCGAAGAGAGCGAGTCCGAACTGACCACGACCATCCAGGAGGACCAGGCCGCGGCCCCGAAGGCCGTCCAGTCCTCGAAGAACCAGGCACCGGCGCCGGCCGGCGACGAACTGACGCAGCTCACCCGACGCCTGCAAGAGAACCCCGACGACGCCGTCGCGCTGAACAACCTGGCGGTGCTCTACGCCGGCAAGGCCGACATGCAGGGCTTCGCCGAGTCGCTCTTCGGGCTGCTGGAGTCGCTGCGCCCCTCCGATCCGACCATCGCAGCCAACCTGGCGGCCCACCGGCTGCACCTGTCCCGCAAGGACAAGTCGCTGCAGTTCGGACGCAAGGGCCAGCTGCTGACCGTCTCGGCCGTCACCACCGTCGCGCGCGCCGGCAGCCCCTGGTGAGGCAGGGCGGGCGGGCAGGGACTATCCCCTGCGGCACCATAGCACTTTCGATATCAAAAGTGCCATGGTCCGTGCAGGGATACCGGACCCGACCCTCGAACCTGCCGGGCTTGCTGAGCCTGCCGGGCGACTCGTGTATCATGGGGGCGATTCCAGGAGGCCCCCATGTTCCAGTTCGTCAAGGAAATCGCCCGCACGTTCCTGAACCTTCCGACCGGAGGACGCATCTTCCGGAATTGGCCCTCGGACACCCTCGAGAAGTTCTCCCTCGCGCGCCAGCAGAGGCAGTTCACGCTGGCCGCCTTCTACTGCGAGGACTGCCTCGCGAGCGAGCTGCTGCTGCGTCAGGCACGCTTCCTGGAACCGGACATGCGCAACCAGGCCCGGATGGTCTTCCTCTCCGACCGGCAGCCGGGTGCGCGCGAGCTGGCGGGCAAGCTGGGCGTCACGCGCTGGCCGGCGCTGTTGCTGCTCGACCGAGAGGGCGTGCCGATCCGCCGGTGGGGAACGCTGAGCGATCCCTCCGAGATCGTCATCGAGATCGAGCTGGTGGTCCGGGAGGCGTTGCTGAAGGAAGCCAAGGCGGCCCAGGCGGCACCCGCGGCCTGAGCCTGGACCCTTACCCGCGCCGGCCGGGAAAGAGCGACTGCAGCACCTGCGCGGCGATCGCCTCGAGCGCCTCGTCGGGCGCGCCGGCCGCGGCCGGGTCCGGGTCCGGCCCGGCGTGCGTCTCGGCCCCGCAGGAGTGGCCTGCCTCCCCGGCGCAGCGCGAGCAACTGAGCTGCTTGCCGGCGAGGCCGTAGCGGGCCCGAAGCGCCTCGAGCCGCTCGACCTGCCCGCGATCGAGCAGCCTGGGGCCGCCCAGGAGGCGCGCGGTGAGAGCGACCCGAGCGAACTGCTCGACAGACTCCATCTTGTTGTAGGCGTCCATCAGCGAGGCGCCGACGGCCAGCACGCCGTGGTTGGCGAGCATCACGACGTCGGTCCGGCGGATCAGCTCGCCAATCGACTGCGGCACCTCGGCGGTCGACGGCAGGGCGAACGGGGCCAGCGGCACCGCTCCGAGACCGACCACAGCCTCGGTCATCAGGCACTCGTCGAGAGGAAGGCCGGAGCAGGCGAACGCGGTGGCGGTGGCCGGGTGGGCGTGCACGACGGCCCGGACGTCCGGCCGCTCGCGATAGGCCCGGACGTGCATCGCCAGCTCGCTCGACGGCTTGCCCTCGCCCTCGACCTTCCGCCCGTCCAGATCGGTCACGAGCAGATCGCGCGGGCCGAGGAAGCCCTTGTTGGCGCCCGAGGGCGTGACCAGGAGCCGTGTCTCGCCGAGACGAACGCTGACATTACCATCGGTCGCGACCAGGTAGAAGCGGTCGTACAGGCGGCGGCAGATTTCGGCCATCAAGGCCCTGAGAGCGTGTTCGGGCATCGCGGATCGAGAGCAGTGTACAGCCTGGCAGGCGCCGGTGGCATCGGACCCCGCGACAGAAGTAGGATGCATGCATGTCGCGGCGCCTCTGGCTGGTGTTCCTGCTGTGCCTGCACGGTTGCGGCACGCCCGAGCCCAAGCCGAACATCCTGCTGATCACGCTGGACGCCGCGAGGGCCGATCACTTCTCGGCTTACGGCTACTCGCGCCCCACGTCGCCCGGGTTCGACAAGCTGGCCCGTTCGGGGGTCCTCTTCCAGAACGCCTACTCGCAGTCGGACTGGACTCTCGCCTCGCTCTCGAGCCTGCTCTCGGGGGTCGAACCGGGCCGCCACGGCGCGGTGACGCCGCTTTGGGCGCTGAACCCCAAGGTGACGACACTGCCGAAGTTGCTCGTCGAGCAAGGCTACGAGACGGCGATGTTCGCCCAGTCCTACTTCCACGAGGTGCGCTACGGCCTGAACCGCGGTTTCAAGACCTACAAGACCTTTCCGGCCGAGAAGGCCGACGCCGGAGAGCTGACCAACCAGGCGATCCGCTGGCTGGCCCGCAACACCGACCGGCCGTTCTTCCTCTGGGTGCACTACTTCGATCCGCACGCGCCCTACCTGCCGCGCGAGCCGTGGTACAGCCGGTTCCACCCGGGCCGCTACTCCGGCAAGTTCGACTTCAGCTCGAGCATGGACCCCAACCAGGTCGTGCCCCCGGGGGCCGAGCTGCCGCCCGACGCGCGAGAGCAGATGCTGGCGCTCTACGACAGCGAGATCGCCCACACCGACGCGGCGCTCCAGACGCTGCTCGACGCGGTGCCGCTGACGCGAACCGTGGTCTGCGTGACGGCCGACCACGGCGAGGAGTTCAAGGAGCACGGACAGATCGGCCACGGCATCAACCTGCAACGCGAGCTGATCCACGTGCCGCTCGTTCTCGCGGGGCCGGGCGTGGAGCCCGCCGGCACGCGCGTCGCGGCCACCGTGCAGCATGTCGACGTGGTTCCCACGCTGCTGGAGCTGGCCAGGCTGCCCGCGCCGAACGGGCTGGCGGGCCGCTCCCTCGTGAGACTCTTCTCGGGCCAGGACGCCTCCCACCCGGACCTGGCCTTCGCCGAACAGATGGAATCGTCCGAGTTCATCAGCACCTACTCGATGGTGAAGCGGCCGTGGCACCTGATCCTCCAGTACGGCAGGGACGACCTGAAGCTCCGCGGCTGGCAACTGTTCGACTTCGTCAAGGACCCGGTCGAACAGAATAACCTGTGGGATCCGGCCCGCCCCGAGCACGCTGCGCTGCGAAACCAGCTCGAGGCCTACGTGAAGCGGGTGGGAGGCCCGGCCCCGCCCCAGCCGGTCGTCACGCCGGTGGATCCCCAGCGGATGGACCAACTCCGCTCGCTCGGCTATCTCCAGGGTGAGTGAAGCCGATGGCCCGCGTCACGCCGTTCCCGACCGTCCTGCTCCTGGCGCTCGCCCTCGCGCTCGGCTCGGGCGCCGCCGCGGCAGCCCCGCGAGTGGTCGTCCTGGGGTTCGACGGCGTCGATCCGGTGCTGATGGATCGCTACCTCGCCGCCGGGGAGATGCCCGTCTGCGCGCGGATGGTGCAAGACGGCCGCGTCACGAGGCTCGCCACCACCTGCCCCGCGCAATCGCCGGTCTCCTGGTCGGCCTTCTCGATCGGCGGCAACCCCGGCAAGACCGGCATCTTCGACTTCCTGACGCGGGCCAAGCGCAGCTATCTGCCCGAGCTGGCGCTGGTGCGAGTCGAGCGGCTGGACCTGCTATCCAACCCTCGCTGGCGGCTGGCGGCGGTGCTGGCCTGCGGGCTGCTCGGGCTGCTGCCTGGCCTGCTCCTGAGAGCGCGAGGGCGGTTCCTGGCGGCGGGGGCGCTGATAGCCCTGGCTCTGGCCGGAGCGGTGAGCTGGTACACCCCGTCGCACCTCGACCGGGCGGTCTCGCGCCGGGACGGCGTCTCGTTCTGGCGCACTCTGGCCGACCAGGGCCTGCGGGTGACGGTGCTGACCGTGCCGGTCACCTTCCCCGCCGAGGAGCTGGGCCCGAACGGCCGGCTGCTGAGCGGGCTGGGCGTACCGGACATCCGCCGTACGCAGGGCACCTACTGCTGCTTCCAGGACGTGGCGCCGGCCAGCGCCGACACCGAGATGGGCGGGCGGCTCCAGACCGTGGCGTTCAAGGACGGCGAGGCCGAGGCGTTCATCCCCGGCCCGCCCGCGGGGGCGGCGGGGAACCTCCTGGAGGCCTCCGCGCGGCTGCGGATCCGCCGGGAGGCGAGCGGCCTGCTGACGCTCGAGCACGCGGGAGGCGTCGAGCGGCTGGAACCGGGCCGCTGGAGTGATTGGACCCATTTCACCTTTTCGCTGAATCCACTCATGGACCTCGCGGCCCGGGGGCGTTTCCTCTACGTCTCTCCGCGCGACCCGTTCAGGCTCTACCTCTCGCCCCTCAACTTCGACCCCGGGGCGCTCCCCTTCATCGTGAAGCTCTCGTGGCCGACCCGTTATGCGGGCGAGCTGGAGCGCGAGCACGGGCCCTACAAGACGCTCGGCTGGGCCGTCGACACCTGGGCCGCCACCGAGGGCGTGCTGGACGAGAAGGCGTTCATGGAGGACCTGAACTACACCTACGACGGCCGCGAGCGGCTGGTGATGGGCGAACTCGCCAAGTCCAACTGGGACTGTCTGGTCGCGGTCTTCGAGGAGACCGACCGGGTGAGCCACCTGTTCTGGAAGGGCGAGGATCCGCGCACGCCGCCCGCCACGCCGCCGGCCACGAGGCCCATCCTGGCGACCTACAAGCGCGTCGACGCGACGATCGGCAAGGTCCTCGAGCAGTGCCCCGACGCAGCGGTGTTCGTCCTGAGCGACCACGGCTTCCACGCGTTCCGGCGCAAGGTCAACCTGAACTCGTGGCTCGAGTCGAAGGGGTTCCTGGTGCGAAAGCCACGGAGCGGGCCGGAGGGCGAACGCAACCTGGTCGATCTGTACGAGAAGCGCGACATCTGGGCCGACGTCGACTGGGACCGGACCAAGGCCTACTCGATGGGCCTGGGCAACATCTTCATCAACGTGATGGGCCGCGAGCCGCGGGGCGCGGTGCAGATGGGCGCGGCCTACGCGCGGGTGCGGCGGGAGCTGACGCAGGGGCTCCTGGAGATGACCGATCCGGCCGACGGGGCGCACCCCGTCAGGAACGTCTATCGCCGAGAAGAGGTCTACGAGGGCCCTCACACGACCGAGGCGCCAGACCTGCTGGTCGGTTTCGCCGACGGCTACCGCGTCTCGTGGCAGGCCGCGCTCGGCGGCGTGGAGCCGGAGATTGTGAGTGCCAACGAAGCGCGGTGGTGCGGCGACCACTGTTCGCTCGACCCGCCCGACATCCCGGGCGTGCTGCTGTCCAACCGCCGGCTCGAGAGCGGCAGGTTGCCCGCCGGCCCGTCGGTGATGGATCTGGCGCCCACCGTCCTCGCGCAGTTCGGGCTCCGGCCGCCCGCGGAGATGGACGGCCGCGCGATGGCCGATCGGGGACACTTACCTGACCCCGAACCCCGCTGACGCGGCATGGGAACTCACATCGTCAGGGTTCGGGGTCAGGTAAGTGTCCCCGGCGCATCAGCTCGGCCAGCCGGGAATTGCGCCTCTGGATGCGGTTGTTGCGCACGGCGAGGTTCAGGGCATGGCGGCTGCCCACCAGGATCGCCACCTTCCGGGCGCGCGTCACGGCGGTGTAGAGCAGGTTGCGTTGCAGCATCAGCGCGTGCTGCGAGGTGAGCGCCATCACGACCGCCGGATACTCGCTACCCTGGCTCTTGTGCACGGTGATCGCGTAGGCCAGCACCAGCTGGTCTCGCTCGGCGCCGGTGTAGGTCAGCAGTCGCCCGTCGAAGTCGACCTCGAGCAGGTCCTTCCTCTCGTCATAGGCCGAGACGACGCCCGCGTCGCCGTTGAACACCTCCTTGTTGTAGTTGTTCACGATCTGCATGACGCGGTCGCCGGTGCTCGCACGGCCCAGCAGAGGCCGCGCAAGCTGCTGCTGCACCATCCGGTTGAGGTTTGCCGTGCCGGCCTCGCCCTTGTGCATCGGAGTGAGGATCTGGACGTCACGCTGGGGATCCAGCCCGTAGACCTTGGGGATCTGATAGCAGTACAGGTCCACGATAGCCCGGGCGGCCTCGGCGGGATCGTCCCGCTCGAGCAGGACGAACTCCTGACCGCACCGCGAGCGATCGCGGGAGAACTCCGGCATCAGCCCCTGGTTGATGCGGTGGGCGTTGACCTGGATGGAACTCTCGGCCGCCTGCCGGAAGACATGACGCAGTCGGACGGTGGGAATCGAACCGCCGGCGATGAGTTCGCGCAGCACGCTGCCGGGGCCGACGGAGGGCAACTGGTCGACGTCACCCATCAGGATGAGATAGGTCTCGGGGCGCATCGCCCGGACGAGGGCGTGGGCGAGCAGCATGTCGAGCATCGACGCCTCGTCGACGATGACGCACCGCGCTTCCAGGGGCATCCCTTCGTGGTGAAGGAAGGCCTGTGACTTGGGATCGAACTTGAGCAGCCGGTGCAGCGTGGAGGCCGGCTTGTCAGAGGCTTCCTCCATTCGCTTGGCGGCGCGGCCGGTCGGGGCGGCCAGGGCGGTCACGATGCCGCGCGCGTCGAGCAGGCGAATCAGGCCACGGAGGAGCGTCGTCTTGCCGGTGCCGGGCCCGCCCGTGATGATCAGGACGCGAGAGTCGGCCAGCTTGCGCAGCCCCTCGAGCTGGAGCGGGTGCAACTGGATCTGCTGCTCGGCCTCGAAGGCGTGGGCAGCCAGCTCGATCTCGCCGGCAACCAGCTCGCTCGGCTGCAGACCCATCTTGCGCAAGCGATCGGCCGTGTCGCGCTCGGCCTCGAAGTAAAGCGGGAGATAGATGTCGGGGGTCTCGGCCGGGCCGTCGCTCACCAGCGCGTTCTCGTCGAGCAGGTGGCGCAGGGCCATCCGGGCGCTCTCGGGCGGCACGGAGAGCTTCACGGAAGCCAGCTCGAGGAGCTGCGAGGCAGGCAGGAAGAGGTGGCCCTGGCGCGAGGCTTCATCCAGGAGATGCGAGAGCGCGGCGGCGGCGCGGCCGGGAGCGTCGGGAGGCATCCCCATCCGCTGGGCGATGGCGTCGGCGGTCTTGAAGCCGATCCCGGGCACCTCCCGCGCCATCCTGAAGGGCTCGCGGGAAACGACCTGGACCGTCTCCGCGCCGTAACGGTCCAGGATGCGCCCGGCCAGGGCCCCTCCGATGCCGTGGGATGCCAGGAAGAGTTGCAGCTCGCGCTGCTCGCGCGAACTGTCCCAGAGTGCGCGGATGGCCTGGGCGCGGCGCTTCCCGAGCCCCTTGACGCTGGCCAGGAGCTGAGGCTCGCGGTCGAGCACCTCGAGCGTTCGGTCGCCGAACGTCTCGATGATCCGCTCGGCCAGGCGATCGCGCACGCCCGGCACGGCGCCGCTCGACAGGTAGCGCCGCAGGCCGTCGAGGCTGCTGGGAGGCGTGACGTGATAACGGTCGAACTTGAACTGCCGCCCGTAGTTGGGGTGCAGCATCCACCGGCCCCAGAGCCGCAGGTGCTGCCCGGGCTGCGGTTCGGGCATACGGCCCACGACCGTCACCAGCTCGCGGCCGCTTCCGTCGGGCATCAGGCGGCCGACGGTGAAGCGCGTGCCGGGATGGGTGTAGGCGATCGTCTCGAGCGTGCCCTCGAGGATCTCCTCCGACTCGCCGGGCATCTCGGACTCGAAGGACATGGCCCGCCTCATACCGTAGGGGTCAGGGGTTAGGGGTTAGGGGTTGGGGGTCAGGGGTTGGGGGCAGCGCAGGTCACGGGCGCTCCGGCCCGGGGCGCGACGGATGGCTGACAGCTTCGAACTGGCAGGTTGGCGCCGCTGCAGTTCCTAACCCCTAACCCCTCACCCCTAACCCCCAACCCCCAACCCCTGTCTTTCAGAACCGCACGACGTACAGGGCGCGGAACTCGGTGCCGTTCTTACGCGGGATGGGCAGCGTGGAGGCGGTCAGAGCGGGCGCTTCGTCGTCGAAGACCAGCCGCCTCAGCCGGAGCTGGAAGTCGGAGTTGTTCCCGAACCGGCGAGTCGCGGCGGCGGTGTAGACGCGGAAGGCGCTGGCCCGGGTGTCGACGAAGCCGGCCCGGCCGCCGACGTCATCGACGCCGGCGAAGAGTTCGACCTTGCCGCCCGAGGGCCGGCCAGACAGGCCCAGCTTCAGGTCGCTGAAACCGTTGAGCTCGTTCTTGGCCGCCGTGGCGCCATTCGAGAAGGCGTCGAGCGTCTGCAGCACGTCCTCGAGCGGGCTCGAGGCGCCGCCGTGCCAGGCCAGGTCGTGGTCTATGCGAAACGCACGGAAGTCTTCCTGTTGGACCAGGTAGGCCGCGTGGACGCCGAAGTTGGAGCCGGCGCCGTAGTCGGCCCGCGCCAGGTATCCCCTGGTGCTACTGTTGCGGTTAGCGACCGTGACGTTACGATTGTCGTAGTCGCTGAACTCCAGGCCGTAACTGAAGCGCTCCCCGATGCCGCCCCGAAAGAACAGGCCCACGTGGAACGGCTGGGTGTTGGACGCGTTGACCGCCTGCTGCAGGTAGTAGTAGCCACCCTCGCCGCCGCTGAATGTCGGGAAGGCGTACTGCAGGATCAGGTCGTCGGCATAGAAGGCCTCGTACCGGTTGCGCCCGCGGCCGGCCAGCAGGTCGAACCCCTCGACCCGGTCGTAGAGCACCATGCCCGCGCCCAGGAGGTAGTTGAACCGGCCGGCCCTCAGCCGCTCGAGCGGTTTCCCCAGGCCGGTCAGGTCGGCGTAGGCCTCGTAGACGCCGAGCCCCTCGCCGAACTTGCCGTCGAGCGCGTTGTCGAAGAGAAAGCCGACCTTGCCGGTCACGTCGCGGCCGGCATTGAAGCGAGCGTTCAGCAGTGTCTCGACCCGGGAGGTGTTGGCGGCCCGGTTGTAGGCGGCCAGTCGCAGCTCGCCGCCCTCGAAGTGGACTCCGGCGCGGTCGCCCGTCTCCAGGCGACCGACGCGCTGCGAGAGTTCGTCGGACCGCCGACCGAAGGCAGCCAGCTTCTCCTCGACCGAGCCCAGCCGCACGCCCAGCAGCGACAGCTCGTCGTTGAACTCGCCCAGCAGGCGCTGGATGGTGGCCAGGTCCGCGGCCGCCATCGGCCCCTGGCCGGGCGCGCGATTCGCGGGCATCTGCTCCATCGCCCGGGCCAGAGCCACGGCGAAGCTGTAGCGCGTCACCGGCTTGTCGCCGCGAAAGGTGTCGTCCGAGAAGCCGGTGAGCATGCCCTTTGCCGACAGTGCCTGCACCGCGTCGTAGGCCCAGTGGCCTCGAGGCAGATCCCGGAAAGGCCGGGCCCCGGCAGCCGCGTCTGATGCGAGCTCGCGGGAGACGGGCTCCGACGCGGCGCAGCCCAGCGAGAGGCCGAGAAACAGGAGCGGCAGCAGAAGGGCGAAACGGGGTTTCACACCCCCATCATCGGCACGCGGCGCCCTCGAACTGACAGAATTGGCGCCTGGGAGCGCGCTTCTGTCTCGACGGGACGTGGAATCGAAGACTACGAGCGCGCGCCGGAGGCGGCGTCGAAACTCCCGCCGCGCCTGCGGCCACGGCCTCCCCGCCGTCGCCGCCGATGGACGAGCTGCTCGGAAGCGCCTTCATCACCCTCGGGAGCGGGGGCGGCCGGAGTGAAGTAGCGCTGCGCGGGCACGGCGGCGGGCGCCGGGCGCCGGGGCCCCGAGAGGCGGGGCTCCCAGTCCTCGATGAACTCGCGATACTCTCCGGTGACCTCGCTGACCAGCTTGAACAGCAGCCAGGCATCCTGGAAGTAGTCCTTCCGGGCGAAGACCCCCAGATTGGCCCGCCGCGCCTTGGCTTCCCTCGCGAAACGCCGCTGGGCCCGGAAGACCTGCAGGATGCGCTCGAGGTCGCGGCGCCGGGTGGAGGTGAAGATCGGCGAGCCTTCGCGGAGCCCCTCCAGCCAGAAGTAAGGATCTTCCTGCTCGTCGACTTCCTTCGAATAGATGGGGTAGAGCAAGGCGGCGATCAGCGCCGAGTCGGGTAGCGACCGGAACCCCTGATCGTAGCGATCGAGCGCCTCGAGCAGCGGGAACAGGAACCCGCCCGCACCTTCGACCGAATCCGAAATGCTCGGCATCAGGACCTGCAGGACGCCGGTCTCGTAGAGCATCCGGAAGCAGGCGGAGGAGGCTCCGCTCGCCAGCGTCTTGAGCAGCTCCTCGTGCACTCTCGGAGGAGCGCTCTTGACCAGGTCATCCTTCACGTCGGCGATCGCCTGATGGATCTCCTGCTCGCACTCGAAGCCCAGCCGGGCGCTGAAGCGCACCGCCCGGAGGATGCGAACGGGATCTTCCCGGAAGCGGATCTGCGGGTCGCCGATGGAGCAGACCATCCGCCGGCCGATGTCTTCCATCCCGCCGACGAAATCGATGATCTCCTGCCGCTCGACGTCGTAGAAGAGGGCATTGCAGGTGAAATCGCGCCGCCGGGCATCCTCCTCGGGCGAGCCGAAGACGTTGTCCTCGCGGATGAGCAGGTCTTCCCCGCCCCCCGCCTCGCCGGCCTCCGCGGCGTTGCCCCGGAACGTCGAGACCTCGATGAACTTCCCGGCGAACAGGATGTGGGCGAGCCGGAACCGGCGGCCGATGATCCGGCAGTTGCGGAACAGTTCGCGAATCTCGCCGGGCCAGGCGGACGTGGCGATGTCGAAGTCCTTGGGACGGAAATCGAGCAGCAGGTCGCGCACGCACCCGCCGACGAGGTACGCCTCGTGGCCGTGCCGCGTGAGCCGGTGGATGACCTTCAACGCGTCGGCGTCGATCGACTCCACCGGAATCGCCACGGGGTGCGTGACGCTGCCGCCGGTCACCGAGGAATCCCCGGCCGGAACGGTCAGGTCTTCGACCTGCCCGTCCTCTTCATCGAGTCGGTCCAGCCTATTGCGCTCCGGGTCCAACAGCTCCATCGTTCGGGGGAGTACAGCCGCCGCATCAGGCCGACAGCAGGCTACCGGAGGCTACCAGAGCGGCTCCGGGAGACTGGCTTCCGACCTGTTCGGGGTCGATCCGCCGTTTGAGGTTACCGTCGGCCCTGGCGAATGGCCCGCCGGAGGCCGCCCGCTGGCAGCCCGGCGCTTTCACGTTGCTGAAATGAAGAAATGGTGGGCCATGTAGGA
>CAZSVK010000112.1:0-14471 GCA_964610245.1 uncultured bacterium
CCCCAGCTTCGACTTACGGGGCTGCTCGCGGAGCGGAGCAGCCCCACGGCAGGGGACTGGGGAGAGCGTCCCCAGCAGGGAACTGAGTTCGAGAAGGGGCTCCCTCCGCGTGACACGCCCCCGTGACGACCCGCGGGGTTGTATCTCCCGGGTCCAGGTGTTTTGATGGAGGCGAGGTGATCGTCGTGTTGCTGCGCTTCGTCTTGCTCTTGGTCCTCTGCACCCCGTGCCTGGCCGAAGGCTTGTCGACCCGGCTCTCCCAGGTCGATGCGGCCCGCTTCCCGTCGATCGGTGTCACGCTCGGCGTCTTCACCGACGAGGGACGGCCGGTGCCGGGCCTGAGCCGCGACGACTTCACGATGGCGGAGGACGGCAAGGCGGTGAAGCTGCTGTCGGTGGAAGTCGAGAAGGCCCCGCTCTCGATCGCGCTGGTGCTCGACATGTCGGGGAGCATGACGCCCGCGCTCGACAATTTGAAGGCCGCGGTCGCCGGCTTCGTGCGTGAGCTGGAGCCGAGCGATCGGGTGTTGCTGATCACCTTCTCGGAGAAGCCGCGGGTGCGCGAAGAGATGACCGCCGACAAGGCCGTCATCCTGGATCGCGTCGAGAAGCTCGAAACCGAGGGCGCCACGGCGCTCTACGACGCCATCGCCGAGGCCGCGGCGCAACTGCGGCGCGTGCAGGGCCGGCGGCTGGCGGTGGTCTTCACCGACGGCCGCGACCAGAATGCCGCCGGCACCGCCAACCAGTCGGTCAGCTCGGCGACCTCGGCCGCGAAGTCGGCCAAGCTGCACCAGGTGCCGCTGTGGACGATCGGCCTCGGCACGCAGGTCGACCGGAAGCTGCTCGAGAAGCTGTCGCTCATCACGGGCGGACGCTCCTACACCGCGTCGCAGGCGAGCGAGTTGCGCCGGGCCTTCGGCGAGGTCCTCACCGACGTGCGGCTGCAGTACCGGCTCACCTACGAAACGCCGAAGCCCCAGCGCGACGGCACGCTGCGCAAGGTCACGGTCGTCTCCGCCGCGCGAGGCAAGACCGGCCAGGGCAGCATCGAGTACCAGGCCCCCTCGCCCGAGCCGCCGCCGGAGGCCCCCGCCGCGCCGACCGCGGCGGCGAGTGGCTCGAGCGCGGGTGGCCGCCGCGGTGCGTCGGGAGGGCGGGTTGGCCGTGGCGCGCTGGGCCGCAGCGGCGCGGGCGGTCCGGAAGGCCGGATGGATGCCTACTCCAAGGACGCGACCGAGACCCCGGACGAGCGCGACGGCAGCCTCTGGTTCGCGGGGTACATCAAGCCGGGCTGGGTGATCGGCGCCTGGCCGGCCGACCAGCCGACCGGAGCGCCCTTCGCGCAGCTCGACTTCCGGGTCGCGCGAGAGCTGCCGCTTCCCGCCGGCAAGTGGCGGCTGGTCATCCAGGACCACGACGGTCAGGTCATCCAGCACCTGGACCTCGAGCTGTTCCACGGGACCAGCATGAGCATGGATGCCAGCTCGGGTATTGGGAGCGTGGCCGGAACGACCGGCCGCAGGTCGAGTGTGCGACCGCACGCCGGCGGTGAGCCCGCCCCGAACGTGCCGATCGCCGAGACCGGCCCGACGGAGGAGGCTCCCCGATCGTGGTCCGGCGGACGCGGCCCCGCGCAGGTGCCAGGCCCGCCGGAGGCGGCGGGGTCGGGGCGGTCGCCAGTCGCTCCGATCCACACCGGCCCGGCGAACGTGCCCTAGAGCCTATCAAGGAACCCCAGCCTACTGTGGCCGGCTGCAGGGCCGCCATCCGGCGTTCTCGGCCCGAGTCGTCCTCGATGTAGCGCACTGCGGCTACACCTCCGGGCGCCTCGGGCCTGCGGCCTTGGCTGGCGGCCCTTCGCTCGGCCTCGTTACGGCCAGGGTTCTTTGATAGGCTCTTACCTGCGCGCCCCGGGGATCTCCTGGGAGCCTCTGGAGGTGATGTGCGGTGGCCAGTCCCGCCTCGTTGGCTCTTCCCAGCCGGACCTGCGCAAAGTGCAATCATCGCGTGGCCGGGAAGGCGGTTCGCTGTCTCTACTGCGGGGAGTTCCTCGGCCTGCCGGAGGCGGCGCCTTCGCGGCCGTGCCCAAGGTGCCGCGAGACGCTCGAACTGGTGCCGGCGCAGTGGGTCGTCATCGACCGGTGCGGCTCGTGCCAGGGCGAGTTCTACGATCGCGGCGAGGTCGAGGGGGTGCTCAAGCTCGACGATCGCGGCTTGCGCTGGCTCGGCGAGAACGTGGAGCCGCGGCGCGCCGGCGCGGGGTCCGAGCCTCCGCTCGTTTGCCCCGGGTGCTCGACGCCGATGCGCGCCTTCTCGATTCCCGCGGCCGAGACCCTCGTCATCGATATCTGTCCGAAGTGCCGGGGGACCTGGCTGGACGCCGGCGAGCCCGGGAAGCTGCGCCGGGCGGTCCAGAGCGGCCAGGTGCCGACTATCAAGATGCCGGCCAATGCGCTGATGTCCGACGTCTCGTTCAGCCATCAGTTCCACCGGGGCAACAGCACGGGCATCGTCTCGGACACCGTGACCGGCGCGGCCGTCGAGATAGGTATCGAACTGCTGTTCGACGCTATCTTCGACGGCCTGCTCAGCGGTTGAGGTCGGGGCTGGCGGCGGGGCGCCAGCTACGCCTCCGGCGCGGCCGGCGGGGCGGGGGGCTCCACCGGCGGCGCGAGGGGCGCTGCGGGACTCGTTGCCCGGGACGCCACGCGGAGCGTGCAGGCGCCGAAGCCTTGCACCGCCGCCAGGGCGACGAAGGCCTGGCCCGCGACCGGGCAGAGGAAGGCCAGCTCGAAGAAGAGCGTTCCGAGCAGGGCATCCGCGAAGGGGAAGCGAGAGGAGTTCTCCCAGCTCCGGCCGATGACGCGCCCGGCCGAGAGCACGCGGCTCACGAACCCCTTGGTCAGCGTGACGGCGAGCAGCAGCAGGGCGAGCAGGCCCAGCAGTTTCGCGACCTTGAGGAGTAGCAGGGTCAGCAGGCCAGCCACGATGAAGCCGACGATCCCCGCGGCGAGCGCCTTGCGAGGCGTCTCGTCGGCGAAGGCCGAGATCGAGTCGAGTTCCTCGCGGAGCGGCCGGTAGGCCGTTGCCATCGCCCCGAATGCGCGCGTCCCGGCCGCGGTGCCGAGCGAGAGCATCAGGATCGTGAGCAGTCCCACGAGCGGGTTGAGCGGGTTGTTGTCCGCCGCGGCCTCCACGGGCTGGGCGAAGGCGGCCGGGGCCGCGAAGAGTACGAGTACCAGGACGAGCGAGGCGAGAAGCTTGCGATTCATCATGAGGTTCTCCTTCGCGGGCTACGCCGCGCGGACCCGGACGGGCCGGCGAAAGCCAGGCCGACGGGGTAGAGGATCAGAGGCAATCCGAAAGTCAGCGTTATTGCAGAGGTTTGAAGGAACTCCGACATGGCGCCGCGAGACCAGGCACTCAGGGTGAGGACCGGGACCGCTAGGAACTCCGTCGGCCAGGACGGCACCGGCCAGGACCAGTCGAGCAGGGGGGAGAGCGCCTGGGAGAGCGCCACGCCCGGCGCCTGGACGGCCCAGGCGGCCAGGTCCTCGAGCGGCCTGGCCAGCTCGTCACCGGCGAAGGCCCAGAGGATCGCGGCCACCGCGAACGAGCCCGCGGTCAGCATCCAGAGGGTCCGGGGAACCGGCTCCGGCCGGGGAGGGAGCGCCGTGGCGAGCCGGCGCGCCAGGATGGAGGGCATCGGTTCGATCGAGGCGGCCAGCGAGGAGTCGAGCGCCGTCAGCTCGAGCAGCAGGCCGCGGCAGGCGGCGCAGTCCGACAGGTGGGCGGTGAGCGCCGGGCTGGCCGGGGCCCCGTCGTGGTGCTCGTGCAGGTCTTGTCTCAGGCGGCGGCAGGCGGGTCCGGCGGGTGTCATCGATGCCCTCCCTTCGTGGAACCGGGGCCTTCCCAGGCCTCGAGACGCAGGCGCAGCGCCTCGCGGGCCCGGAAGACGAGTGTCTTGATCGTTCCAGCCGGGCAGTCCATCGCGGCGGCCGCCTGGTCGACCGAGAGCCCCGCGTGGATGCGCAAGGCCAGGGCGGCGCGATACCGGGCCGGCAGCCTGTCGAACGCCTCGGCGAGGGCGCGGTCGCGATCGCGTGCCTCCGCCTGGTGCTCGGGACCGGAGTGGGCGGGGCCCTGCACGGCGCCGAACCCGGCCGGGGAGAGGGGGCTGGCCTGCAGCTTCCGGTTCCGGGCGGCGTTGAGGCACAGGTTGACGAGGATCCGGTAGAACCAGGGGGCGAAGCGCTGGCCGGGCCGGTAGTCGGCCCGGTGCAGGTGCACTCGCAGAAACGCTTCCTGGACCATTTCCATCGCTACCTCCCGGTCGCCCGTGATGCGCCTCGCCAGCGCCCAGGCCGGCCCCTGGAACTTCGCGACCAGTTGTTCGAAGGCGGGGGCGTCGCCCGCCAGCGCCAGTGTCGCGAGAGCTTGGGACTGCTCGTCCCGGGGGGATTCCTCCGGCCGGGGCCCCGCGGCTCGACTGGCTGCCACTTTGTCCATCCGACCTCCCTTACCCGCGAGCGGGTCGGTGGTTTCAATTTCTTTCGAGCGCGCCAAGGGCCGCTCGGGCGAGCGCATGACAGGCAACGCCCGGATCCGGTGACAGGATACCACTCCCGGTCTGGCCGGGATCGGTATCCTGTCCCCGGAACTCTTCCCCCAGCCTCTGATAGACTGGCGCGGGCCGCGGGCGGCGGCGTGGAGTTTCCGGTCATCCGGAGGAGTAACCGATGAGGCAATCGATTCTGGAAGCGATCCAGGACAACGTGATCGTGGCCGACGGCGCGATGGGAACGATGCTCTATTCGAAGGGCGTCTACGTCAACCGCTGCTACGACGAGGTCAACCTGACCCAACCGGACCTGGTTCGCGAGGTCCACGCCGAGTACTTGAAGGCTGGAGCGCAGCTTCTGGAGACGAACACGTTCGGCGCCAACCCGGTGAAGCTGGCGCCGCACGGGCTAGGGGAGCGAGTCGAGGAGATCAATCGCAGGGGCGCGCAGCTGGCGCGCGAGGTCGCGGGAGAGGATGTCTGGGTCGGTGGCTCGATGGGGCCCCTCGGCAAACCTCTGAGCCCCATCGGGAAGATCTCGGTGACCGAGGCGATCGAGCTGTTCCGGCCGCAGATCCGGGGGCTCGTCGCCGGTGGCGTCGACCTGCTCGTCATCGAGACCATGAGCGACATCCAGGAGATGTCGGCGGCGGTGCACGCGGTGCGCAAGGAGTGCGATCTGCCGATCCTGGCGATGGCGACCTTCCCCGCCGAGGGCCGGACGATGCTCGGTTACACGCCGGAGGAGGTGGCGGCGGCGCTGGCGGTGCAGGGCGTCGACATGATCGGGGCGAACTGCTCGGAAGGGCCGCACGACATGCTCGACACGATCCAGCGGCTGCGCCACGCGTGGGGCGACGTGCCGATTGCCGCGATGCCCAACGCCGGCAGCCCGCGAATGCACGACGACCGGGTGCTCTACATGACGTCGCCCGAGTACATGGGGGAGTACGCGCGCCGCTTCATCCAGACGGGGGCGAATATCGTGGGCGGCTGCTGCGGGACGACGCCGGCGCACGTGCGTGCGATCCGCGCGATGGCGAAGATGCTGAAGCCGTCGCGGCATACCGTGGCGATGCTCGAGCCGCTCGAGAAGGCCGAGCTGAGGGAGCGGATCCCGATCGAACAGTGCTCGCCGCTCGGGGCGAAGCTGGCTCAGAAGTCGGTGCGCGGCAGCAAGTTCGTGGTCTCGGTCGAGATGAACCCGCCCAAGGGCCACGATCCGAAGGCCGTGCTGGCCGCGGCCGAGCAGCTCAAGTTCCACGGAGTCGACGTGGTGAACGTACCCGATGGCCCTCGCGCGAGTGCCCGCATGAGTGCACTCCACATCGCCGTGCTCATCCAGCAGTGGGTCGGGATGGAGACGGTGCTGCACTACACCTGCCGCGACCGGAACCTGCTGGGGATGCAGGCCGACCTGCTCGGCGCGCACGCGATGGGGCTACGCAACATCCTGGCGGTCACGGGCGACCCGCCCAAGCTGGGCAACTACCCGCACGTGACGGCCGTCTACGACGTCGAGAGCATCGGGCTGGTGAGAATCCTCGACGGCCTGAACCGGGGCGTGGACCTGGCGGCCGCGCCGATCGGCGAGCCGGCCCGCTTCCTGGTCGGGGTCGGGGCCAATCCCGGCGCCGCCGACCTGGAGCGCGAGGTGCGGCGCTTCCGGTACAAGGTGGAGGCCGGCGCGAACTTCTGCATGACCCAGCCGGTCTACGACGTCGAACTCCTGGCCCGTTTCCTGGACAAGATCGCCGATTGCCGGATCCCGGTGCTCGTCGGCATCCTGCCGCTGGCGAGCTATCGCAATGCCGAGTTCCTGCACAACGAGGTGCCGGGCATGCAGATCCCCGAGTCGATCCGCGAGCGGATGAGGCAAGCCGGTTCGGGCGACAAGGGGCGAGAAGTGGGCATCGAGATCGCCCGGGAGTCGCTGCTGGCCGCGAAACCGCTCGTGCAGGGCGTCTATATCATGCCGCCCTTCGGCAAGGTGGACGCCGCGCTGAAGGTGCTCGAAGCGCTCTAGCCTACTACTTCCGATCTTCTTCGCGTGGCGCGACGACTTGAAGGGGGCCGCTAGCCTTGCCTCCAGCCTCGAGCCTCGAGCCTCAGAGCGGGCGAAGCCCGCGCTGTGAGTCGAGAGTCCCCTACCTCCGAACCTGCAACGCCAGCTCTCCGGCGCGCTTGAGAGCGTTCTCGGCCAGCCGGCTCGTGCGGAGCGAGTCGTCGCACTGGCCCGCCTCGGACTGGCGCCAGGCGTCGTCGAGCAGATCTCGCGCGCGCGACGTCAGCGCCCGCGCCAGGTCGCTCGCCGAGGTCAGCGTCGCCATATCGAGCCGCCGCTGCAGATCGCGCAGACGGCTGACGTTGGAGCGCGCGGCGTCACAGGGGTCGGGCCCCTGTCGCATTGCGCGGCGAGCAAAGGCCTCGGCGTTGGCATAGAACCGCCGGGCGTCGAGGTAGCGGCCGTCGGTGACGGCGCGCTGGCCTTCCTGGAACTTCATCAGCGCGACCCTGCCAGCCTTGCCGGCGGGACTGTCGAGGTCGACCCCCAGGCTGCGGGAGAGCTGGGTGATGGCCGAACGCGCGTTGCCCTCCGCCGCCTTTGCGGTCAGCCGATCCTCCGGACGGACGAGCTTCCCTCGAAGCGGGTCAGCGGCATCTCCGGTGGCAGGCGCGGCCGGCTGCGCCCCGAGCGGGAACGCGAGCATCAGCCCGAAAAGCACCGGAAACGCCAGCGTGAGTTTCATCGACGGCGATCATGCAATTGGCGAACCAGCCCGCGAGCCGACCAGAAATCCAGCCGTAGGCATTGCACTTGCAGTAACGAGGCCAGGTTCTTCCGGTGGATGCACTGAACGGTGCACTTCCGGTATGCTCAGTCGGACCCAACCGTGAGGACCCCTGCGAGACGTGATCCTGAACAGTCATACCCCGGCGGGGCGCAAGACCCTGGTGGCCTTCGGGCTCTTCGTCACCCTGGTGCTGGTGATCATCAACCTCACCGGCTGGGCCCTCTGGCACTTCACCGGGGTGCTCTTCGGCGAACTGCTCGACCGGCAATTGACCGCCATTGCCTCTCTCGTCAGCCGGCACCTCGACGGCGACGCGCTGGTGCGGATGGCCCCGGGCGACCCGAAGTCGCCCGAATTCCAGCGCGTCCAGCGCGAGCTGGCCGAGCAGCGTGCGATCTTGCGGCTGGCCGATCTCTACATCTTCGACGCGGAGGATCGGATCCTGGTCAGCGCCGTGGCGGATGAGCCCGCCGGGCAGGTGAACCCCGGTCTGGTGCTGGATACCAGCGAGATCATGGACGCCTGGATGGGGAAGACGAGCATCTCCGGCATGATCGCTCGCAGCGGGAACATCCTCAAGACAGGCTACGCGCCGATCCTCGATCCGCAGGGTCGGGTCGTGGCGGTCCTGGCGGTCGAAACCGACGTCCGCTTCTTCGACAAGCTTGCGCTGTTGCGCAACGGGCTGCTGCTGGTCGCGACCGTGCTGGTGAGCTTCGTCATCGTGCTCGCCCTGCTGTTCCGCCGGGCGATGCGTGCCCTGCTGCAGGCGCAGGAGCACTACCAGGAGACCGCCAGGCTTGCGCTGGTAGGCCGGATGGCCGCCCAGATCTGCCACGAGATCCGCAATCCGCTCTCGATCATCAGCGCCTCGACGGAGTTCGTGAGCCGGCGGCTCGAGAAGCTCACCGTGCGGGATCCGCAGATCTGCGAACTGGTGGGCAGCGTGCTCGAAGAGACCGACCGCCTCAACGGCATCGTCACGCACTTCCTCGAGACCGCGCGGACTCCGGTGCTGGACCGCAGGCCGACGACGGTCGAGACGGTGCTGGCGCCGCTGGTGAAGATGGTCGGGCCGGAACTGTCGAAGGCGGGGATCAGGCTCGAGTGCCGGCTCACGGCGGGCGATCGCGTGGTGAACGTCGATGACGGGAGCATCCGCCAGGTGCTGCTGAACGCCGTGCTCAATGCGCGAGACGCGATGGCCGACTCTCCGCGCAAGGATCTCGGCCTGTCGGCCGAGGAGGCGGGTTCGGGCCGGGTCTGCATCTCGGTCGAGGACACCGGCTGCGGGGTGCCGGCGGACGTGGCCCAGCAGATCTTCGAGCCGTTCGTGACGAGCAAGCCCTCTGGTACGGGACTTGGCCTGTTTGTTGCCAAGACGATTGCCGACGAGCACGGAGGCAGCGTGAGGCTCGAGAGCCTGTCGGGGGGCGGAACGCGATTTGCCCTGGAGTTGCCGGTGGTGGAGCCGGCGTGAGCCGGGCGGCAGGCCCGGTAAGAACCTTGGGAAGCGGCCCCGGTGCGCCGCAGGACTGAAGAGGTAGACGATGACTCGCATCCTGGTGGTGGACGACGAAGTGAAGTTGACGGCGGTCTGGAAGATGGCCCTCGAGGAAGAAGGCCACCAGGTCGACGCGGTCAGCGAGCCGTTCGACGCGCTGAAGCTGGCCGGCGAGCGCGCCTACGACATCCTGCTGAGCGATATCCGGATGCCCAAGATGGATGGCCTGGAGCTGGTCGAGGGGGTACGCAAGCGCAATCCCGAATGCGAGTGCGTCCTGGTGACCGCCTACGCCTCGGTGGAAACGGCCATCTCGGCCCTGCGCTCGGGGGCCCGAGACTACATCCTCAAGCCGGTCAAGCTCGACGAGCTGTTGATGGTCGTCAGCCGCATCTGCGACCGCCAGCGGCTGGTGATGGAGAACCAGTACATGAAGGAGAAGCTCGGCCAGGAGCCGGGCCAATTGAAGGTGATCGGGGAGTCGCAGCCGCTGAAGGCCGCGCTCGGGCTGGCCGACAAGGTCGCCGCCAGCGACGTGACCGTGCTGCTCCGCGGCGAGAGCGGCACCGGCAAGGAGGTGCTGGCGAAGTACATCCACCAGCATAGCGCCCGGGCGAACGCCCCGCTGGTGACCGTCAACTGCGCGGCCATACCCGAGAACCTGCTGGAGAGCGAGTTCTTCGGGCACGAGAAGGGCTCGTTCACGGGGGCCATCGCCACCAAGCGCGGCAAGTGCGAGATCGCCTCGGGCGGCACCCTGTTCCTCGATGAAATCGGGGAGTTGTCGCCCGTGCTCCAGGTGAAGCTGCTGCGGCTGCTGCAGGAGCGGCGTTTCGAGCGGGTCGGCGGCCTGAAGACCATCACCTGCGATGCGCGAGTCATCGCCGCGACCAACGCGGAGCTGGAACAGCGGATGAAGGACGGCGCCTTTCGCGAAGACCTGTACTACCGGCTGAACGTCGTCTCGATCACGCTTCCCCCGCTGCGCGATCGGCCGGCGGACGTCTCCGCTCTCGCCCGCTTCTTCCTCACGCGCTTCCGGAAGCCCGAAATGGAGATCACCCCCGAGGCGATGGCCGCGCTCCAGAGCTATGATTGGCCGGGGAACATCCGCGAGCTGGAGAACGTGATGGAGCGAGCGACGGTCATCTCCGATTCCGGCAGGATCACGCCGGCCGATCTGCCTTTCCAGGTCCAGCCGCGCCCCCAGGGCCCGTCGGTGGAGCTGCCTGCCGACGGGTTCTCGCTGGAGGATCACGAACACAATCTGGTGATGCAGGCCTACGAGAGGGCAGGCCGGGTCAAGACACGGACCGCGAGGCTGCTCGGGTTGACCCGGCGGCAGCTCGATTCGCGCCTCAAGAAGCTGGGAGTCGAATGATGCGCTGGATGAAAAAGCTGAGAGTTCCCGGCAACCGGGCCGGCTCGGGCTCGAAGGCCCCTTGGCTGACGGTTGTGCTGGCCGTCGCCGGGCTGGCGGGGTGTTTCGGGACCGCGGCCGCGACCGAACCGGCGAGCGGCACGCTGGATGCCGCCACCCTGCTGCGCCGTCAGGAAGAGATGGACCTGCGCCGGCTGCGCCAGGCGGAGGACATGCTGCACCGCGTGCGCTCCGCCGCCTCCCAGAGCCGCAGCGAGGCGCTGCACCGGCAGTTCGACCGCATGCAGGACAACCTCCTGCGGGTGCGGCGTCAGCTCGACCCGTCGCTGGCAGGGCGCGACCCGTCCGAGCCGACTCCCAAGATCTCGCCGCAGGTGCGTCCGCTGCTCGACGAGACGATCCAGGAGGGGTCGGCCGCGCTGGCGATGTACGACTCCGAGCGGCGGATCGGCCGGGACCTCGACCAGACGAAAGGCCGCATGCAGCGGGCCCGGAAGATCGTCGAGAACACGCAGTCGTCCGAGGCGCGGGCTCTGCTCGAACGGGCCGACGAACAGGTGCGACAGAGCGAGGAGGCCAGCGCGCAGGGCAACTACGTGCAGGCCCGTGTGCTGATGAACACGGCCGAGCGCTCGCTCAACCGGGCGATCGACCTCGACAAGCGCGGCGAGCCCACGACCGCGGACGATGCGACTCGCACCGGCCCTCGAATCCCGGCCGGTTCGCCTGGCAAGGCCGAGGAGGCGCGCCGCAACCTGGAACGTATCGAATCGTCGGTGTCGGCGGCGTCGCGCCACCTGGGGGACTCGTCCGATCCGGTGACCGCCAGGCTGCTGCTGCTCTCGGAGTCGAACCTCGAGCGCGCCAAGTCGCTCTACCAGCAGGGACAGGCCGAGCGCTGCCTGTCGCTCCTGAAGCTGGTGGGCCGGCTGCTCGATCGCGCCTACAGCCGGGAGGCGGCGGGCAGCTGAAGGGCGGCTCGAACACGCTCACTCGCATCGATACCGCGAACGACGAGATCTTGCGGCCGGTGGAGACCGAAGGCCATGGTGCGGCGCCGCTGGCGCTGACTCCCGACGGGGGCACGGTGACGGTGCTGGGCGCGAGTCGCTAGCCGGCCCCGGCGAAGGAGCCCGTCCTCGATGGCCTGGCGCGCGGGTCAGATGTGAATCGGCCCCCAGACCACTCGCTTGGCGCTCTCCGCGAGGGCCGTTCGATTGGCCGGATCCCCGGGCCGGTTGGTCGCTGCCGGCCAGGTGAAGGTGGGTGCGGTCTGATACAGGGACCCGTCGTCCAGCCAGCTCCGGAGCGCGGTGTCGGCCAGGAGGTAGCCGTGATTCACGAGGATGGCCGTCTCGCCCTTGGCGAAGGCGTTCAGGTCGGTGCGGATTCCGGTGATGGCCTCCAGGACAGGTCCCTCGTAGCCCTCATCGAGCCAGCGCGGGTACTGGCGGAAGTTGCTGCCGGGCCCCCAGTAGGTGCCTCTCAACGGGGGGAACTCCTCCGACGACATTCCCTTGAAACGCGCCAGCAGCACCCGTTTGCGCAGCGCTTCCTGCTGGTTGGCCGAGATGCTGCTAGCCAGCAGCAACCGGTTCATGATGCCCCCGTCCGGGTTAACTGCGACGTTGAGCGGTTTACCCCCGTCGGAGATCAGCAGGGCGTCGGACGTCTTCCAGAGCGGCTCCAGTCCTAGGTTGTCGTAGACTCCGCCGTCGGTGAGAGAGACGCTCTCTCGAAGCTCGGTCAGATGTTCCTGCCCCCGTTTCTCGAGGGCGCCTCCCCGGAACTGCCCGGGCGGGAAGTGCTCGACGATGGGTGGAAACGCCATCGGGAATGCCGCCGACGCCGCGACTGCCCGGCACAGCGGAAGCTCGAGGCCGTCCATCCAGCCGACCTGATAGTCGCCCGATCGCCGCCTGGAGTAGCGCCAGCAGACGGCCGTCTCCAGGTTGGTCGCGCAGAACGTGAAGTCGGGTGTCTCCGGCAGCTCCTGCAGCGTCATGCCGTTGAATAGCACCTGGTCGAGCTTCTCGGCGAAGAGCTCGGTGATGGTCTTCTTGCCGCGCCAGACCTCCGGCCTCAGTTGTCCCTTCAGGATCACCTCGTCTCGCAGATCCAGGTCGATGTAGCTCCGCAGCGGACGTGAGAGCATAGCGTCGAAGTTATCGAACCTGCCCGTGGAGGGGTCGAGCCTCAGACCGGGCCACGCCCTGGCCAGCAGCCCGGCGATGATGCTCCCGCCGGACACCGAGGAAACGGCGGTGACCCGCGAGAGAACGCCATACTCGTTGAGCCTCGCGAGCGCCCCGAGGTGGTAGAGCGCGGCCCGATGTCCGCCACCCGAAAGACACAGTGAGAGACCTGACATGACCCCTCCTTGCCGACGGCCCGATTCGCCGTGGACCGTGGCCGTATCGACTGAACCGTGTTCGACCTGACTCCGGTGGACCCACCGGCCGCTATCGGCGGTTGCCAGGCGGCCGGGCGGACCGCGCCCGGCGTGCCAGGCGCCCCACGGGGAGGCGCGCCTCAACCCAGGCGACGTCTTGCTCGAAGCCGGGCACCGGCTCGGTCCGAGCCGAGCGAATGACGCGCGGCGAGCGCTCGAGCAACGCGTCGAGCAGCTCGGCCTTGGGGACCGACTTCCACTTCTTGACCGGCCTGACCGAGGTCAAGGCCCAGGGCTGTTCGGGAGCCACGCCCTTGCCCCAGAGGTTCTCGACAAAGTCGCGCGGGGTCGCGTTGTGGCTGCCGTGGTGCCCGACCTTGAGAAGCGTCGTTCTCGCGAGCAGACTCCGGCTTTCCTGATCCTCGAGGACCCTACGCCACGTGCCCCATTGCGCGTCGCCAGGGAACAGCAGGTGCCTGCCTTCGTACTCGAAGACCAGCATCAGGCTGGTGCCGTTGATCGCCTTGTCCAGCGAGGCCGCCGCGAGTTCGTCGGCGGAGGCCCCTCCGATGGCGGTCTCCAGTTTCCCGAGTTCGTCGGACCCGAGCCACAGGGGCGAATCGCTCTTCTCGAACGCGGCGGCGTCAACGGCCCACTCATCCAGGAGCGGCATCGAGCCGGCCGTGGCCTCGGCGGTCGCCGGTAGCGCCAGGAAGGCCTCGCCAACCGGAGGATCCATCTCGCGGATGATCTCTTCGTCCCTCGACGGCCCCAGCACGTGCACCGTCACGTCCGCCAACACGCCCGTCGTGAGTCGCACGGACCGCTTGTCAGCCGAGAGGAACCGTCTCGCGGGAGCACCGGCGAAGCCCTCGTGCAACGTGCGCATCGCGGCCTCGTTGGCGAGCGAGTTCTGGACCACCGACATCAGGTCGGGATCGCCGCTGGCCGCCAGCCGCGCCTGGAGGCGCAGCGCCAGCCGGGTCTGAGCATCCCGGATGCGCCTCGCGTCCGGATCGTCGGGCCGCTCGGTCCATGGCATCCACACCTCTCCGACCCTCACCTGGCTCCAGAGCGGGTGGTCGAATCCCGAGACGTGGTCGCGATGCCGGTGGGTGGCCACGACGACGTCGAGCCTCGGCTCGCCATCCTCCCGGGCGTCCTCGAGGATCTGGTTGACCACGGCCTCCATCGAGATGTTGTCCAGGGCGATGGAGCCACAGTCGACCAGCACCTTTCGGGGCCGCTCCCGGCCCGGGAAGAAGATCAGGAATGCGTCGCCGAAGCCGACCCGGTACATGCGCACCCGCAGGTCGCCGGCATCGCCGGCACTCCTCCTCGCCCGGCCGGCCATCAGAGCACCCCCTGATGCAGGGCCGCGAAACTCGCGCGCAGCTTCATGTGTTCCCTGGCCTCACTTTCCACACGCCATGGCATCCTCGAGTCGGTCAGTTCGCACAGCCGCGTGTACTCCAACTGGCGGTGTAGCCGGGCCTGGCCTTCCCGCGCCAGCAGCGGGTCGGCCGTGCGGGGCAGCGGCTTTGCGATGATGTAGCGAACCGTACCGTCGACCGCGGCCACGACGGTCGCCCCCCCTCGGAGCTTCAGCCCTCCCAGGTGGGGAGAGGCCTCGTCGCTGGTCTGCACGAACTGAACGACTCGCTCGATCAGGAGTTCGCCTCGCAGCCCGACCCGGAACACCCAGTGAAAGCCGCGAACCGAGATCTTCTTCGGCTGCTTCGCGTCCAGGCCGAGAACGGCCGCGTTGGCGCAGGCCCAGCGCTGGAGCTGGGCCGCGACATAATCGCTGACGTTATCGTCCAGTCTCCGGGGAC
>CAZSVK010000113.1:0-14331 GCA_964610245.1 uncultured bacterium
TCCAGCGCGGCACGGTCGAGAGCTGGGCGAACGTGAAGGTCTTCGATCACGACGGCGCCATGCGCCTCGGTTCGGTGAACCAGCTGATGACCTACGAGGACATGGGCCGCATCAAGGTCAACAAGGCCGAGGCCGGTGACATCGTCGCCATCGCGGGCATCGAAGACATCCAGATCGGCGAGACGATCGCCGACTCCGAGCGGCCCGAGCGCCTGGAGCCGCTGCACATCGACCGGCCGACCCTGGCGATGACGTTCGGGCCCAACACCAGCCCGTTCTCGGGCAAGGAAGGCATCTACGTCACGAGCCGCAAGATCCGCGAGCGCCTGTTCAAGGAGATCGAGTCGAACGTGGCCCTGCGGGTCGAGGAGATCCCCGATTCCCGCGAGTGTCTGAAGGTCTCGGGCCGCGGCGAACTGCACATCTCGATTCTCATCGAAACGATGCGGCGCGAGGGCTACGAGATGGAGGTTTCCAAACCCGAGGTCATCATGCGAGAGGTCGAAGGCGTGCTCTGCGAGCCCTTCGAGTACCTCATCATCACCGTCCCGGAAGAGTTCACCGGCATCGTGATGCAGAAGATCGGCGAACGGCGCGGGCTGCTGCGCAACATGTCGCTCGACGAGGACGGCATCAACCAGAAGATCGAATTCGACATCCCCACCCGGGGCCTGCTCGGCTACCGCAACGAGCTGCTCACCGACACGCGCGGTACCGGCATCATGAACCATGCGTTCAACGACTACCGCCCGCTCGCGGCAGGCCCGATGTCGAGCCGCAGCCGGGGCGTGCTCATCGCGAAGGAGACGGGGCCGGTCACGAGCTGGGCGCTCGACAACCTCCAGTCCCGAGGCACCCTCTTCGTCGGCCCGGCCGATTCGGTCTACGCCGGCCAGATCGTCGGCGAGAACTCGCGCGAGGACGACCTGGTGGTCAACCCCACCAAGCGCAAGCACCTCACCAACATCCGCAACTCCACCGCGGAAGATGCCATCCGGCTCACGCCGCCGCGCGCGTTCAGTCTCGAGCAGGCGCTCGAGTACATCGAGGACGACGAACTGGCCGAGATCACGCCCAAGTCGATCCGGCTGCGCAAGCGCCTCCTCGATCACAACACGCGCAAGCGCCTCTCCCGCAAGGAGAAGGAATCCACCGAGTAGCGAAGAGGGGCCGGCCCCGGCAATGAGAAGAACAATCGAGCCACGTCGGCACTCTGGAAGACTCTGAGCTGCGAGCGAGAGTACGAGTCTCACCAGTCACCGGGGGGTCCAGGGGCGAACTTCGCCCCTGGCGAGGGTTCGGGAGCGGAACTCCCGATAGGGCTTCGATTCCCTCACGCCTCACAGCACCAGCGGCACGCCGGGAGCGTCGACGGGAACGCGGATATCGAGCTTGTTTCGCAGCAGCTCCAGGATTCCGTGGAGGATGGCCTCACGGGAGCACTCCGCCGTGTTGAACAGGCGATCGTAGCCCGAGGTGTCGTCGACGGGCCGGTGGAAGTGGCGCTGGATGAACTGGGCCCGGTCGAGGTCTTTCTCCCGCACCAGCTTCTCGGCCTCGGCCTTCGTGAGATGGTGCTTGGGCATCATCCACTCGACTCGCTTCCCGAAGGGGGCGATCAAGCGCACTCGCACCCCGTCCGCCGGCGGCAGGATGAAACACGAGCCTCGGCCCACGAGGATCGCCTTGCCGTGCCGGGCGACCGTCGTGACGACGCTCACGAGGTGGCGGAAGAAGTCGTGTTCGGAGAACGACGCCATGAACGTCAGCCCCTCGATGTACTCGGCGAGCCAGCTCCGGGTGCGCTCGTCGAACGATTCAACCACCGACAGGCGCAGGTGGGCCTCCTTGGCGATCTCATCCATCAGGTCGCGGTCGAAGAGCGACCACCCGAGGCGCAGGCTCAGCTCCTGGGCCAGCTCGAGCGCGCCGCACCCGAAGTCTCGGGAGAACGCCACGTAGGGCCCCAGCTTCTCGGTCTGGGGCGTCCCCATCGGCACCTCCGACGACTCGCCGTGGGCGTGGGCCTCTTCCCTCCACTTGAACACCTGCCGGTCGACCAGTTGCTTGATCCCTGCTGCGTGGCGCTGATGCATGGCACGGCCTCCTTCGAGCAGAATCCGAGTCACACGAAGCCTAGCAGAGGTTCCCCGCGGTGGCTCAGCTATCGATCTGCCAGGCGGTGTCGATGACCGTGCCGTCCACCCACTTGACCACTGCGACCGGCTGCCGCGAGAGCCTGGCCTTCTGAGGCGCTCCGCCGCAGAGCTTCTCGAGGTCGCGTTTCAGGTCGTGGATCGAGCGGATTGGCAGACTGGTGCCCTGGACAGCGTCGAGCAGGTCTTGCCGGCGTGGGTTGATCGCGATGCCGCGCTCGGTCACGATCACGTCGACCAGCTCGCCGGGGCCGCAGAGCGTCGTCACCTCGTCCCGGATGACCGGGATGCGGTCGCGGAACGAGGGCACCGCCAGGATCGTGCAGCGCGAGAAGAGGCAGTTCTGCCAACCGCCGATGCCGTGCAGCACCCGGCCGTCGGAGTGGCTCACCACGTTGGCGTTGAAGTCGGTGTCGACCTCCGTCGCGCCGAGCACCACCGCGTCGATCATCGAGGCGAAGTTGCCCTTGCCGTGGAAGTTGTAGCTCGTGAGCGGGCTCGTCGGGACGTGCCTGGGGTTGTCGCGCATCGAGCGCACGCCCTCCAGGTCGAACGTCTGGCCGTCCAGGATGTAGTCGGTGAGCCCCTCTTCCAGCATCTGCACGAGATACTTCGTGCTGCCGCCGCGGATGAAGCGCGCCTTGACGCCGGCCGCCTTCATCATGTCCTTGAGGTAGACGGCGAACGCGAGAGAGGTGCCTCCGGCGCCGGCCTGGAAGCTGAAGCCGTCCTTCATGATCCCCGCGTCTCTCAGGAATCGGGCCGTCAGCTCGGCGATCAGAAGCCGGTCGGGGCTCTTGGTGATCTGGGTCGTGCCGCTGATGATCTGCGCCGGGTCGCCGATGCGGTCGAGCTTCACCACGTAGTCGACGTGGTTGCCCTGGATCTGCCACGGGACGCAGGGAAACGGCACCAGGTTGTCGGTCACGATGATGACCTTGTCGGCCCACATCGAGTCGGCCAGGGCGAAGCCGAGCGAACCGAAGGCGGCCGGCCCCCTCAGTGCGTTGCTGTTGCCGAAGAAGTCGGCCTCCGGCGCGGCGATGACCGCGATGTCGATGTGCACTTCGCCGTCCTGGATCGCCTGGAAACGGCCTCCGTGCGAGCGCAGCACCCCGAGCCCGCGCATCTTGCCGGCCGAGCAGTACTCGCCGAGGGGGCCGTTGAGGCTGCCCTCGATGTGGTGCAGCACGCCCGAGTCGAGATGCCGGATGAGCGGCGCGTGGCATGGGAACGCGGCACTGGGAAACCAGCGCAGTTCCTTGACGCCCAGCTCGGCTGCCGTGTCGAAGATCGGCACCGCCACGAGATCGCCGTTGCGGAAGTGGTGGTGCGTCGAGATCGTCATCCCGTCGCGCAACCCGCAGAGTTCCAGAGCCGTGCGCAGCTCGGGCACCAGCTTGTTGCCGTCCTCGGGGTACTCGGAACAGCAGGGGACTGGGGACGCCGCGTGGCGGCCCGTGGGGCCGGTGGCGTTGACGCCGGCGAAGGGGAGGGCGGCCTGCCCGTTGAGCCGGGCCGGCACCTCGCGACCCGCCGCATTCCGCAGTAGCTCGGTCCTGGAGCGCGTCATAGCAGGTCTCTCCCTTCGCCCGACGGCGCCATCTCCGGCGGGAGAATCCCCAGCGCGCGTGCGGCGTCGACGACTCGCTGGGCCCGCCGGACCACCGGCGCGTCGATCATCTTCGTCCCGAGCGAGACCACTCCCAGGCCTCGCCGCTTTGCATCCTCAAAGGCCGCCACGACCCGCACGGCGTAGTCGAGCTCCTTGGCGGTGGGAGCGAACGCCTCGTTGATGGGCCGGATCTGGCCCGGGTGGATGCAGCCCTTGCCCTCGAAACCGAGCGCCTTGGCCTCGAGGGCGCTCGCGCGCAACCCCTCGGAGTCGGCCACGTCCGAGTAAACGCTGTCGATAGGCGTCACCCCGGCGGCGCGGGCGGCGTTCACCATCGCCTGCCGCGCGAAGAACGACTCGGTGCCCTCCTTCGTCCGCGGCGCCCCCAGCTCGGCCGTGTAGTCCTCGAGGCCTATGGTCAGCGCCACCACTCGGGACGAGGCGGTGGCGATGGCGTAGGCACGCTCGATGCCGAGCGGGCTCTCGATGATCGGCATCAGCCACACCTCGCCCGGCAACCCCAGCCTGTGCCTGAGCGCCGCGCACCGCGCATCCACCTCCGCGACCTGCTCGGGCGACTCGCACTTGGGCAGCAGCAGCAGGTCCGGCGTCTCGGGCACGACGGCGTCCAGGTCGGAGAGCCCCATCGGAAGCTGGTTGATCCGGACCATCCGTTCGACCGCGCCGAAATCGAGCTCGCGCAGGGCGTTTCTCACGACCAGCCGGGCCGCGTCCTTCTCGGTCGGGGCCACCGAATCTTCCAGATCCAGGATGATGCCGTCAGGGTTGTGCAGCCCGGCGCTGAGCATGAACTTCGGCTCGTTCCCCGGCAGGTACAGGCGAGACCTGCGCAACCTGACCCGTGGCCCAGGCGTCCGATTGGCCACCGAGCCGCGGGCCGGCTCGAGCGGAGGTGCCTCCTGGCCCAGGGCCCGCCGGATTGCGCACTCGACCCGGGCGTCGATGACGAACGGAAGCGCGCCGGCATCCTCCAGCTCGACGCGGCCGTGCAGGAGGCCCATCCGCTCGCAGACGGCCCGGACCTGCGCGCGGATCGACTCGCCGTAGTAGACGTCGACCTTCGACTGGCAGGCCAGCTCCAGGCCGCCCTCCGTGCGCGGTTCGACCCGCACCCAGAGGTCCGAACGAACCTCTTTGCCCCGGCGGCCCGCCTCGCCGCCACGCGTCTGCGTCAACTTGCCGGATTGCGTCATTTCCCTCGACCTCGCTGCGTCAGTCCTGCGTCAATTGCGATCGGCCACGCACAATTTCATCAGTTCCGTCACCGAGCCGAGCCGCTCGAAACCCATCACGGCCTCCCGGATCCGGTCGCATCGCGGGGCGGTCATGATCGGCTCGGCCAGCGCGTTGAACTTCACCTTCAGGTCGGACTCGGTCATCGGATCGCGCGGGTCGCCTTTAGGCACGTCCACCCGCTTCACGTGTTCCTTCCCGCTCGTGGTCACGATCGTCACGCGCGTCGATTGGTTGGCCGGGAACAGCTTCTCGAACTCCTCGTTCGCCACGACCTTCACCTTCGGAAGCTGCGCCCGCACCCGGTCGCTCAGGATCTTCTCGTCGGTGAACTGCTGCGGCGTGACCTGGCCGTCGGCCAGGGCCGCGGCGATGCAGTAGGGCAGGCTGTGGTCCGCGGTCTCCTTCGTCCTGGGGTCGTACTTCGACGGATCGCTCAGGATGTCGGCCGCGCGGGCGATGGTCTCGATGCGCACTTCCGCGATCGACTCGGCGGCGAGCTTGTGTTCCCTCAACAGTTGCAGCGTCGCCGTGATCGGCGAGTGCGTCAGCGCTTCGGTCGGGTAGGCCTTCATCCCGCACTGCACGATCCGGAAGCTCTCGCCCAGCCCGTCGGTGAGCCGGGAGAGGTCCCAGTCCTTGCCGAGGCAGTGGACCATGCCCTCCTTGCCGTCGATGACGTGCGCCGGCCCGTTGTAGCCGAGCCGCGCGAGCAGCGCCGCCTCGACCCCGGCGCGCGTGGCCATCGGATCGACGGTGTTCTTCATCATCCCGAGCTTGCCGGCCGTGACGCACCCGAGCGTGTGCTGGTGGCAGCCCGAGATTCCGATGGCGTTGACCATCTGCTCGGTCGAGAGCCGCAGCATGCGCGCCGCGGCGACGGGCGAGGCGAAGGCGGTGAGCGTCGCGTGGTGCCAGCCGCGCTCCCGGATGCCGGGGATGGCCGCTTCGCAGAGCCTCATCTCGACCTCGTAGGCGAGCACGATGCCGACGATCGCCTCCTTGCCGTCGAGCCCCTCCTGCTCGGCGAGCGACAGCACCGCGGGGATGAGGTCGCTCGGGTGCGAGGGATCCTGCTTCCAGTAGATGTCGTTGTAATCCATCGCCCGCACCATCAGCGCGTTGGCCATCGCCGATTCGACGGCGTTGGTCGTCACGCCCGAGCCGAACAGGTGGCAATCGCCCCTGCCGCCCAGGAAGTCCAGGTAGTGCAGGTAGAGCTTCACGTCGTGCATCCGGTAGCCGCCGAGAGCGCAGCCGATGGTGTCGTACAGGAAGCGGCGGGCGGCGTCGACGACCTCGGCGGGCAGGTCTTCGAAGCGCAGTCCGGTGGCCCATTCGGAGAGTGTGGCGGTGACGTTCATGGGAGCAGGGGTCAGGGGTCAGGGGTCAGGTGTCAGGTGTCAGGGGCAGGTCGACTCAGGGAGACGAGGGGACGATCTATCACAGAGACACAGAGGCACAGAGACACAGAGTAGTGTTTGACCGGCCTTCCATCAACTCCCCCTCCGTGTCTCTGTGATTGGTCAACCTCGTGCCCGCCTCGAAACGCTGCGGAACGCGGCTGCTGCGTCACTTCACCAGCTCGAAGTCGGTGAAGTCGGCGTGGTGGAAGATGATCGACTCGGGGAAGCGTTTGACGTGGTCGCCTTCCTTCGAGTGGGTCGCGACGACGTGCATCACCGCCTCGGGGATGCCGTGCTTGTAGCAGAGGCCGACGCCGCTGAAGGGATGGCGCAGGTAGTCGCCCGACTTGCCCTTGACGATCAGGCCATCCTTCTTCTCGTACTCGAGCATCTTGCCCACGTCGGCAAGCAACGCCCCGGCCACGAGCGTGTCGTGGTCGATCTTGGCGCGGGTGCCGTAGGCCTCCTTGAGGACCTTCTCCATCGCGATGCACATCCGCGCCACGGTGCGCACGTGCTCGAGATACATGATGTCGACGTTAGCCGCGAGCAGGGTGAACGGGATCTGCATCAGCTCGGACGGCTTCCAGCCGCCGCTCTCGATGGCATCCTCCCACACGTCGACGACCTGCTCGCGCAGCTTCTCGTTGTGAATCTCGCCGAGTTCGGGGAACAGAGCCTTGATCTCCTCACGCATTGCGGGCAGCCTCCGTCGTCTTGCGGAGCTGGGCGCCGATCACGGCCTCCAGCCCTCCCAGGACCACCAGCTCCTGGGCCACGTCCCCCATTGTCGCAAATCCGTACGAGCGGCCGTTGGCCTCGAGCCGCGACCGCTCGAAGTCGACCGTCGCGAGCCAGCCGGTGCGCACCGTCAGGCCGTTGTCGCCGGCGAAGGCGCTCAGCAGGTCTCGCACCAGCTCGGGGCACTCCAGCACGATGAATCCGTTGTTGAAGGCGTTGCGGCTGTAGGTCTGCGAGAACGAGCCGGCGATCACCATCCGCAGGCCTCGGTACTTGAGCGCCGTCGCCGCCTGCTCGCGCGACGAGCCGGTGCCGAAGTTCCAGCCGCCCACGAGAAGGTCGCCCTCGCGGGCCAACTCCTGGAACTGCGGATCGTAGTTGGCCATCGCCGCCCGGGCCATATCCTCGCGGCTCAGGCCTTCCTTGTAGGTGAACTCCTTGCCGTAGATGCCGTCGGTGTTCATGTTGTCCTTGGGACAGAACAGCAACTCGCCCTGCACGCGCGCGGGGAACCCCTCGCGGATGGCGTTGACCGGCGCCTCCGGCCGCGAGCGCGGAATCTCCACCAGCTTGCTCGCCCTCCGCAGCCCTTCCGCGTCGGGCCCCGTGACGGCCGCAGCGCCGCCGGGGCCGGCGATCTTCCCGGCGATCGCCGAGGCGGCCACCACCGCCGGGCTGGCGAGGTAAACGTCGGAGTTACGCGAGCCCATCCGGCCTCGGAAGTTGCGGTTGGTGGCCGAGATGCCCACCTCGCCGTCTCGCAGCACGCCGTCGCCCAGCCCGATGCAGGGCCCGCAGCCGGGCGGCAGCACCGTCGCGCCGGCCTCCACGAGCGCCTGCCAGTGGCCGAGCCGCGCGGCCTCGTCCTGGATGCCTTGCGAGGCCGCCGCCAGGTAGAGCTGCACGCCGGGGGCCAGCTTCCGGCCTCGCAGCACGGCTGCCGCCTGCGCCAGGTCTTCCAGCCTCCCGTTCACGCAGGAGAGCAGATAGGCCTTGTGGATGGCGATCCCCCGCTTCTCCAGCTCCGCGAGCGGGGTGACCGCCTTCACCTCGTTCGGACCGGCCACGAAGGGCGATACGAGCGACAGGTCGAAGCTCAGCTCTTTCGAGTAGACCGCGCCGGCATCAGCGCTCGGAGCCTCGGCCACCAGCCGTTCGACGCTCTCGGCCGTCAGCCTGGGCTTCTCGTCGCCCCGGCGTCGCATCGCCTCGGCGCGCGACTCGAGGTAGCGGCGCGTCACGCCGTCGCAGGGAAAGACGCCGGCGAGGGCGCCCCACTCGGTGGTCATGTTGGCGATGGTGAATCGCTGGTCCATCGAGAGCGAGGCCACGCCCGGGCCCATGAACTCGAGGCAGCAGTTGAGCACCTCGTCCCTGGAGAACGCGCCGCAGAGCGCCACGATCACGTCCTTGCCGCTCACGCCGGGTCGCAGCTCGCCCTCGAACGTGACCCGCACCAGCTCGGGGACCTGCCACCAGGTGCGGCCGGTCGACCAGATCGCGGCGGCGTCGGTGCGGACGATCGGCGTCCCCAGCGCGCCCAGGCCCCCGTAGATGTTGGAGTGCGAGTCGGAGGCGACGACGACGGCGCCTGGCACCGCGAAACCCTCTTCCACCACGAGCTGGTGGCCGATGCCTCGCCCCGCGGGGAAGAAGGCGATGCCTTGCTGGGCCGCGAACTGTTCGATCTTGCGGTACTTCTCGAGGTTGTCCGGCGCCCTGTTCTGGATGTCGTGGTCCAGGCAGAAGACCGGCTGGGCCGGGTCGAACACGCGGGTCGCGCCGATCTGGTTGAACTTGGCCAGCACCGCCGACGTGTTGTCGTGCGTCATCACGTGCTTGGGCGCCAGCGATACGAAGTCGCCGGCGTGTACCTGCCGGTCGGCGGGCCATCCCACGGCATACCGCTGGACGAGCTTCTCGATCAGGGTCTGTCCCATCGTCGTCACCTCCGGGGAGTCACGCCACGCTCAGAGCGCCGCGAGGATGGCGTCGGTCACCTGCGTGCTGCTGGCCGCGCCGAGTCCGATCGCCTTCGGGCCGCCCGCAAGCCGCATCATGTCGTAGCTGCGGACCTTGCCCTCGGCGACCACCTTCGCGATGGCGTCGGTGACCCGCTTGGACTTGGCTGTCTCGCCGACGTGGTCGAGCAGCATGCAGCCGCTCAGGATCATCGCGATCGGGTTGACGATGGGCGGGTTCAGCTTCTCGTACTTGGGGGCCGAGCCGTGGGTCGGCTCGAAGACCGCCACCTCGTCTCCGATGTTGGCGCTGCAGGCGAAGCCCAGCCCTCCCACCAGGCCTGCGAAGGCGTCGCTGACGATGTCGCCGAACATGTTGGTCGAGACGACCACCCCGGTGTCCTCGGGGTTCTTCGTCAGCCACATCATCTGCGCGTCGATGTTGTTCGACCACAGCTCGATCTCCGGGTAGTCCTTGTGGACGCGCTTGGCCTCGGTCTCGAACATCCCCGAGGTCTCGCGGACCACGTTCGGCTTCTCGCAGACGGTCACCGAACGGTAGCCGTGCTTGCGGGCGTACTCGAAGGCGGCCTGCAGGATGCGGCGCGAGGCGTTCCGTGTGATGATGCGGGTCGAGACCGCGAGGTCGGGCCCGTTGACGTCGGCGAATGCCTTGAACTTCGGATGCGAGGCCAGCGCGGCCCGCACCGGGGGAGGGGGATCGGTCCACTCCACGCCGCCGTAGAGCCCCTCGGTGTTCTGCCGGAAGATGACCGCGTTGACCTTCGGCTCGTCGAAGCCGCCGTCCGGCCGCTTGCGGATGAAGTTGAGCGGATTGCCCGGAAAACCGATGCAGGGCCGGATGCAGATGTCGAGGTTGAAGTGCTGCCGCATGGTGACGATGGGGCTGTAGTAGACCAACCCCTTGCCCCTCAGTTCGGGCGCCAGCTCGGCCGCGGCGGCCTCCTTGGGCTTGGAGGTGATGGCGCCGAAGAGGCCCAGCTTGTGCTTGGCCAGGGCGTCGATCGTGCGCTGCGGAAGCGGATTGCCTTCCGAGGTCCAGAAATCCCAGCCGATGTCGGCCGGCACGTAGTCGGCATCGAATCCCACTGCGCGCAGAACTCGAACCGCCTCGGGGAGTACGACCTTACCGATGCCGTCGCCCGGCATCGTCACCACGGTGTGCTTAGCCACGTGCTCCTCCAGTTGTCTTCGTCCCGGCCGGGACACGGCGGGCCCCGGCACCCGCGAGGGCTGGCTCGAAGCTGCCCTACGGGCCGCCAGATTACCACGGCGGCGTCAGGCCGCGCACTCCGAAAACCGGCGCTGGAAGACGCGATGCGGCGTTGGTGACCGAGGTCGCCGCAGTGCGCGACGGCCCTTGGCAGTGAAGAGTTCGAAGAAGACCGCTTTCCGGGGACGCCGTCCCCGGGCCCCTGCCAGGGTGGGAGCCCCACCCTGGACCCGGCACGGATTGCACGCAGTCGGGAGTCGGTTCTCCCAGCGAAGGAAGACCTGGCATGTACTCAGGCAAGTCTCCCACCAGCCATCGGGGGGTGCAGGGGTGAACTTCACCCCTGCCGGGGGTTCGGGGGCGGAGCTCCCGACAGGAGAATCGGTTTCCCTGTGGGCTCAGCCGAAGCAGAGCCACCCCGCGACGACCGAGGCCACCGCGGCGGCCGCGAGCCAGCGCCAGAAATCGGTCCGGAACATGGGCACCCGGGCATAGACCGAACGCACGTCGGCACTGACGTCTTCCCCAGCCACCATCCGCTCCAGCAGGCTGCCGACCTCACGGCGCACCAGCCGCTCGGCTGCCTCCCCGATCTCGCGCCGGGCCTTGGCCGGCCAGCCCAGGTAGCCCAGACCCTGGCCGGCGGTGCGGGCCGTGGAGAACCAGAGCTTGCGGGTGGGCACGACGACGCCCGGCAGTTCGCGATAGTGGTCCTTCACCAGATCGGGCCGCAGATGGAGCATCGCTGAGGTCTCGAAGTAGCCCGCGTGCTTGTCCAGGGGCAGGGCGTCGGCATCCTCCGGCGGCATCGGTGGCGAGACCTCTTCCCGCAGGGCGCGACCGTACTGGCCGGTGAAGTAGCGGCCGATCATCGCGCCGATGGGGCTCACCATCTGCACGCCCTGCCGGCGGTACTTGCGCGTCACCCGCGCGCAGGCCTCTTCCAGGGCGACCACATGGCCCGGCGCTCCGTGGCCGTTGAAGACCAGGATGTGACGGAAGCCGTACTTCGCGAACGATTCGCCCCAGTCGGCCACCAGATCGCGGACGGCGCGCTGCCGGATCCAGATCGAGCCCACGAAGTCGAAGGTCCACGTTCCGAGAGGCACCAGCGGCGCCAGCAATGCGGTCCGGGTCAGGTCGGCGCGTACGAACTCCTCGGCCGAGACGCGAGCGAAGTGCACCGCGTTCATCGCGTCGGTGCCGATCGGGAGATGGGTGCCGTGCTCTTCCAGCGGGCTCACCGGCAGGAAGATGGCGGTCGCTTCGCGGGGCAGTTCGTCGAGCTGCTTCCACGTCAGTTCTTCGAGCTTGTGGATGGGCATGGGAAGGGGTAGGGGGTTGGGGTCAGGGGTTGGGGTCAGGGGTTGGGGGAGTGGCGGCACCCTCGGGCGGGCGTCCGGACTTCGGGCCTCAAGCCCCAAGCCTCCAGCCTCCAGCCTCATGCCTCAACCCGGTGCTTGACGGCGCGCCAGACGTAGTAGACCGGCACGCCGAGCAACACGATGAGCAGGCCGGGCCAGGTGTAGCTCGGCTTGAACAGCAACAGATCGAACGAGACGGCGGCCGCGAAGATGATGTAGAAGGCAGGGACGAAGGGGTAGCCCCAGGTGCGGTACGGGCGTTCCATCTCCGGTAGCTTGACGCGCAGCGCGAACACAGCCCCCACGGTGGCCATGCCGAAGAGCAGCGCCGCGAAGATGACGTAGTCGAGCAGATCTCCGTACCGGCCCGAGAGGCAGAGCAGGCTCGCCCACACGCATTGCATCACGAGCGCCGCGCCGGGCACGGCGTTGCGGTTGAGCTGCGCGGCCCGGGCAAAGAAGAGCCCGTCGCACGCCATCGCGTAGTAGACCCGCGCCCCCGAGAGAATCAGTCCGTTGTTGCACCCGAAGGTGCTGATCATCACCAGGATGGCCATGGCCACTTCGGCGCCGGTGCCGAAGATGGCCGAGACCGCCGCCGTGCCCACCCGGTCGTTGGTTGCGAACTGAACGCCGCGCCCCACGACGTCGGCCGCATCCGGATGGCCGACCGCCGGCAGCACCGAGAGGTAGGCGACATTGGCCAGCAGGTAGAGCAGCGTCACGGTGCCGGTGCCGAGGGCCAGGCTGAGGGGAATGTCTCGCTGGGGCCGCTTGACCTCGGCCGCGGCATAGGTGACGTCGTTCCAGGAGTCGGATGCGAACAGCGAGCCCACCATCGAGACGCCGAGCGCCACGAGCAGCATCAGCCCGGTCACCGGCTCCCGGGTGGTGCTCACGCCGTCCTCGGCCACCCGCGTCCAGCTCGCGCTCCAGGCCGATGACACGTTATCGCTGGCGATAGTGCCCGCCTTGCCCGCTACCAGCACCACCACGATGAGGCCGAGCAGCGCGATCGCCTTGGTCGAGGTGAAGAGGTTCTGCACCAGCTTGCCTTGCCTCAGGCCGCGCAGGTTCACCCAGGTCAGGAGGATGATGGAGGCGATGGCCAGCAACTGGGCTGCCGAGATGGCCCACCCCGCCAGCGTCACCAGCACGTTCTTCTCGGAGAACCACGGGATCAACACCGACGTGAACTTCGCAAAGGCGACCGCCACGGCCGCGATGCTGCCGCACTGGATGACCATGAACAGCGTCCAGCCGTAGAGGAAGCCCGGCAAAGCTCCCCACGCCTCGCGGAGGAAGACGTACTGGCCGCCCGCCTTGGGCATCATCGCCGCCAGTTCGCCGAAGGTGAGGGCCGCCGCCATGGTCATCAGGCCGGAGACGAGCCATACCACCAGGAGCCATCCGCCGCCGCCCACGGTGCGCGCGATATCGGCGCTCACGATGAAGATGCCCGAGCCGATCATCGAACCGACGACGATCATCGTGCAGTCGAACAGGGTCAGCTCCTTGCGAAACTGGGGCTGGGAGTTGCCGGCGGGCTGAGTGGCGTCGGACATGGTCACCTCGTCGTCATGCTATGGGTCGAAGGCAGATTGCGCGGCGTGAGCGTGCAGCGGGTCGACCGCACGCCGCGCGCCGGGGGCGGACGGACGACGCGCGCCGAGGGCGGACGGACGACGCGCGCCGAGGGCCGGGCCCGGCCGGGTAGCGTCGAACGGGAACCTCCGAGGGGCGGACGGCGGCAAGGCCGCATGAGTTCGCTCACCCATCCGGATTGTCGAGGATCTCCCTCAGGCGTCGCGCCAGTTCCTCGGGCAACCGTTCGCACCAGCTCGCGTCGATGGTGCCGACGCCGACCATGTCCTGGAGGTGGACCCGATCCTTCAGCCGGAACGACGTGAGCTTCATCCTCACCAGGGCCTCCAGCGACAGCACGCGCCTGGCAGGGGTGGCGGGCGATTCGTCGGCGAAGGGTAGATCGGTCACGCACTCGTCGACGTCGGGCGCCGGCGCAGGGTAGTCGGGTCGGACTTTCTCGCCCGCCACCACGATGTGGACCGCGTCTCGCGCCTTGCCCCCTGGGCCGTCGAGGAAGAGATCGATGCCGGCGGCGTGCCGGTACACAAAGCCCGCCTTCTCGAGGGCCACGCGCGCCGGCTCGAAGTCACGTCTTCTCAGCAACAGGTCGACGTCGACGGTGTTGCGCACCCCGCCTTCGCCGGCCTGCGCGACCCAGGCGGCCACTGCGTTGCCGCCGATCACGGCGTAGGGCACGCCGGCCGCCTCGAGTGCCGCCGTGGCGCGTAGCAGGCGCTCCCGGACCTTCAGCACGGCTTGCACCATGAGGTCCCAGCAGTCGGAGGTGAGAACGACCTGAGGCACGTTCGCAGCGTATCACGGACAGTTGGGCTCATCACGGCTCCTCACTTCGGATCCGGCCGTCGCGGCCAGACCTCCCGAAGATGCCCTGCGGCGGGTGTCCGCAGCGCTGACATGGGCTGACGCCGGCTGACATCGGTCCTCCCCCCCTGGTATGGAAGAGGCCCCCCCCTCTTTATGCAAGGCTTCGATGGTGGAACGAGCTTGACCAA
>CAZSVK010000114.1:0-14289 GCA_964610245.1 uncultured bacterium
CGGGTCCAGGGCCGGGCACCGGTCCTGGCAGGGGCCCGGGGACAGCGTCCCCGGCCAAACTCGAACTAGAGCGGATCCCCACCTTCCGCGCGCGCACCCGTCGCACTCAAACCGACCTCCGCCCGTGCCGCGTCGTGTTACAATCGGCCCCCCCCACGGGTTCCGGACGCTCCTGGATTCAGTCGCCTGCCAGCGTCACCCCAGGCCGGGAGGCCACCTAATGATGTCCGAGAACCGAACCTTGCTGTTCTCTGTCGCCCTGCCGCTTTGCCTGGCACTGGGCGCTGTCGCGTCACCCCGTGGGTCGGGCGCGTCGAGCGTCTCCACGGCGCCGTCGCCCTCCGTCACCGGGCCTTCCCTCACGCTCGAGCAGTGCCTCGAACTGGCGCTCGCTCACCATCCGTCGCTGACCAGCTCACGCGGAAGCTGGAAGGTTGCCCGGGCGCGCCAGCGCGGAGCGCGCGCCGGATGGCTGCCGCAACTCACTCTGAGCGCCTCGCGCGCACAGACCGAACTGACGCGGCAATCGAGCACGTCGAGCGCCGTGACGCAGGCCGGCGTGGTGCTGGGCGGGAGCGGTTCCCGGCAGCAGGAGAGCGACACCAAGCGGGCCTCGCTCTCGCTGCGCCAGATGGTCACCGACTTCGGGAAGACCAGCCACCGGATGGAGGCCACGCGCCACAACACGCGGGCCGCCGGACTCGACCTGGACAACGCCGTCCAGGAGGTGGTGCTGGGCGTCGAAGAGGCCTATTTCAACCTGCTGGCCGCGCGAGATCTGCTCGTGGTCAACCGGCAGACGGTCGAGCGGGCCCGGGCCCACGTGAACCTGGCGAAGGGCTTCGTCGAGGTGGGACGCCGGCCGCGCTTCGACCTGACCAAGGCCCAGGTCGACCTCTCCAACGCGGAGGTCTCCCTCATCCAGGCGCGCAATGCCGTCGAGGTCGCCCGCGTGGCCCTGGCCAACGCGCTCGGCCTCGAGGGCGAACTTCCGGGCGAACCCTCCGAACGGCCCGTGTCGACTCCGCCCGAGCTGACGCGCGAGCAGGCGATCCAGCTCGGACTCACCTCCCGCAGGGACCTGGCCTCGACCGCCGAGAAGCTCACGGCGTCGCGGGCCTCCCTCGGCTCGGCTCGGGCGGGCTACCGGCCGGTGCTCTCGGTGGCCGCGGGGCGGACGCTGCGCGGCGAGACCTATCCGCTCGACCGGCAGGCCGACCTCTCCTTCAGCCTGGACTGGAACCTCTTCGACGGCCACCTGACGAAGGCGGCCGTCGCGGAGGCGCGCGCGCAGACCGAGATCCTGCAGGGCCAGCTCGACACGCTGCGTCAGAAGGTGGTGGCCGACATCCAGAAGAACTACCTGGACATGGGTGAGGCGCTCGCGCGAGTCCGGGCGACGGGCGTGTCCCTGACGCAGGCCCGCGAGAACCTGGAGCTGGCCCGCGGCCGGTACGCCGAGGGGGTCGGCTCTCCCATCGAGGTGACCGATGCGGAGCTGAGCCTGGCCTCGGCCGAATCGGCGAGGGTCCGGGCCCAGTACGACTTCGAGATCGCCGTGGCGCGCCTGCAGCGCTCGACGGGGCAGATTCGCACGGAGGTGCAACGGTGAAGGTGCGCTGGCTCGGATTGGCGCTAGCGGTGGCCGCGGCCGCCGGGGGATGGTTCTGGTGGAATCGCGAGGGCGAGGCGGCGACGGTCTATCGCACGGCCCGGCTCGAGCGGGGCGAGGTCAGCGACCTGGTGACGGCCACCGGGACGCTCAACCCGGTGACGCAGGTCCAGGTGGGCAGCCAGGTCTCGGGCCGCATCGCCAAGCTGTTCGTCGACTTCAACGATCAGGTGGCGGAGGGCCAGGTGCTGGCGCTGATCGACCCGGCGCCCTTCGAGGCCCAGCTCGCCCAGGCGCAGGCGTCGGTGATCCGGGCGCATGCGGCCACGATCAAGACCTCGGCCGCGGTGGAGGTGGCGCGGGCCAACCAGCAGGTGGCCGAGGCTGACGTGGAGCTGGCGCGGGCCAACCTGGGGAAGGCGCGGGTGACCGCGGAGAACGCGGCTCGCACCCAGGCCCGGAACGCCGAACTGGCGAGGCGGAACCTCATCAGCGCGAGCGAACTCGACCAGAGCCGGACCGACCTCGGGCTGGCCGGGGCCGCGGTGGAGGCGTCCCGGGCCCAGCTGACCTCGGCCCAGGCCCGGGCGGAGGCCTCGCGGAGCCAGGTCGGGCAGGCCCAGGCCGACCGGCAGGCCAACCTCGGCGAGGTCGCGCAGGCCGAGGCCTCGCTGCAGCTGGCGAAGACAAATCTCGGCTACACGCGCATCCTGTCGCCCGTCGCGGGCGTCGTGATCAGTCGTAACGTCGACGTTGGGCAGACGGTGGCGGCCAGCTTCCAGGCCCCCGTGCTGTTCCTGATTGCCGGCAATCTGGAGCGGATGCAGATCATCGCCAACGTCGACGAGGCCGATATCGGCCGCACTCGCGAGGGCAGCGAGGCGAGCTTCACGGTCGACGCGTACCCTCAGCGCTCGTTCCGGGGCAAGGTGAGCCAGATCCGGCTGGCGCCCATCGTCAACCAGAACGTCGTCACCTACAACGTCGTGGTCGACGTCGAGAACAAGCGACTCCTGCTCAAGCCGGGGATGACGAGCAACGCGTCGATCCTGGTGGCCCGCCGCAGCGGGATCCTGCGGGTTCCCAACGGGGCGCTGGCCTTCGCTCCGCCCGGCTTCCGGTCGGAGACGGCGGGCGAGGTCTCGACCGGGTCCGGCGGCGACTCGGGCGGTCGCCGCGGCAGGGGCCACGAGGGACGTTCCCGCGAGCGGGGCCGGGACACCACCGACACCTCCGGCGGCGAGCGCCGCGAGAGACGCCAGGGCAGAAGAGCCGACGGGTCCTCCGGCCCCGGCAGACGCACCAGCGATTCCGAGTCCTTCGACCTCGAGGGGCCCCACCCCGGCCGAGTGTTCGTCGTCGCGGGCGGCCAGGCCAGGCCCGTTCGCGTCGTGGTGGGCATCTCCGACGGCAGCTTCACCGAGCTGGTCTCGGGCGAACTCTCGGAGGGCGACGAGGTCGCGGTCGGCGTCTCCCGAGACGGCGCCGCCTCCGGCGCTCCGGCGGGCGGAAGTCCGGCGGCGATGCTCCGCGGGATGGGCGGACGAGGGCCTCGGCTGTGACGCCCAGAAGTCGCGGCCTTCCACCCCGCCGCCGGCCTCTGCCCGGAGGCCTCGCGTGAGCGCCCCCCGCGCGCTGGTCGAGACCGTCGGCCTCGCCAAGGACTATCCGCTGGGCGAGGTGACGGTCCACGCCCTCCGCGGCGTCGACCTCACCGTCGCGCCCGGCGAGTTCGTGGCCATCATGGGCGCCTCCGGCTCGGGCAAGAGCACCTTCATGAACCTCATCGGCTGCCTCGACAGGCCCACCCGCGGCCGATACATCCTCGACGGGACGGACGTCTCGACGCTGGCGCGCGATCAGCTCGCCGCCATCCGCAATCGCAAGCTGGGTTTCGTCTTCCAGGGCTTCAACCTCTTGCCCAGGACCACAGCCATCGAGAACGTCGAACTGCCGCTCATCTACGCCGGCGTCGGCGTGGCCGAACGCCACCGGCGCGCCGTCGAGAGCCTGCGCGCCGTGGGCCTCGCCGGCCGCGAACATCACCAGCCGACCCAGCTCTCCGGCGGCCAGCAGCAGCGCGTCGCCATCGCCCGGGCCCTGATCAACAACCCGAGCCTCGTAATGGCCGACGAGCCCACGGGCAACCTCGACAGCCGCACCAGCCTCGACGTGATGGATTTGCTCCAGACCCTCAACGGAAACGGCATCACCATCGTCCTGGTGACCCACGAAGACGACATCTCGCGCTTCGCCAGGCGTATCGTCCGGTTCCGGGACGGCCGTATCTACGAGGACCGGCCCAACCAACCGGCCGATGCCCGGGCCGAGCTGGCCGCCCATCCCGTCCCCGACGACGAGGAGTGAATCGAGTGACCGAGCTGCTCCCCGCCATCCTCGTCGTCGCGCTCCGCTCTCTCGGCCAGCGCAAGTTGCGCACCTTCCTCACCGCGCTCGGCCTGGTCATCGGCGTGGCCGCCGTCGTCACGATGATCAGCGCCGGCCAGGCCGCCAAGTCCCAGGTGCAGCGCCAGATTCAAGGCCTCGGCACGAATCTCCTGCTGGTCACGCCCGGCTCGGCCCGCTCCCGCGGCGTCCACTCCGGGGCCGGCGGCGCCCAGACCCTCACCGTGGAGGACGCGGTCGCGATGCGCCAGGAGTGCCCGTCCGTCGACCGGGTTTGCCCCACCGCCCGCAGGAACGCCCCGATCGCCTTCGGCAACCGCAACTGGACCACCACGATCCAGGGCTGCAATTCCGAGTACCTGGCCATTCGCGACTGGCCCCTGGCCTCCGGCAACTTCTTCAGCGAGGAACAGGTCCGGGCGGCCGCCAAGGTCTGCGTCGCCGGCAAGGTGGTGGTCGACAACCTCTTCCCCGACCAGGATCCGATCGGGCAGATGATCCGCGTGAAGCAGTACCTCTTCCGGGTCGTCGGCGTCCTCGAGTCCAAAGGACAGTCGGCGTCCGGGCAGGACCAGGACGACGTGCTCGTCACCCCGTACACCACGGTCCAGCGGCTGCTGATGGGCCAGCCACGTCTCGAGTCGATCCTCTTCTCGGCGCGGGAGGCCTCGCTCGTCGAGGCGGCAAAGTCCGAGGTGCAGACGGTGCTCTCCCGCCGCCATCGCAGCGCCCGCGGCCAGCCGGACGACTTCACCGTGCGCACGCAGAGCGAGCTGGGCGAAGCGGCCGACCAGGCCACCACCGTGATGACCATCCTGCTCGGAGGCATCGCCTCCGTGTCGCTGCTGGTCGGCGGGATCGGCATCATGAACATCATGCTGGTCTCGGTCAACGAGCGCACTCGCGAGATCGGCATCCGCATGGCCGTCGGCGCCCGCGCCCGCGACATCCTCTTCCAGTTCCTGGCCGAGGCGGTGACCGTCTGCCTGCTCGGCGGCACGCCCGGGGCGGTCCTCGGCTGGCTGGGCGCTTGGGCGATCTCCAGCTCGTTCGGCTGGCCGATGCAGGTGAGCCTCGCCTCTTTCGCTTTGGCGCTGGGTTTCTCCGCCGGCGTCGGCATCTTCTTCGGCATCTATCCCGCCTGGCGGGCCTCCCGCCTCGACCCGGTCGAGGCCCTTCGTTACGAGTAGGCCCGTTGCCTGACCCCTGACCCCTGACCCCTGTCTTCATGTCTCCCCTCGTCTTCATCCGCCTCTCGCTGAGGGCCCTCCTGGCCAACAAGCTGCGCTCGGGCCTGGCCATGCTCGGGGTGATCATCGGCGTTACCGCGGTCATCTGCATCGTCAGCCTGGGCGAGTCGGCCAACCAGATGGTGCAGGAGCAGATCGCGTCGCTCGGGGCCAACCGGCTGGTCGTCGCCGCCGGCAGCTCGCGGGCCGGCGGGTTCCACGGCGGCCAGGGCTCCGTGACCACCCTGACGGTGGCCGCCTTCGAGGCGCTTCTCCGCGAGTGTCCCTCCCTCGAGGCGGCCACGCCGACCGTACGCGCGGGGGTCGTGGTGGTGCGAGGCAACCAGAACTGGTCCACGAACCTGCAGGGCACCAACGAACTGCTGCCGAAGCTCCGCGACTGGCCGGTCGAGAGCGGCCGGTTCTTCTCCACGGCCGATGCCCGCACCGGCACGAAGGTCTGCGTCCTCGGAAGGACGGTGGCCACCAATCTCTTCGGGGACGCCAGCCCGATCGGCCAGAGCGTGCGGATCAAGCAATTCCCCTTCACGGTGATCGGCGTGCTCTCGGCGAAGGGTCAGGCGGCCTGGGGCAACGACTTCGACGACACGGTGCTGGCCCCCTTCCGCACCGTCCAGAAGCGGCTCCTGGCCATCGATCACATCCAGCAGATCCAGGTGATGGCGCGCTCGGCGGCCGACACCGACGCCGCCCAGGAAGAGATCACGGCCGTGCTACGCCGGCGTCACCGCATCCAGGAGGGCGCCGACGACGACTTCATGGTGCGCAACCAGAAAGAGATGGCCGACGCGGCGGCCTCCACCGGCAACGTCCTGACGATGCTGCTGGCGGCGGTGGCCGGGGTCTCGTTGCTGGTGGGCGGTATCGGCGTGATGAACATCATGCTCGTCAGCGTCTCGGAGCGCACCCGCGAGATCGGCATCCGCATGGCCGTCGGAGCGCGTGGCCGCGACATCCTGAGCCAGTTCCTGGCCGAGGCGGTCTGCCTGACCGGTACCGGCGGCGTGCTGGGCATCCTGCTCGCCTGGATTGCGGCCGTCGGCTTCAAGCAGTTCCTGCCCTGGCCGATGCGCATCGCTCCCTGGGCGGCAGCGGTCTCGTTCCTCTTCTCCGCCGCGATCGGCATCGCCTTCGGCCTCTACCCCGCGTGGCGGGCCGCGAAGATGGATCCTGTCGACGCGCTGCGCACGACCTGAACCGGGCCCGCGCTCACTGGCCGCCCTCGGGGAGCACCACGTCCCGGGCGCTGGGGATGAGCAACAGGTAGGCCTCGCCGGTCCGCAGTCTGAACGCCGGAGATAGTCCGGGCAGGTGCAGCCCTAGCCGGCCCGTGCCGTCGGGGCCGGCGACCACCCTGCCGGCGAAGGCGCTGCCGACGACCGTGCGCAGGTCTTCCGATTCGGCCGGGGAGTTACCTCCGACGTTCAGCCCCAGCATGACCGGCCCCCGCGGCAGGTGCCTCACCGGCAGGCGGGGCGGCCACGCCGGCCCCTCGAGAGTGAGCGGCGCGGGCGCGTCGCGCCTCACCACGAGGTAACCCTTGCCACGCTCCAGGGCGGCGTCCGTCGACTGGCCCGGCAGGAAGACCTCGAAACGCGTGAGGCCACCGGCAACCTCGCGGTCTCGCACGACGAAGCTCGCCCCGGTCATCCGGAGCAGGTCGAGCGCCGTGACCGCGGAACCGTCGGCCTCCTGGGGCTGGATGGCCGGCGAGAGCAGCGTGTACCCGCGATTGAGCGCCACAGTCCAGCGAGAGACGGGCACGATCTCCACTCGCACCGGCGCCGTGGCCGAGCCCCCCTTCCCGTCCGAGACCGAGAGCACCAGCTCGAGAAACCCCGAGGCAACCGGCGAGAACGAGACGGACGAGGCCTCGGTCGTCAACGTCACGGGCTGCCCCGCCGACTGGGACCAGCCATAGGTCAGACTGTCGCCGTCGGCATCGCTGGCGTCGCCGGTCACCCGCACGATCCGGCCGAGGACGCCGCGCGGCGATTCGGGGGGCAACGGCACCGGACTGTGGTTCGCGGCCGCCCGCACGCGATGGAGGGCCGTGCCGGCGCCACCCCGTTCGTCGGTGACCCGCAGTCGCAGCTCCGCGCTCGTGACCCGGGTGAACGTGACGGAGGTGACGGCGGCGCCCGGGTTCGCCACCTGCACGCCCTCGCCCCGGGCGACCGACCACGCATAGGTGATGCCGTCCCCGTCCGGGTCGCTCGAGCCTCTCCCATCGAAGGTGGCCTGGACCGCCCGGTCCTCCGTCAGGTAGACAGCGGTAGCGCCGGCAACCAGGGCCGCCGGCAGCCGGTTCGCGGACTTCACCTGCACCTGCCGCGGCGACCCGAGCCGGGGAGCGCCGCCGGCCGCGGCCCCGCTGTTGGCGTCGGTCGCGGTCAGGTCGACCCCCTCGAAGGAGGCCGTTCCGGTCGTGAGCGCAGTCAGCGAGAAGGTCACCGCCGAGGTCCCGCCGCCGGGGACGTCGACCGGCCCGCCCCGGACGGTGCCGGAGAACAACCCCGACGTTACCACGAGCGCCGCCGCGGAGATCCGGGCCGCGGCCCCGCCCGAGTTGGAGACGGTCGCGACCACCGGGACCACCTCTCCCACCGTGGCGACCGGGCCCGGCAGAGACAGGTCCGAGAGACCCAGAGACGGCGGCGACTGGATTGTGAGCCGCACCGGGGCGGCTTGCGACTGAGCCACGCTGACCGCCTCGCCCGAGTTCGCATCGGTCGCGTCGGCCTCGGCGCCCGCGACCGACGGCTCGCCCGCCGTCTGGCCCGACACGGTGAACGTGAAGGCCCTCGAGGCGCCGCCGGCCAGCCCCACCGGAGCGGTCCAGGTCGACGACAGCAGACTCCCGCTCGAACGCAGACGCAGTTGCGCGATCGAGGCCACGGCCATGCCCGAGTTGCGCAAGGTGGCGGTGACCACGAACGACTGGCCCACGGTCGCGACCGTCCTGGCGCTCCGGAGCTCCGTGACCTCGAGCAGCGGCCGGTGCTGCAGTTCGAGCTGCACGGGCCGGATCGTGTTCGCCGAGAGACTGACCGCCCGGCCGGTGTTGCCGTCCACGGCCGAGACGACGGCGCTGGAGATCGCCGTGCTCCCCGAGCTGACGCCCACCCGGCAGGCGAACCGGAGCGTGGTCGTGGGGTGGGTCTGGTCGAGGCTGACCGCCGGCGACAGGACCGGCGCGATGACCTTGGTCGCGCTCACCAGGAGCGAGACCCAGTTCAGGGTCACCGGCGCACCCCCTCCGTGCTCGAGCGTCAGCCTCAGTTCGAACGACTGGCCGGTGCTCAGCACGGTGCGGCTCGCGGAGAGCGACGTGAGCCTGAGCGCGGGCACCGACTGCAATTCGAGCGGCACCGGGCTGGCGTCATTCCGATCGAGGCCGAGCGCGGCCCCGCCGACCAGCGGCACCGCCTCGAGCACCGCGCTGGTGAGACTGGCGGTCCCCACCGACTGGACCGTGGCCTGGAGCGTGTAGGCGGTCGTTAGCCCGCCGCCCTCCAGCGAGCGCGAGGTGGTCACGTCAGGCAGGGAGAGCCCCGCGCCGGTGAACCGGACTCCGAAGCGGTCGATCCGGGCGCCGTCCTCGCCGTCGTTGGCCAGCACCGCGGTCACCGGGAAGGTCTGCCCGACGCTGGCGGTTGCCCGGGAGCTGGCGAGCGACCGGAGCCTGAGCCTGGGCGGGGTCCGCACGTGAAGGCTCTGGCCCGAGGCCGATTGCGTGAGCACCGCCGGGGCCAGGCCGGTGTTCAGATCGATGGCCGTGAAGGTGGCTCCGGGGATGCCGACCGTTCCGGGTTGCACGGCCCGCAGGGTCACGGGAAGAGAGACCGAGTTCCCGCCCGTAACGTCCGCGAGCACCGTCGAGGCCACCGGCGCCAGGCCCGCGGTGGTGAACGCCAGCGCGGCGGAACTCAGCCGCATCGTCGCCTCACCTTCGTTCCGCACGGTGATCGTGAGCACGAGGGTCTGTCCGACTGAGAGACTGGTGCGGCTGGGCGAGAGCCCGGTCACTCGAAGGCGCGGCGGCTGCTGCAGCGTCAGGTTGACCGCGGTGGCGGTGTTGGCCACGAGCCCTATCGGCTGCCCGTTGCTCGCGTTGGTGCCGGTGATCGCCGCCGTGGTGAGCGAGACCTGTCCCGAGCTGGTCGCCGTGCAATCGAAGGTGTAGCTCGCGAGGCCGCCCCCGCTGGCGGCGGTGCGCGCTTGGGTCACGGAGGGGATCGACAGTCGAGTGACGCCCGGTTGGAGCTGGGCCGCCGTGAGGTTCGCCGCGGCGGTCCCGTCGTTTCGCAGGCTCACGGTCGCCTGGAAGGTCTGGCCCACGGTGACGGAAGAGCGGGTTGCCGAGAGGCCGACGAGCTTGAGCAACGGCGCGGCCACCACCGTCACCACCGTCGAGGAAGAGCTGTTCGTGGCGATCGGCAGAGTCCCGCCGGTGTTCGCGTCCGCGGCGGCGAACGCGGCGCTCGTGATGGTGCAAGCCCCGGCGGACACCCCGGTGACGGTGAACTGGAACGTCGCGGTCAGACCGCCGGCCAGCGTGGGGGTGAGTTGCAGGGTGGGCGAGGAGAGCCCCGTGGTCGAGAAGATGAGTTCCTCGCGAGTGAACCGGATGCCGGCCCCACCCTCGTTCTTGACCGTCGCCGTCACGGAAATGGTCTGGCCCAGCGAGACACTCGTGGCGGAGGCGAGCAGCGATACCAGCCTGAGCGAGGGAACCGTCTGCACCGTCACCGTCCGGGACGGGGCCTGATTCGAGGCGAGCTGGGCCGCGCGCCCGTTGCCGGCGTCGACCGCCGTGAAGGTCGCCGTAGATAACGTCGACGTTCCGGCACTCGAGCCCGTCGCGGCGAACAGGAAGGCATGGGAAGCGCCCGAGCCCGCGAGGTCGACCGTCGAGCCGAGCGAGGGGATGGTGAGCCCGGCCGCCGAGAGGTTCGCCGCCGTGATGCGGGCCGTGCTCTCGCCGTCGTTTCGCAGGGTGACCGTCACGGGGATCGCCTGTCCGACGCTGATGGTGCCCTGGGCGGGCGAGATCGAGACCAGCACCAGCGACGGCGGAGCGAGCACGGAGATACCGACCGGGACCGCCTGGTTGGCCACGAGCGGCACGGGCGTCCCGATGCCCTGGTTGACGGCCGTGAACGTTGCCGACGAGATGGTGCTGCTCCCGGCGCTCGCCGCGGTGACGGTGAAGGTGAAGCTGGCCGCTCCCCCTCCCGCCGAGAGAGAGCGGGTCTCGGTCAGACCCGGCGCCGTCAGCTTGCCGCCGACCAGGGTCAGGTTCTCGCTGGTGACGTCGATGCCGCCGGCTCCGTCGTTGCGGACCGACACGGTCACCTGGAACGTCTGTCCCACGCTCAGGCTGCTCTTCGAGCTGGCGATGCCGATGATCTTGAAGCCGGGCGGTGACTGGACCGTGACGCTCTTGGCACCGGCCGGGTTCGCGGCGATCCCGATCGTCCGGCCGCTGTTGACGTCGGTGGCCAACACGGTCAGGCTCGTCACCGAGGTGATCCCGACGCCCACGCCGGTCGTCGGAAACGAGAATCCCGTCGATTGCCCCGAGGCCAGGGTGACGGAGCGATTGAGGGCCGCCGCCACCAGGTTGGAGCCGGCGAACACCAGCGTCTCGCGAGTGAGGCTGGCGCCGGCCCCGCCCTGATTGCGGACCGTGACGGTCGTCGTCAGGCTCTGCCCGGCGTTGACCAGGCTCTTGCTGACCAAGATCTCATCGATTCGCAGCGAGGGCGGGCTCTGCACGGTCAACGTCATCGGGGAGGCGGTGTTCGCCGCCAGAGGGATGGTCTGGCCGGTGTTGGCGTTGCGGGCCGTGAAGGTCGCCGTCGTGATCGTCCCGACCCCGGCGCTCGCTCCCGTCACCGTGAACTGGAAGCTCGTCTGTCCCCCGCCCGCGAGCAGGATCGACGTCGTCGTCGAGGTTGCCGAGAGCGCCGCCGCCGAGTTGACCAGCCGCCCGCCGCTGAACTGCACGGGCGACTGCCCCGTGTTCCGGACGGCGGCGGTCACGGCGATCGCCTGGCCCACCGTCAGCACCGTCCGCGAGGGCGTGAGGCCGGTGAGTTCGAGCGAGGGCAGGGTCTGCACCTCGACGAGCTGGGCGGTGGCGAGGTTCGCCGCGAGCGGCACCGCTCCGCCCGAGTTGGCGTCCACCGCGTCGAACGTCGCGCTGGTGAGCTGCGACGAGCCGGAGGCCATGCCGGTCACGCTGAACGTGAACGAGGCCAGCTCCGAGCCGCCGCCGCCCAGGCTTCGCACCGCCGTGAGCGCCGGGGCCGAGAGCTTCGTGCCATCCGAGAAGACCAGCGTCTCGCCCCGGAGGTCGGCCGTGGCGCCGCCGTCGTTGCGCACCACCACCGTGGCGTCGATCGTCTGTCCGACGCTGACGGTCGAACGCGCGGGCACGATCGAGACGACCTTCAACGCCGGCCCCTGCACAACTTCGACATTAACAGAGGAGGCCAGATTGGAGTACACGGCCACGGGGGTCCCGAGGTTGGCGTCGGTTGCGCTGAAGGTCGCGCTCGTGATCGACACGCTGCCCTCGCTCACCCCGCGCAGGCTGAACGAGAACGAGGCCGTCGCGCCGCCGCCCGCGAGCGTCTGGCTCACGGCCAGCCCTGCCGCGGTCGCGTGCGAGTTCGAGACCTGCAGACTCTCCGCGGTGAACGCAATCGGCGCGCCGCCGTCGTTGCGGACCTGCACGGTCACCGGGACGCTCTGCCCGATGGAGACCGAGGCGTGCGACGAACTGAGGCTCACGATCTTCAGCTGCGGCGGCACCTGGACCGTCACCGTCGCCAGGTTCGGGTTGGACGAAGCCACCGCCAGCCCGCTGAGCGAATCGGTGGCCGACACCTGGAAGCTGGCCTGCCGCGCTCCCGCGGAGGCCCCCGCCGAGACGGTCACGTCGAAGATGAACAGGCCGGAGGAGTGGGCCGCGAGGCTCGTCGGATTGGCGCGGGGCGCGACACTGAGCCCGCTCCCGGAGAACGACAGCGTCGAGGTCATCCCGTTGGCCGCCGCGTCGCCCGAGTTCTGGACCGGCACCTCGACCACGAAGGTCTGACCCTGGGTCGCGGAAGACGGCATGCTCGCCGAGCCGATGGTCGCGGTCGCGGCCGCCAGCACGTTCCAGCTCAAGCTCCCGGCGGAGGTGTCGTCCGAGATCGCGCTGTTCGTGGCGGCGTCCACCCCGGTCAGCCAGCCGTCGACCGTGGTGCCGCCCGGCGGCGCGGAGGCGCCGATGTCGACGTCGAACGACCAGGTGGCGCCGGCCGCCGTCTGCAGCGCGGAGGCCCCGCCCGAGCGCAGCCGCACCGTGTAGTACGAGCTGACATCGACCGCACCCTGGCGGAACTTCAGCCGGGCCGAGTCGATCCGGGCCAGGTGGCCGCCCACGTTGCGGGCCGTGAACGAGACCGGCAAGTCGGTCTTGCGCTGGATGATGGGCGAACCGGAGGAGGTCGTGCTCTGCACGTCGAGCGTGGCGTTCACCGCCTGGTAGATCCAGACGTCCTGCGGCGCCGTCGCCAGCAGCCCCTGGGGGTCGCTCGCGGTGACCAGGAAGCGATACCGTCCGATGGCGCTCGGCGTGACGCTCGCCGCCGCCTGGCTCGCCCCGGAGATGGTGACCTGCTCCGGGCCCGACAACTGCCTCCACGAGTAACCGAGCGCCCCCCCCTCGGGGTCGAACGCCGCGGCCGAGAGCGCGACCTGCGAGCCGGAGGCGGCCGACCTCTCCGGGCCGGCGGTCACGCGCGGAGGCCTGCTGCGCTGAGCGAGCGAGACGGTCCCCTGCTGCAGGATGTTGTCGTTGTAGTCGGTCTCGGCGACCGCGAAGGTCCGGTTCACGATGCCGAACAGCTTCTTGGAGCCGGTCATCGACGGCGGGAACCACGCCCGCACGGGAATCGTCACGCTCGAGTTGGCCGCCACTCCGTCCCAGAAGGTCCGCTCCTTCACGTATCGCGCAGTCGTGTCGAAGTCGGTGTTGTTGCCCGCTCCGAGGGCCACCGTGAAGGGCTGCGTGACCGCCTGGGAGGTGGGATTGGAGACCGTGACCCAGTAGTCGCCCGGCTGGCTCACCGCGAGCGACGACGGCCCGGAGAGCACCGTCACCTTCAGGTTGGGGAGCGACGAGATGGTGCGGGCGCGCACGCTGTAACCGCCGGCCGGCCCGGTGTTGCGGACCACCCGCACGTAGTAGGTGTTGGTCTGGCCCGGCGTGAACACCGCGTGCGCCGCCCGGGTGTAGTCGGCGGCGGGCCGGTAGTTGCTAACAATGGCGTTAACAAGGTCCGACGGGGAGTAGACCCGGACCTCGGCGCCGTGCAGCGTCCCCTGCAGCACGTCCACGGCGTAGGTCGTCGAGGCGGTCACCGCCACGCGGAACCAGTCGTACTCGTCGGTGAGATAGCCGGTCAGCGGCGGCCCGTCGACCACCAGGGTGTCGCGCGGGTCCTGCGTGGTGCCGGCCGAGGAGGCGTGATCGGCGGCCGGCGTGCCGGTGACGGTCACGTCGAGGGCGTTCGAGAGATAGGAGCCGTTCACCGTCAGGCGAGCGACGTAGTTGCCCGCCGAGGTGTAGACGCGCTGCGGGCTGGCACTGGTCGAGGTGGTTCCGTCGCCGAAGTCCCAGAGATAGGTCGACAGCGCCCCGATGCTGGAGTTGCTAAACGTCACGGTGAGGTTGGCGGCGCCGGACGTGTTCGAACCGCTCACCCGGGCGACGATCGCCGTCTCGGAGGCGCGGATGGAGTACTCGTAGCGGGGCTGCGCGGCGCCCAGGGTCGTGCTCTGCGAGACCTTCAGGTAGTAAGTGCCCGAAGAGCCGATGGGATAATCGACGAGCCGCGCGGAGGAGGCGCCCGCCACGTCGGCCGCGGCGGTCGTGCCGGCGAGCTGGGTGGCGCCGTCGACGTCGTAGAGCTGCCGCCTCGCGACGACACCGTCGGCGGCAGGCACCTCGAAGGTGTGGCG
>CAZSVK010000115.1:0-8895 GCA_964610245.1 uncultured bacterium
GCGGCGGTGCCCGAGTTGGTCATCAGAGCGTACTTGCACCCCAGGTAGCTGGCCCACTCGGTCTCGAACGCCTTCACGGCGGGGGCGTAGGGACCCCAGAGGATGCCTCGATCCAGTACCTCCATCACGGCCTGCTTGTCCTCGGCGGTGATGACCGGCCAGCGCACGGCCAACCCCTTGGGGACTACCGGCTGGCCACCCAGCAGAGCGAGCTTCTCGGACATCGAAACGATCCTTGCGGTCCAGGCGCCCGGCACGACCGTCCGGGGTAGGGCCATGCTAGGACCGGCCACCAGGCGAGTCAAGGAAGGCCCGGAAAGGTCGCCCGGTAGGGCTCGGGCTCGAGATGAGCGAGCCATTCCTGGGGCGAGAGATTGCGCGTGGCCAGCCGGCCGGCGAGAGCGCGGAAATCCTGCGCCTCCAGCGGCCAGAGGTAGATCTCGCCGTCGGCGGTGCCGGTGACCAGCCGCTTGTGGCCCGCCGTGATGCAGAGCACCGGGGCCAGGCTCGACTCGTCGCGGAGCACCGCGCTCGCCGCGCCCGGGTCGCGCGCCGTCAGGTCCCACAGGCGGATGGTGTTGTCGGAACCCAACGTCGCCAACCGCGCGTCGTCGGGAGAGACCGCCACCACCAGCACCGGGTTCTCGTGTCCGCCCAGGACGCGGACGGAAGCCGCCGGGTCGGGCGCCGAGAGATCCCAGATCCGCGCCGTGCGGTCGCCGCTCCCGGTCACCAGCCGGCGGCCGTCGTGCGTGGCCACCATCGACTTGACCGAGTCGCCGTGTCCCTGGAGCACCCGCATCGATGCCTGCGGGTCGGCCGCTGCCAGATCCCACACTCGGATGGTGCGGTCGCCGCCGGCCGTCGCCAGCTTGCGCGTACCGGGCACGAAGACGAGCGCCTCCAGCCGTTCCTCGTGCCCCCGCAGCACGAGGGGCCCGGCGGCCGGGTCGCGCGCCGCCAGGTCCCAGACCATCGCGCCGCCCTGCTCGCTCGCCGTGGCGGCCCAGCGGCCGGTCGCGTCGAACGCCACCCTTCGGATCGCTCCATCCCGGCCCGGCAAGACGATGCAGCTCACGGCCGGATCGGGTTCGCCCGCTCCGCGTGCTGCGCCGTCATCCTTGGAAGCAGGGGCTCCGCCCCTGCACCCGCTCGCCCCCTCCGGGGGCTCGCCCAAGCTCCACACGCGCGCCAGGCCGTCGGAGCCTCCCGCGAGCAGCCGCTTCCCGTCCTCGCTGGCGGCGAGCGACATCACCGGCTGACCGGCCGCTCGCAGGGCGCGTGCGGTGGCGGCCGGGTCGGGAGCGGCCAGGTCCCATAGCCGGACGATGCCGTCGTCGCTCGAGCTGGCCAGGAACGTCGTACCAGGAACGAAGCTCAGTCCGGTCACTGCCGCCTGGTGGCCGCCCAGCAGCCGTGCGTGCGGCACCGGTCGGGTCAGGTCCCAGACCCGCACGGTGCAATCCAGACTGCCGCTGGCGAGCAGCGTGCCGTCCGGATGCGCCGCCAGCGCAGTGATGGCCAGCTTGTGGCCCCTCAGCGCGACGGTCCACGGCGCCGCCGACGGCCGGGCCAGGTCCCACAGCCGCGCCGACCGGCTCCCGGCGCAGCCCGTCACGGCCCGCTGGCCGTCGGGCGTGAGTGCCGCCAGCGTGACGGGACCGTCGTGCCCGCGAAGCACTCGGGCCGACGGGTTTGCGGAGGTCAGCTCCCAGACGCGGGCGGTTCGATCGGCGCTGCCGGTGAGCAGCAGCGTGCCCTCGCCGCCGAGCGCGGCCGAGACGACGGCGCCCTCGTGGCCCCGCAGGAGCATCGCGTCGGCCAGCGGCGACAGCGCCGAGAGTTCGAACAGATGCACGAAGTCGTCGAGCCCGCCGGTGAGCAACGTGCGGCCGTCGGGGCTCATCGCGAGATCCTTCACGGCAGCCCCGTAGCCGTTCCACACGAACGCCTCCCCGGCGGCGCCGTCCGACCCGTTGAGGTTCCAGACGCGCAGCGTGCGGTCCCAGGAGCCGGCGATCAGCCGCCGGCCATCCGGACTGAGGATCACCACCGGCACGGCGCCCTCGAAGCCGGTGAGCACCTTGCACGAGGCCGATGGATCGGGCGCATCGAGTCGCCAGATCCGGACGGTCGAATCGTCGCCGCCCGAGACGACCGTGTTGCCGTCGGGGGCCATCGCGACGGCCAGCACGCCGCCCCCGTGACCGGTGAGAACGATCGGCAAGGAGGCCGGATCGGCCGCGCCCAGGCTCCAGATCCGGATGGTGCGGTCGTCGCTGCCGGTGGCCAGCTTCCGGCCGAATCGGCTGGCGGAGACGCAGGTCACGTCGCCCCTGTGGCCCCGAAGAACAACCGGCGCGGCTGACGGATCGGCCAGCTCGAGGTCCCAGACACAGGCCGTGTCGTCGGCGCTGGCGGTCACGACCCTCCGGGAGTCGGGGGTGAAGGTGACGCCCCAGACCGGCCCGGAGTGGCCTCGGAGCACCCGCACGCCCGCGGCCGGATCCGCGTCGTGCAGGGGCCAGACGCGGGCCGTGGCGTCGCTCGAGCCGGTGACCAGGACCCGGCCATCGGGCGCCATCGCCGAGCACTCGATGGGGCCGTCGTGCCTGATGCAGGGCCGGCCTCGCACCTGCGACATCACGTCCAGCAGCGTCTGAGCCGCCGGCAAGGTCGCCGGATACGCGCCCGTCGTGTCGCCGCAGGCCTCGGCGGCGAGCAACAGCGCCAGAGACGAGTCGCGCGGCTCGGCGAGGCGGGCCTCGGCGGTGAGCCTTCGCGAGTTGGCCTGCCGGGCCGACGCCAGAGCCACGCGCGTCTCACGACGGGCCTGCTCGAGCCCGGCCGTGGCTTGCTCTCGCTCGGCCTTGCCGGCAGCCAGTATCCGAGCGGCCTCCTGACGGGTCACGCCGGCGCGATGACCGGCCACCCCCGCTGCCACGACCAGCAGGCAGCAAACGAGGAGGGCGACGGGCCAGGGGCCGTTGTTGCGCGCGGGTTCGGGGGCCAACGGGGTCAGGCCTCCCCGGCCGGGCCGGCCGCCGACGGAACGATGAAGTGACCCGCCGGGACGAAGCCGACCCGCGTCGCGCCGCCCGCCTCGGCCAGAAGCTGCTCCCAGGCGAGGGCGGGCTCCTGCGCGAGTTGCATCCCGGCCGCCCGCAACGGCTCGGGCGCGAGCCGGCCGGCGACGGAGATGCGCAGTCGGCGGGCCTTCCGCAGCAGACAGAGCGCGGTGTGGGCCTTCACCACGAAGGCGGTGGAGAGCAGGCGCAGCAGGCCAGGCTCATCCGCTTCCAGCAGCCTCTGCTCCAGGTCGGGGTCTCCGTAACCCTGGGCGCACTCGGCCAGGACCAGCATCCGGCCGCCGTCAGCCAGCAGAGGGGCGCAACGGTCGATCGCCTTGTGAGATTGCACCAGGTTCAGGTCATGTGGGTAGCCACCCGCCGAGACCGCGAGCAGGTCGAAGGAGCCGGGCTCGGCCGCGACGCCGGCGGCCTGTTCCAGGAAGGCGCATCCAGCCCGGTGGGCGGCGCGCCAGTGGCCCGCGAAGAAAGCGAGGGCGCGGTCGTCGCCGTCGTTGACGACGTTCACGAGAAAGGCCGGGGCGACGAGCGAGGCGGCGTCGCAGAGGTCTTCGTGGACCGGATTGCCGTCGAGCCGGCCGGCGCAGGCACGAGGATCCTTGTCGCCGTCCGCGATCACCAGGCCGTGGTTGGCCCGGATCGAGCTGCGGGCGGCGGCACCGGGGAAGACCGCCTTGGGCCCGCCGCCGAAGCCGGCGAAGTAGTGGTGACTCACCGCGCCGGTGAGGATCAGACCCGGCGCGGCCGCGACCAGCCGGTTCACGCGCACCGGCGTTCCGCGCGGCGTTCGGCCCACCTCGACGCAGGAGGCCTCGTCCGACGCCCGGTGCTCGACGACTCGCACGCCCGCGGGGAGTTCCGGCCCGGCGACTTCGGCCAGCTCCTCCGGCGTGTGCTGGGGATGGTCACCGGCGGCGACGACGACGGTCACCCCTGCCCTGCCGATGCCGGCGGCGGCCAGGCGGCGGAGCAGCACGCGCAGCAAGACGGGCGTGTGGGCGTGCCGGGTCTTGTCGGGGACCAGGATGACGACCGAGTCGCGGCCGTGCAGCGCCTGCTCCAGCGGCGGCCCACCGATCGGCGAGGCCAGGGCCGACTCGACGGCGGCCTCGACGGCGGTCGCGGGGCTGGCCGTCGCAGGCTCGAGCACCCGCGACCCGCGCGGGCGTCGCAGCCGCACGCATCCGCGGCCGGAGCGCATCAGGACGGTCGATTCGACAGACTCACCGGACATTCCGACTCCTCGAAACGCGCTCACCGGGACGGCGGGCGCCCCCCGCAGGCATACATGCCGCAGGCGCCATTGTAGCGGAAACAATCGGCGTGATGCGGGGTCTGGCAGTCGGCACAGCGGATCTCGTCGGCGACGACGTCCTCGCCGCAGACCGGGCAGCGCGGGGTCCCGCCCGAGTCGACCGAGAGCAGCATCACGTCGGGCGAGCGCGGCAGCGGCTGGGCCGGACGCGCCGTCCGGCGCAGACGAGGCAGGCCGCCGGAAGGCGCGGTCTCGAGCGCCCGGTGCACCCGGTGGATGAGCGCCGCGTCCTGCAGCGAGAGCACGCTCCGGGCCACGAGGACGGTGACGCTGAAGAGGCCCGCCGGCTGGGCAAGGGCCGCCAGGTTGGCCACCACAGCGTAGGTCGGCAATCCGAACTGCAGCAGGTCCGAGAAGACGCGGCCCGCCAGGAGATCCTTCTCGATGCGGCGGCGCACGTCGACCACCGCGCCCACTCCCAGCAGCAGGCCTGCAAGCAGTGTGTCGAGCAGCCCGTCCGCAACCCCGGGGACACCCATGAGCAGCACCTGCACGAGGAGCAGGGCCGCCAGCGCGCCGCCCGAGACCGAGCGGACCATCAGTCGCCGGTAGAGCGTCAGGAGGTCGGCCCGCGAAGCGATCACTCGATCCCTCCCCCCGGCATGGCTCCGAAATCCGGCGACGGCTGCGGCATGGCTCGGCAGGAGTATAGCCGAGGGACAGGGGTCAGGGGGCAGGGGGCAGGGGCTGGTAGGCCGGCAGCAGCTCGGCCATCGAGGCCATCTCGGGGAAGCGGTCGAAGAGGGCGAACGTGCGGGGCAAGGTCCGCCGACTGTAGGTGGCCTCGTGCCACTGCCGGTCGCCGGCGACGCCGCGGGCCGCCGCCAGGAGCCTTTCGTGGTAGGGCTCGAGGCGCGGATGGCGCCGGACCGTCTCGGAGATGGAGGCCTCGAGGGTTCGGCGCGGGTGGACGAAAGCCCACATGATGCGGCGGAAGATCGCGGCGTTGGCGGCCCGTTTCCACCGAGGGGCCGGTTTCCAGAGCAGCTCGAGGAAGTGCTCGTCGGTCTGGAGGTGGCGCAGTTCGTCGAGAGCGTGGTACCGATGGACAGCCACGAACAGCTCGTCCAGTTTGTCGCGCTCGGCCTGGTGCTTTCGATGGAAGTCGAGGGTCTTCTCCTCGAACAGGGCGGCGATCCAGATCCACCAGAGGAACAGGCCGGGCAAGGCCGCGGTCCAGTCGAGGAACCGTCGCTCCACCGGGCCGAGCCGGTAGACGTCGAGCTTGCCGGCCTCGTACAGCTCGGGGCGGACCTCGCGCAGCACGCGCCAGAACATCGCGGAGTGCTTGACCTCCTCCTCGATGAACGCTTCGCAGGCCTGGCGCAGCAACGCGGGCAAGCGACGTCCGCCGGATCGCAGCAGGCTCCGGAGTGCAGGTACGAACAGTCCCTCCTCGAGGAAGATGAACTGCTCGCAGACACCCCGAGCGTGCGCCTGGTTGTAGGTGAGCTTCTCTTCCGGCGAGAGCATCCCGTAGGCCGGGCTGAAGGCCAGGTGCGTCATGCTCTCCGGCGCCTGGAGCTTCGCGGGGTCCGGCGCGCGCCACGGAATCTCGGCCAATCGATAGGACTGGTCGCGCGCCGCGTGGACGATCTCCTCGAGGCTGCGAACGGGCGGCACCGCCGGCGGCGCCGGATCGACGTTGACCTGCGCGGAAGGCACGTCCAGAAGCTACCGCGCGTCAGGTGTCGGGGGCTAGGGGTTAGGGGTTAGGGGTTGGCGGTCAGCGGGAACGGCGTACCTCCCGCTCCAGTGGGGCGACGAGACCGTGTCCGCCTCGCGAGGAGGGAGCCCGGCCAAGGTCGGCTGCGTGCAGCGAGGCAAGAGCGTCCCGCCTGGCGAAACCGACATCACGGTGCGGGCCGTGGCCCGGCGCCTAACCCCCAACCCCCAACCCCCAACCCCTAACCCCTAACCCCTGCCTTACACCTGCAGGCGCAGCTTGCGCGGGTGCACGCCCAGTTCCAGGCGCGGGCCCTCGACCAACTCCTCGCCGTCGGCGCAGAAGAGGAAGGGCTTGCCGTCGAGGCTCTCGACGACGGCGCTGGCGGCCTCGAAGCTCTCGACGCCGGCCTCGGCGGGCTCGACCCCGCGGCACAGCGCGGCGATGGCCCGGAGCAGCGCCAGGCCGCCGGTGTGGCGGAAGGCCAGCAGGCGGAAGGAGCCGTCGTCGTTGCGGGTGCCGTGGGCGAGCGTCATCGTGCCGCCCACCCTGGGCTGGTTGGCGACGACGACCAGCGCGGTTCGAAGCTCGGTCGTGCGCCCTCCGGCTGTGATCCGCAGGTGGTAGACGGGCAGCGACCGCAGCGCGGCGATCCACAGAACGCCGAGGTTATATATGAACTTCCCGAGCACCACCTGCAGCGGACGCGACCAGGGCAGCCGCCGCCAGCGGTTGACCGCCGTGACGACCTCGGAACCGAAGCCCAGGTAGCCGACGGTGATGAAAGGATGGGAGCCCGCCATGAGCACATCGATCTCCCGCTCGTGCGGTGCGGCCGGCGGGGCCCCGGGACCGGCGAGGCCGATCTCGTGAGCGAGGTCGTTGGCAGTGCCCGCGGGCACCAGAGTCACCGCGGCTTGCGCCTCGAGGATCGGCTTCAGGAAACGGTTGAGCGTGCCATCGCCGCCGGTGACGATGACGCGATCGAAGGCCGACTGGCCGGCGACCGTCGCCTGGAGCATGCGCTGCGCCAGGTCCGGCTCCGCGAAGACCGCCTCGGGGAACCTGCGGTGCAGGACCCCGATGTGGCGCCCGTGTGGGGCCCGCAGCGCGTGGCGATTGACGACGACCAGCTCCCGGGCTTCGCCGGGATGGGGAGAGTGCCACGGCGCTGCCGCCGGGGCGAGCGCGCTGCTAGCTGCAGCGGCCGCCCCGGCGGAAGCGGAGATGACCGGACCGGCCAGGGCTGCTGGAGCCCTTCTATCGGCCCAATCGCTCACTGGCGTCAGTTCGTCCAGAAGAGCGTTCCGAACACGAGGCCCCAGACCGTCTGGTAGCTGGCGAGGCCGCTGCGGCTGTTGCTCAGCGTATAGAGGCCCTTCAGCACGCCGTCGCGATCCCTGGCCTCGGGGAAGAGGCCATTGAACGTGAAGTCGCGCCACGACCCCGGATCGTTGGTGGGCTGCCAGTCAGGGTGCATGTTCAGGTCGAGCAGGTCGACGTTCTGCCGCGGGCTCAGCAGGTGGCGGAGATCGACGCCGAAGGTCTTGGCGAGCTGCGAGCGGACTTCGATTCTCTCGAAGAACGGAGCGTAGCGCGTGACGTCCTGGTTGCTCGTGATCTTGGTGGGCAGGAACATGGTCAGGTCGGCGGGGGGATTGTCGAACCAGCCGGCCAGGTTGACCGTGAAGCGCTTCTTGTTCCAGGAATCCTCGAGCGCGATGGGGCCCGAGAGCAGGGCGCGCATCTCGTTGAGGAGATTGGTGATGCGACCGCTCCACGGCTTGAGCGTGTTGTAGTCGAACCAGCGGCCGCCGGGGTTCTCGTCACCCTTGGCGAACTGGGTGTTGTTCAGCTCCTCGATGATGGCGAGGCTGGCCAGCAGGTCGGACTGCGACGACTTGATGAACGCCTTGCCGTCGAGCACGCCCTTGGCGTCGTTCTTGTTCCAGAGCTTGAACAGGTCGGGCAGCGTGAACTGCTTGACGATCTCGGCCATCTCGTTGAAGGCCTTGCCTTCGTTGAAGCGGCTGCGGACCTTGAAGAACGAGTTGAAATTGTAGGCGCAGAAGATCTTCGCCCAGCCGATCCAGGTGCGATACATCGACGCGAGCACGAGCCCCTCGGAGCGGCCGATGCGCTTGACCGGGCTCTCGTCGGAGGGCTGCAGGCCGCCGCCCTGGAGGGCCCAGTTGCTGAAGCCCGAGCGGAGGTCCCACGAGAAGCTGAAGTCCTCGGAGCGCTTGACGACGTTGGCCTCGAGAGCCTGGGCGATGTTGTCCAGCTCGGGGAAGGCTTCCGTGGCCAGGAATTCCTGCATCTTCTCGCCGTTCGGGAAGAGCGAGAACTCCTTGGAGTTGGCGAACTTGCTGTTCTCGACGTCGTAGGCGGCGTCGGCGGGCGTGTCGTTGAACCAGCGGATCCAGTGCATGCCGGCGCGGTTCTCGGTGATTCTCCACTGCTCGTAGCTGCGGCGAACGAAGTTCTTGTAGCGCCGGTAGTCGAGCGGGCTGTGAATCAGGAAGCCCTGGATGCGCCAGCCGAAGCTACGGAAGATCTGGATCGGCTTCATCGCCGCGTAGGCCACCGTCAGAGCGGGGTCGCGCGGGAACTGGTGGAAGCCGTGGGCGACCAGCTTGTAAGCCTGCAGAATCGCCTCGTTGGCTGCCGGGCTGCCCGGCTCGAGGGTGGAGAGCTTGAGCTGCTCTTCGGAGGCCAGCGTGGAGGCGTCGATGGTCTTCTTCTGGTTGATGAGCGTGGCCGCCATCAGGTCGTTGTTCGGGTCGGAGTCGATGGACCTATCGTAGCACTCGATCGCTTCCTCG
>CAZSVK010000115.1:8905-14234 GCA_964610245.1 uncultured bacterium
GACCTGAAATGCGGGACCGCAACCTCGCCGTCGGAGAGCTTGAGCAGCTCTTCGTTGGCCTTGGCGATGTAAGCCGCGGCGTCACCTTCGACGGCGCCACCCGCGGCGCCTTCATCGTCGTCCGCCGGCGCGGCCGCAGGAGCGGCATCGGCCGGGTCGGCCTGCGCGGTCACGGCCGGCTGGGCGGTGCCCGCGGGCTCGGCCTGCATCATACCCGGGAGCATGGCGAAGAACGCCACCAGCACCCCCACCACCACAAAACCCTTCAACCATCTAGTACTGGCCATTATCCGAGGCCTCCTTGCCATATCCCGAGGATGTAACGGTTACCAGAGCAGTGTACTGTCTCGCTCCGCTCCCGCGGAAGCGTCCGCCGTGTCCGGGCGGGCCGCCGCCGTGGGCTTGCGGTCAATCTCGTTTCGTCTCGTGAACTCCGGATGCTCCGACAGCTTCTTCGCCAGGAAGGAGATCTTCTCGGGCTCCATCCTGGGAGGCTCGGCGGCCGCCGAGGCCGTCAGGCTGCGGGCAAAGAAATCGTTGATGCGAGCCATCACGACCGCGTCGGCGTCGAGGCCGACCGGCAGCCGGCCGTCGAGCCGCTGCTTCACGCAGTCGTCGCGGAAGCGGTAGTCGCGCACCGTGTAGGCGTTGTTGAAGCGCAGCCGCGAGGCGCACCAGCGCTCCAGCGGGTGGGGATTGCTGATGAGCGACGGAGGGACGAACTGGGCCCCGGTGAAACCCAGGTGCCTCTGCGCCGCGTCCAGGAAGAAGGCGGAGGTCCGTCTCACCTGGCTGCTCACGATGTGCAGGATGCGCCCCGTCCCCTCGGGCACCCGTCCCTCCAGATCGGCCTGCACCAGGCGGCCTGTCAGCTCGGCCACGTAATCGACCGGCACGATGTCGGTGCAGGCGCACGGCACTCCCGGCAAGCGCAGCGGCAGGTAGTCGATCGATCGGCCACCGAACGCCGCCCGCACCTGCTCGAGCGCCGAACGAAGCACCGCATACAGGGCGTAGTAGCCCGTGAAATTCTTGGCCCATCCCGTTCGCGACGAGCCCACGATGATGCTCGGCCTCAGGATGTCGACCGGCAGGTCGCTCTGGGCGAGCAAGAGCCGCTCAGCCTGCGCCTTCGACTCTTCATACAGATTGTTGAAAGCCGCCGGGTCGAGCACCGCTTCCCGCTCGCGCAGTTCGCCGGCAGCCTGGCCGCACACGAACGCGGTGCTCATGTGGTGCAGCTTGCCCGCGCCACAGGCCACCAACCCCTCCAGCAGACGCCGGGTTCCCTCGACGTTGGTGTGGAGGATCTCGGCCCGGTGGTGCTCGCCGTGCTTGAGCGAGGCAATGGTGTTGATGAAGGGCGTGCCGGCGAGAAGGCTGCCGGCCTTCTCGGGCACCGGCCCGTCGGGGAGATCCCACCCCAGCACCTGCAACCGGTCGAGCGGAAGCTCGCGAAAGTCGGGGATCTCGGTCAGCGACCGCCGGACGCGGGCGTCAGCCCCCTGTTCGCGGCAATCGCGCGCGACAGCCACGACCTCCCACCCCTCGCGCAGAAACCAGGCACAAAGGTAGGAGCCCAGAAAGCCTGTTGCTCCTCCGATGGCGATTCGCCGCTGCAAGAGGCTCGCGCCCATCCTTTCGGCCACGCTCCGTGACCGGTCGGTGCCGTTCGCGTCGCGAACAGCGTGGAGTTTTACCATGATCCGCGAGGATCGTCAAGACCAGGACTGCTCACGACGTGACTTTTGGTGAGTGCGGTCACAATACATCGGGCCGCCTCCGGGAGTCAACGCCGCGAAGTCGGCGGGGCCCCGGTGATAGACTGGAGACATGAGGAACCATGCTTCGCTCGCTCTATTCCGCTCCGCCCTGCTGCCCCTGGCCGTGGCGATGGCGGCCGCCCCGCTCACGGCGGGGACGCTGGACGACCTGACCGCCAAGCTGGCCCGGGGGTTCGACGTTGCCCTGTCGGGCGAACACACCTCGGCCAAGGGCAAGACGAGTTCCCTGGAGCAGGCAAGCGTGCAATTCAAGGCGGGCACCGGCGGGCAGTTCGAGGGCGACCTGAGGTTCTCCGCGATGATGAAGCCGCACGTGCATGCCATCGTCGACCCGGACCAGCTCTTCTTCTCCGCCCAGCCACGGCTGGCCGCCTGCTGGACCGACCTGCGAGCTTCCGACGTTCCGAAGGACGTGAAGGCGGCCGTGGAGGTGCTGGGCAAGGAGAACCCCGCCAAGGCAATGGCCACTCGCATCCGCAAGGAGGGCAAGGTCAAGGAGACGGACGATACGATCCAGGTCAAGAACTCGCGCGGCGAGACCTGGACGGCCGAACTCGGAGGCGACGGCCTTCCGCGGACGCTGACGATGAGCAAGGCCTCCGGCGACAGCTTGGTGCTGCGCTTCCAGGGCTGGCGGCTCGGCCCTCCGGCCCTCTTCCAGCTGCCGCTGCCTCGCGACGCCTACCAGCCCACGCCGTATCCGGAGCTGATGGCCCTCCCCGCCCGCGTGCAGGCCCAGATCCAGGGTCTCAAGAAGGGCGTCGACGAGCTGAAGACGGGCCTCCAGAAGGCCCTGCAAGGGTTGTTCAGGAATTGAGTGATTCGACTGGAGAGAGTCGTGGCCACGCTTGCAGATGAGAGTCCTCGAGAGTGCCTCTCACACATCACCTCTTCTTCTCATTGCCGGGTCCAGGGGGGGGCTCCCCCCCTGGCAGGGGACCGGGGACGGCGTCCCCGGCAGGCTGCTGAGTTCGACGGTGTCGGCCGCCTGCTGCTGGCGCTGATCGCCGTCCTGCTGACGGTCGCCTGCTCGATCAAGTCGGAGCCGAAGGCCGCGTCCGGGCTCGGCGCCGGCGGCGGATTCGTCTCGTCGAGCGGCACCTCGCGCACGCAGATCGGCACGCTCACGCCCTCGGGCAACACCTCCTTCGCAACCAGCCTGGCCGGCGAGATCTTCAACCTCGCCCTGTCGGGTCCGCTGACGCGCCTGACCTGGGTCAACGATCGGGGCGGCGGCGGCACCTTGCCGACGACGGGCGTCATCAGCCTGGTCACCAACCTGCAGCAGGGCGAGAACCGTATCACTATCACCGGCACCGACCCGCAGGCGATGCAGACGACGCTCACGCTCCTGGTGAGCCGGGCCGGCACGCTCCCGACCACGGTCAGCCTGGCCGCCTACTCGCCCCAGCTCGCCAGCGGCGATTCCTACGACTGGCTCCGCTCGACCGTCATCGGAGGCGTGGCCTCCGAGCAACATGTGCTCACCGATATCACGGGCAACGGGAGCGGCGGTGTGGTCCCGCTGCAGACGACCATCCGGTACGCCACCGCTTCGGGCATCTCGGACAGCACGCTGTCCGGGCAGGTGGGCGGCAACCTCCAGACCGTTCAGATGCTTTGGGCGGCCTGCGCCACGACGCCGCTCACGCTGCCGGCGGTCATCAACGTCGGCACCAGCTACCCGTACAACCTCACGCAGTACGACTGCAACACCCAGGAGCCGCTGGCCCGGTACGAGGGAGCGCTCACCTTCGTCCAGCAGATCGGCGCCAACACCGGTGCCGGCGAGTTCCAGGACTGTCTTCAGTTCACCGATGTGGGGACGAAGCCCTATCTCACCGGGTCGGCACCCCCGGCGACCGTGGCGGCGACTTATGTCCTGGCCCGCAAGCTCGGCCTGGTCCAGGCAATCGTCGGCGGAACGGTCGCGCCCAACGGCCCGATCACCTTCCTGCTGAAGACGGCCCGCGTCGGCGGCCAGATGACGGCGGGATAGCGGCCGGCCCGCCGGCTAGAGTTCGTCGTCCACCCGGAACGCCGGGCACTTCAAGCAGGCGGCCATCCCCCATCCCAGCACGAACCCCAGACCGACATTATTGAGCCCCAGACAGGCGCCGGCCGTGAGGAGCATCGTGAAGGAATCGGCCCGCGCGGTCTGGTCCCGGGTCACGAGCGCCAGCTCCATCCCGCTGAAGGCCAGCATCACGCCCAGGACGCTGAGCGGAAACGCCTTGCAGAGCACCATCAGGGAGCTTCCGAACGCCACCGCCACCGCCAGTTTCACCGCGCCCAGAAACAGGATCGAGCCGTTGGTGCGCGCCCCGAAGCGGTACTGACCCGCCAACCCCCCGGCCCCGTGACACATCGGCATTCCGCCGAACCAGCACGACACCAGGTTCATGATCCCCACGGAGATCGCCACCGGCCGAGGTTCGGCCCGGCGCTCGGGGAACAGGTCGACCGACAGCGCGCAGACGGCGACGATGGAGTTCAGGGTCGTGAGCGGGATCTGAGGCAACGCCGCCTTCGGGAAGCTCGTCCAGAAATCTCCCCAGGCGGGAGGGCTCCAGTGCGGCCAGAAGAAGCCCAGGCTCAGCGAGGAGAGCACCTTCGGGTCGCGAACCAGCGCCAGCGCCACGCCCGCCCCGAACAGCACCAGGGCGGCCGGCACGCGCCGCGAGAAGAACAGCCCCAGCACCACGAGCGTCGCCAGCAGTCCGCACGCCCAGCTGTCGGTTCCGATCGCCACGCCCGTGTCGGCCACCATCTTCAGCCCCTTCATCAGCAGCGACAGTCCCAGCGCCAGCTGCAGCCCCCGCACCACGCTCCGGGGGACGGCCCGATTGACCCAGTCGATCAAGCCCGTCAGCCCCAGGAGCAGGATGATCGCGCTGACGCTGAGCCCGGCGGCCAGGATCTGCTGCACCGTCAACCCCTCGGTCAGGGCCACGGCGGCGATCGCCTTCATCGGCTGCACCGCCATCGGAATCGCAAAGGTCAAGCCGGTCACGAGGTTGAACAGCCCCGCGAAAAAGAGCGAGGCCGCGAAGTCCAGTCCGTTGGTGGCCGCCATCCCCAGCAGCAGCGGCAGGAACGTCCCCAGGTCGCCCAGGGAGCCCCCCACTTCAGCCCTATCCAGGCGCGCCACCCGCAAGTTCCGCTTCAGGCTGTCCAGACTGAACGACATGCGACCCTCTCTCGGCCGGCGGTCCCGAAACCCGTCGCACGCCGGGCCTTCCTCCGCCGGATCAATCAATTATAGCAGACATTATGTCCGCAGAACAGCCGATCCGCGCGGACAGCTTCCTCCGGCTCTGTCAGTCGCCCAGCGCTTCCGCGACAGACCCGGTCCTGGGTTGTGGAGTGCCTTGCCCACGTGTATCTTCTTGCCGTCCGAGGTCGCACCCGATGCCCGTCCTTCTTTCCATCCAGAACGTAAGCGCCAGTTATGGCTCCCGCACGCTGTTCGAAGGCTTGTCGCTGAGCCTCTCCGACGGTGACTGCCTCGGGATGATCGGCCCCAACGGCGCCGGCAAGTCGAT
>CAZSVK010000116.1:0-2971 GCA_964610245.1 uncultured bacterium
CCCGAGAGGCAAGTCGAGATCCTCCCAGTTTCCCCACGAACCGCGCGCGCACCCACCGGAACACCGGAACGACCCGGACACCGAGCCCCGCCTCGTCACCTCGCCTGCGCCTGATAGGTGACGCCCACGGTCGTGGTGCGGCCCGCCTCGACGCTCACCGGCAACGTGCGGGGGCCCAGCCACTCGTGCCAGGCGCGCAGCACGTAGGAGCCCTTCGGCACCCCGCGCAGCGTGAACTGCCCGCCGGCGTCCGAGATCGCGTAGTAGGGGCTCGGCATCACGTGGATGAAGGCCTCCATCCAGCGGTGGCCCGTCGCCTCCGTCACGTGATAGATGCCCGGCACCTTGAAGACCAGAGGCCGGCCGCTCTGGCTGGCCTCCAGCGTCAGCTGGGTCGACAGATTCTGCTGGTCGGTGAAGAGCAGGTGGAAGCCCACGGTCTGCAGGTTGCCGAACTGCACGGTCGTCCCGAGCGGAATGGCCTGTACGTGCGGCAAGAAACGGCAGTCGACGATCTGCAGCGAGGAGTTCACGACCGCCGGCGCCAGCTGCTTGTCGAGTTCGCCACCGGCCAGCCAGACGACCACATTCTGCATCCCGCGATTCTCCGTGACCACCAGGCGCTCGGAGGCGCGAGGCGTGGTGCCGCAGGCGCCCTGGTCGACCGTCACCGGCACGAACTCCAGCGCCGGCAACGTGCCCTCGAAGCGGACGTAGCCCGCGAGATTGCCCTCCCTGTCGGGCGAGATGCCCCCGGTGAGCACGTTCTGGCTGCTGGCCGAGCCGAGCACCGGCAGCGCCGTCTTGTAGGGCCCGAGCGGCGGCGCCGTGCCGTCCGCCATCGTCATCTGCCGCATCATGTCTTCGCTCATCGGCGTTCCGTCCGGCATCAGAAACGAGGTCAGCCCCGGCAGGATCGCGCGGATCCGCTGCCGTCCCCCCGACGGCACCCGGGCGGTCACGATGAGATCTTCATAGCCAGGCTTGCGCAGCAGCAGCTGAAAGTCCTGGCCGCCGGGCAACTCGAGCTGCAGCGGGGTTGCTCCGATCAGCACGCCGTCCCGGTAGACGTCGGCCTGGATCGGCTCGCTGTCGAGCAGCAGCAGGCCCGGGCCGGGCAGCACGTCGTCGTTCAGCGAGATGCTCAGCCGCGAGACGTCACCCGGTCCGAGCTTCACCTCGGCGATCTTGGTTCTGCGGCCGGGCATGGAGAAACGAAGGCGGTAGCTGCCAGGCTGCAGGCTCAGCACCAGGGGAGTGATTCCGAGTCCGACGCCGGTCGCGTCATTGACCACGTCAGCCCCCGCCGGCTCGGACTGCAGCTCGAGCGTGGCCGGAGGCGTCACCGGCGGCGGCGGGGCGATGGTCCCCGGAAGCGGGAAGTTGTCCGGGAGGACTCCCGGCGCCAGCGGCACGACCTTCTGCACGACGGCCGGATACCGGCGCGCGGGAGGCGTCACCGGAACAAAGGGCGGCGCCGTCGTCTTCGGGTGCTTCTTCGTCGAGGCCTTCTCGGAGCGGCCGGATTCCATGTTCTCGCCCGTTCCGGTGGCCAGCACCGTCTCGCGCCGCTGCCCCGGCCCGAAGGCGGGCCGCAGCAGGTCTCGCAGCAGGGCCGGCGCCCACCAGTGGAGCAGCCCCCCGATCACCAGCGGCAGCAGCACCAGCACTCCGAACACCAGCGGAAGCCGCTCCAGAATGCCCTCCGGCCCCGCCTCGGCCGAATGCACCGGCACGAAGGAGAAATGGCAGCTCGGGCAGGTCCTCCGGCCCCCTGGTCCGGGAGTGATCGCGCCGAGCGAGTGGCCGCAGCTGGGGCATTGCAGGGGTCGCATCGTCATGCAAAGCATACCATCGAGCGATGCACGCCCCGAGGTATGACTGCGCCCGGCCCCGCCCCTACCGCGCCTTGCCGTCGAGGAACTTCTCGAACCAGGTCAGCAGGTTCTCCCAGAGCTGCTCCCAGTCGGCCTCGGGCATGAAGTGGCCGGCCTCGGCGAACTCCACGTGCTTGAGGCGCTCGGGCGCCGAGGCGTAGAGCGGCTTCAAGACCTTGTGGAACTCCCGGGAGTGCTCGGGCGGAACGTGTTCGTCCTGGCCGGCGTTCTGCGTCAGCAGGGCCAGCGGGAAGAAGCGCTCGGGATGCAGGTGCGGGCTGTCGGTGGCGGGTGCCTGGAAGCATGGAGAGGCCAGCACCGGGGCCGCGGCGACGATCCGGCGATCGAGCAGTGCGGCCTGGAAGGCGATGTAGCCACCCATCGAGATGCCGGTCAGACCCAGACGACCCGGCTTGACCAGGCCGCGGCCGGCCAGCGCGCCGACGACGGTCGGCACCTCCTCGGCGGTGGCCTGGACCGCCTCGATGAAGGCGGTGCCGAAGCCCTCGTGGGCCTGGAAGAATCGGTACTCGAAGTCGGGGTAGCGCCGCTTTCCATGGCCGATGTTGTCGACGCCGACGGCAAGGAAGCCGCGCTCCGCGAGCGACTCGAGTTCCTTGACGTTGGACTCTTTCGAGGCGCTGAACCCGTGATACAGCAGGATCGTGCCCCGGGCCGCCGCTTTCTCCATCGAGCCTTCGAAGACCAGCAGGGCGGGTGCCGGGCCGAGGCGGTGGGATTCTTGTGTCGGTGCCATCCCGTTCATCTTCGCACCTGCCCGCCTCATCCGCAACGGGGAGAGGGAAGCCGGGCTCGGAGATCGGAGCGACAGCCTACGGGATAGCGATCGGGATGCAATCGAGGGCGGTCAGTCCGGCTACCAGGACCAGGACCTCCGCGAGCACCCGCTTGTTGCCCGTCGAGGGACAGTCGGACGACATCGCCCGGACGACGCCGACGACGACGAGCAACGCGAGGAGACCCTCGTGAGACCAGGCCCAGGCAAGGCCGGCCCCCGCCCCTGCCAGGCACCGGTCGCCGCGAGCTAGCCCCCGGACCGCCCGGCCACCGTCGAGCTGCCAGACCGGGACGAG
>CAZSVK010000116.1:2981-14188 GCA_964610245.1 uncultured bacterium
TTCGTCCGCGAACTTGGAATAAGCGCGCTTCCATAGCGCCCGGAAGGCCCGGCCACCGTCGATCTGCCAGATCGGAACGAGATTGAACAGGTTGATCCAGGCGCCGAACTTGGCGATCGCCGCGAACAGTGGTTGGTCCGTGGCCAGCGCGATGCCATACGCGACGAGTGCGGCGCCGAATCCCCAGAGCGGGCCGGCAAGCCCGATCCGGGCATCCTCGACCGCGTCGCTCGGGTACTGGTTCAGACGCACGAGCGCCCCCAGGCCGGGGATGAACATCGGAGCCGAGGCGCTGATGCCGTATCGCGAGAGCGCCGCGACGTGACCCATCTCGTGAACGTAGATGGAGAGCACGATTCCCAACGCGAACTGCCAGCCCCATGCGGCCCAACATGGCCCGAGGTACACGAGCATCGAGAGCAACGTCGTGCTCTTCGAGAGTCCCAACATCAGAAACTTCGCCTTGCTCGCGAGCCCTATCAGGATGAACTTGAACTTCCAGACCGCCAGACCGGCGACGCCCAGCGCCAGGGCCTGCTTCTTGACGTGACTCCTGGCCATCGCCGGGCCTGCCTCCGCCGGGGTGCCGGACGGGCTCTGGCCGAACGACGGCAGTTCACCGTCCGGCTCGGGTTCGCGATACCCCGGGGCGTCGACCCGTTCGCGCAGCGATGCGATGCGCACCGTCACGACCTCGTGCTGGCGCGTCTCCGGGGGAAGCAGCTCGAGCGCCTGACGCCAGACGACGAGCGCCGCGGTCAGCCTTCCGGCGTCGTCGAGCCGGGCCGCGTCCGACGACAACTTCTTGAGCGTCCGGGAATGCACCAGCCGGTGACACGCGGGGCAACTCAGCATCGGCGGAGGGACCAGGATCGAGCACCCCTCGCAAACGGGAACCCCGCCGGAAGCTGTCGGGTTGGCCTCAGACACCGGAGGAAGGCTCGGCGTCGCTCGCCGGCCCGAGTTCGAACGGTCCCCGGAAGGTCACCTGGAACCACTGGTTGGCCCGCCACGCCTCCATCAGGCCGATCCCGATGATGATCAGGCCCATCACCGCATTGCCTCCTTCGCTCAACGCCATGAACGGGAGCGCGTAGGACAGCCCGAACAGGAACACGAGCCCCATCAGGAGATCCCCGATTGCCTGGCCAGCCGAACGAGCTTCTCGAGGTGCGGGCGGCTCGGAGGCCGCTTCGCCTGCCGCCCGACGGGAAGCCCGCGGACCTTCCGGTTCTTCGATCGGCGCCCCGGCCACCGTCGAGGAGGCCGCTCCCTCACCCGGGGCGGTCCGGCCTGCCGTGGTCCCCGCGCGGTTCGTCGAGCCGGCCGGCACCGACGCGACAACCGCGGGCCGGGCCCCGGACTCCTTGACCACCGCCTCGATGATTGCGGGGATGTAGGTCGCCACGATCGACGTGTAGGTCAGGAACACCGCCAGGAGCTGGTACACGAGCCCGCCGCGCCCACCCGAGCCCTTGCGCACGGCCCGTCCCACGAGATAGCCCACGACGATGGCGATCAGTCCGAAGTTGTAGCCGGTCAACGCGGCGATGCCGAAGTACAGCAGGCTGCCGGCGGCGGCCGCGAGCGCCCCGAGCACGACGGCCAGCAGAAATCCCGAAAGCCCGGGCCGCTTTTGCTGGTGCGCCTCCACCAGCTCGCGGCAGCGGGGACAGAAGGTGGTCGCGCCGGCCTGGAAGTAGGTGCCCGCGATCGGCTGCTGGCAGGCGGCGCAGTCGAGCCGTGCCTGCTTGTCGCCGAAATCGGCCTTGTCGAATTGCAGCTCAGGGGCCGCGGAGCCCCCCCGTCCCTCGTCTGTGCTCATCCCCTGCCATCCTCTCGACGCGCGCGGCTGACCGGTTCGGTCGGTCTCTTGGATAGGCTCCAAGTCTACCGCGTCACTCCTGCGCTGTCTCGACCAGCGCCCGCAGGTCGTGGCAGGTCGCCTGCAGCCCGCGGTAGCGCTCCGGAAACGCCGTCAGGACGATCACCTGCAACTGCGCGGCCGCGCCCTGCAGCAGCTCGAGCGCCCGCGCGGCCCGCGGCGCATCGGTGTTCACGAGCGGGTCGTCCAGCACCACCATCTGTGGCTCGTGCCCGGCCAGCAGCGCGCCCAGGGTGAGCCGAAGAGCGAGCATCAACTGCTCCTGAGTGCCCCAGGAGAGCGCGGAGATCGAGGCCGAGGAGTCCTCGCCGGCCTGCAACGCGGCCCCGCTCAGATCGGGCTCGAGCACCAGCGGCAGCGGTCCGCGCGCCCCGCTCCGGATGAACTCGAGCCGCGCCTGCAACTCCTGTTGCACCGGCGCCACCACCGAGCGCGTGACCTTCTCTTGCCGGCCGGCGGCCAGACCCCTGAGCAGCCGCACCGCCTCGGCCCGGCGCTCGAGCCGAGCCTGCTCTTCCCGGGCCAGCGTCAGCTTCTCCTCGGCCTGGACTCGTCGCGAGTAGGCGCCCGCTGCCGCCGCCTGGTCGAGCAACGCCCGAGCGCGAGCCGCATCGTCCCTCAACCGGCGCTCCTCCTTGCGAACGCTCTCGAGCGACGCTGCGAGCCGGGCCTGGATCGCCGCCGCGCGCTTCTCGGGCGCAGGCAACCGGCGGGCGAAAGCGGCCGCCGCGCCCTGCGCCAGCGCCAGTTCGCCCGAACGCTGCTGGAACGCCGTCTCCATCTCGACCACGGTGCCCAGCCGGCGCTCCCGGGTCGCCTGCTCGGCCTCCAGAGCGGCGGCGGTTTCCAGACACCGGGCCCGCTCGGCCTCGAGCCTCTGCTGCTGCCTCCGTGCCTGCGCGAGCGCCCGCGAAGCTTGCTCGCGGAGCCCCACGGCTTCGTCGAGTCTGCGCCGGGCCGCCCGCAGCTCCTCGGCAAGCGCCGGCGATCCGGCCGGCGGAAGGTCGGAGTCCGCGTCCTCCCCGAGCTGGATCCGCTGCTCCTGAAGTTCGCCTTCCATCTTCCGCAGGGCCGCCTCGGCTTCGAACACGCTCTCGAACTCGCCGCCCAGCGACTCGGCCAGCGACTCCTTGGCGCCGGCCAGCTCCAGTTCCCGCTGTCGCGCCGCGGCATGGAGCTGACGCAGCGCGTCCAGGTCGGCTGCGCGCCACTCGCCCAGGAGCCGGGCCAGCTCGGCCCGCTCGCCGTCCCGCTTCTCCAGGAGCTTGGCCGCGTCCAGGGAGCCACTGCGGATCGAGAGACGGCCCACGCCGGGGATCGCCAGACTGCCCCCGGCGGCCGAGCGGAAGAGTTCCGTGCGTCCCGCTTGCACCTGCACCTTTCGGACGCCCTCCGTCGTCTCCCACGCAACCGTTCCCAGCTCGGCCTCGGGCGACAGGAGGACCTCCACCCCCAGGTTCTCGAGCTTGGCTTCGGCCTGGTCTATCTTCCTCTGGAGGGCAGCTCCCCGCTCGACCTCCTCCGGCCCCGGCGCCGGCTGCTGGGACATCATCTGCTCGATCCGGCCGAGGTCGGCGGCCAGCCGCCGGAGTTGCTCGAGCTTCGCGACCATCTGGCGCAACCCGGTCTCGAGCGCCCGGAAACGCTCCAGCGCGCGGGCGCGTTCGAGCAGCCGCTCGGTGCGCTCGAACACCTCGCGTTCGGTCGACCGGTGGCGCTCGGCCTCTTCCAGCGCCTGCGTGGTCCGAGCTACCGACTCCACGGCGGCGGTCAGGCCAGGCTCGAACGCGGCCGCCTCCGCCCGGCGGGCGGCTATCGATTGCGCCGTCTCGGCGGCCAGCTCGAGCTGACGTTTGAGCTGCTCGCACTGGCCCCGTGCCGCACGCGCGTTCGCCTCCTGCAGCTCCAGTTGATGGAGCAGAGTCGCCTCCTCCGCCGCGGCCCGTTCGGCAATCTCCAGTTCGCGCTGGTGGTCCCGAAGCTGCTGCTCGAGCTGGGCCAGGCTGGCCTCCGACTCGGCCACCCGCTCGTCCAGACCGGCGGCCTGCTCGCACGCCTCTCGCCAGCGCGCGGCCTCCTCCTCGGCGCTCGCGGCGGAGGCGGCGGCCTGCGCGGCGGGGCTGCCGGTCCGGGCCTTTCCCTTTGCCGGCTGGAAGTGTTCCTGGTAGGCCCGCTCGAGCCGCTCGGTCAACTCGCGCTCCCGGCCGTCGAGAGAGGTCGCGCCGACCACCCCGAGCAGGCGTTGCTGCAGGGAGCCGGAGACCCCGGGCATCGACAGCCGGCCGGCCGATTGCGGCAGCCAGAGCAACCGTGCGAGTCCCCAGTCGGCAAGGTCGGTCAGGCCGCGCTTGCTGGGTTCGCCGAAAGCCATCCCCCGCACCAGGTCGTCGGCCTCGGCGGCCTCGGCGAGACGTTCGAACCCCCCGGGGCGCCACTCGTCGAGGAGGCTCGAAGCGCCGTCGAGGAAGCTCTTCTTCAGCCGGAACCGGCGGCCGCCGGATTCGAGTTCCAGCTCGATGCGGGGAGAGAGCTTGGTGCCCCAGGGCCGCATCTCGGCGCGGGCGTCGTCGCCGCGGGTGTTGTACCGATCGAACAGGGCCCGGGCCACGGCCAGCACCAGGGTCGACTTGCCGGATTCGTTCGGCGCGTGGATGACGTGAATGCCGGTGCTGAGACCGCCCAGTTCGACCGGGTTGCGGAAGCAACGGAACCCCTCGACCCGCACTCGAAGGAGAATCACGTCCAGGTCTCCAGCACCAGCTCGGAGAGCAGCCGGCGGGCCTCGGCCCGGACCGCGGCCGGCGCGTCGGCGGCGGCCAGATCGGCGAGCAGCCCGTCGACGAAGGGGCTCGCGGCCGCGACCTCGGCGACCTTGCCACGCGCAACCGTCTCGGGAACGTCGGCGCGTTCGACGGCCAGGTGCAGCAGGCGGGGCCCGAGACCGGCCTCGAGCCGGTGCAACAACGCCGCGGCCTCGTCGCCCGACTGGCCGACGGTGCGCAGCTTCAGGAGCGTGGGGCCGGTGAGCGACTCGGCCCAGGCCAGCAGCGCCGCGGCGGCCTGATCGGCGCCGGCCGGGTCGAGGTCCAGCTCGCGGGTCTCCCAGCGGAGGAGGCCGGTGCGAATCTCGGTGATGCGCGGCAGGGCCCCGCGCCCGGCGAGCTCGACGAGCAGGGCCTGGCCCGAGCGGGCCTCGCCGAAACGGGTGGTCTCGTGGGTGCCCGGGTAGGCGGTGCGGCCGCCGTGGACATAGCAGCCGTGCCAGTGGCCGAGGGCCAGGTAGTCGAGGCCCCGCTTCTCGGCGGCGTCCAGGGCAATGGGGAAGTCGTCGCTCTGGTACTTGCCCTCGATGCGGAGCGAGCCGTGGGCGACACCGACGACCGCGGTGGCCCCGGCGGGGGCGGCCGGCAACCTCTCGGTGGGATCCTGGAACCCCTTCTTGCGCGTGAGAGGCGCGGGGAGGAGGAAGGCGCCGGTGCCGGGGATCTCGAACGGCTCGGCCCGGTCCAGGAGAAGGACGTGGGCCGGCCGGCTCTTCCATGCGCTTCTGAGGTAGATCGAGTCGCGCGAGAGAGGGTCGTGGTTTCCGGGCAGGACGAAGACCGGCACGGGCGAGCCGGCGAGGAGTTCGACGGTTGCCCGCACGAGCTGCTCGTCGACCAGGTTGTCCTCGAAGAGGTCGCCGGCGAGCACCAGGGCATCGACGCGGTGTTCGGCGGCAGCCGCGACGACCCGGCGGGCGGATTCGAGGCGGGCCTCGCGAACCGGACCGGCGGCTGCGGCGACATGACTGGCCTCGAGACCGAGTTGCCAGTCGGCGGAGTGGAGGAGCTTGAGCATGATCCCGTTTCCCGGCGGCGGCGCGACCGATTCTAGCACCTGCCGAGGCCGTCGAGTCGTTCTCCGGGGCCCGTCTCGGATGAATGGGGCCGGTGGTCGGCGCAGCCGGCAGCCCCCTGGGCGGACCAGCCTCCGGTTCAGCTCTCGCAGGCCCGGCAGACGCCGTCGGACGCCAGGAGGCAGACGACCAGGAGCGACACCGGCACGCTCACGGCATTGGGAGAGGCCAGCTCGGTCATCTGCATCACGAGCGAAGAGGAGCGGGCCCAATCCTTGCGCATGAACAACCCGATCGACGCGATCGCTCTCAGACCATTCCAGGCCATCAGGAACCCGCCCACGGCCGGAGCGCACGAAAGCCAGGGCGTCGACAGGTAGAGCGCTCCCAGGGCCTCACAGAGAAGCACCAGAGACAGTGCCGCGACCGTCGGAGGGCGGTCCGGAGCCTGCCGGGCGCTCCGGGTCGCCGGGACTCGCACTGCCGGCAACGAGGAGCGGAGTGGGGTCGGCACCTGTCCGACGGGGGCCGGTCGCGAAGCAGCCGAGTGGCGTCCGGACCTGCGTGGGGTGCTCGGAGTAGGGGACGGCGTGGGCGGAGGCGCGGGCGGAGGCGAGCGTAGTTCTTGGAGGCGATCCCGCGCTATCACACGCAACTCCGGGTCTGGCCCTTCGGTGGCCATGGTCAGCACGGATGCGGCCTCGAGCCCCAGATGCTCCACCGCGAAGACGATCGCCGCGTGCCGGGACCACTGGTCGGCGCTCTCGAACATCCCTTCGAGCACTCGAACCAGCGGAGCCGCCGCGGCCTGGCTCAGAGCCCGAGCCGCCTCGGCACGTACCGATTCCTGGCGGTCGAGGATTGCCATCCGCACCACGAGTTGCAGCGCCTCGGGCGACTCCTGTCCCGAGAGCATCCTCAGGGCCTCGCGACGCACCTCCTCGCTGCGGTTCTCGCTCTGACGGCGAAGCAATTCGTAGTCGACCGTCCCGGCCACGGGCCCGCTCCGAGATTCCTCGTTCATTCGAACACAGTCTCCAGACTGCGGTCCTTCGTCTTCGACCACCATGCCTCCAGGAGCCGGTGGGCGCGTTTCAAGTCGTCCGAGGTCGGCGAAGCCGGCAAGTCCAGATCGGCCTGCGCCCGGTAGGCCAGCATGGTTGCGCACAGGCTGCCGACGACGGGTGAAGTCACGAGTTGAAGCAGGGCCGCCGTGGCTTCGGGGTACGGATTCATGGCCGTGGCATGAACCAAGGCGAGCCCGCCCTCACGCTCGGCGAGCGCCATCCACCGGGCCAGCAGTTTCGGATCCCTCGTGGTCGTCAGGGATGCCACGATGCGCCGGGCGGCCTGCAACTCGGAGGTGTTGGCCGCAGCGGCAGCGCCGCGAAGTGCCGCTGCGCGGCGCAGATAGGTCTCGGCGTGCGTGGTGTGGCCGAAAAGGCCGAACACCTCGGCGAGCCGCTCCAGGTAATCCGACGACGCCAGGGCAAATGAGTCGCTGGCCGCGGCCTGCCGGACGCCTTCCTCGACCAGACCAGCCTCCAGCAGCGCTTTCACCGGTCTCCATCCCGAGACCCCCCGGTCCGGGTAGTGCTTCGCGCTCGTGTCGAAGAGCTGAAGGCCCTCCGCCACTTTTCCGTCCAGGATGAGAAAGCGGGCCGTGGCCTGCTCGGCGTCCTGCTTGCCGGTCCGTGCGAACCTCCCGACTTCGAGCATCGAGCGGGCCTGTTCCTTGCGACCTAGATCGAGCAACCGCTCGGCGACCTGGCAAGCCGTGCCCGTGACGAGCAGGGAGTCGAGACCCTTTCGCTTCATCTCGCGGACTGTCTCCCCTGCTCGGCCGAGGAGATTTCCGGTCAGATACGACTCGAAGAGCAAGCTCAGCGGCAGCGACGACTGGGGGAACCTGTCCGCGACGGAGCGCAGGCCCTTGGTGGCCGAACCGATGCAGGCGCGAGCCATCAGGACTCTGGCAACCATGCACGGGATCTCGTCGGCGTCCGGGAGCAGGGCCTCGGCGAGCCGGGACTGCTTCTGCACCTCGGCCAACCCCTTTTCGGCTCCCGTCATCGCCAACTGCTTCGTCCAGAGGAGCACATCCCAGGGATCTACCTTCAACTCGAACTCGAGCGTGGCGGCCAGGACGTCCCGCTCGCCACCGTCCCCTTGAAGGCTGGCAAGCCGCTTGTCCACGAGGCCGACGTTGGTGGAGCCCAGGTCGAGTTCCAGCCGACCCGCGGGGTTCCCCCCGGAGGCTGACCGGCCGCGGACACTGATGAACGGCAGCGTCAGAAAGGGGTCTGCCGGGTCGCTGATCGTCGGCCGGGAGGGCCACGCATCGAACATTCCCGACCGGTCGTAGGGCTTGAGGGTGGCCATCGCGTTGGGGACCGATTCGGCCAGCGGCAGCGCGGCCCGGGCCGCCTCGAGCACCTTCTGCGTCTGCCATGGATTCCCCCAGCCGGTCATCGTGGAAACCGCGAACTCGACGCCCGGCAGGGCCAGCAGTTCGCTCCGCAGTACGTAGACCTGCATTGGCCGGAGAGTCGGCGTCACGGGTTCCCGCGCGGCAGACACGGGCCCCGGCCGCAAACTCAGACGAGAGGCCCTTTCTTGCAGCAGTCCGGCGCCCGTGGTGGCCATGTCCTGATTGGCCTGCGCCTTGTAGCGCGGCGTATCCGAGGTCTCGCAACCCTGGTTCTCGTTGGTGAAGAGCCAGTCGAAGGCCTCGTAGATGGCATACGGGATCTCGAAATGCCGAGCGGTACCTGCCATCAAGAAAGCGATCGGGAAGCGACCATCCTTGAAACGCTTGCGCTGCTGCGCGTCGGGCGGCCGTTGTGCGCGCTCCATCGCGACAAGCTGCAGGAATCGGTCCATGGGTGCTCGAGCGAGCTTCTCCCAGTCCCCGGAACAGGCGCGAACGAGCTTCACGGCCTCCTCGTCCCCCGACTTGGTCAGGCCGCTCAGCAACTGCTTCGCCCGGGCCGTGTGACGTGAGAGCAGCTCGGCGAAACCTCGGACGAGGAGCGCCTCCCCGGAGCCACGTGCCGAGAGGCTGGCCAGCGACGCCAGGGCGCTGCCCCGCACCAGCAGTCGCGGCCCCTGAGGCAACGAACCGCGCGAGAGGTGCTGGCCGAGCAGGCAGTGGAACTGGGCCAGCCGGAGCAGCTCGCGGGCCGAGAATCCACCGGTCGCCAGCTGCCGGGCCGCGGCCTGGATGTCGTCGACCAGAGAGAACGGAAGGGGTGGCTCGGTCCAGTACAGGCCCACGGGTGGCTCGATGGCCTGTGCCGGAATCGTCAGGCCGAAAGCCGCGACCAGCGACGGGATGGCCTGCAAGAGTGCCTCGGCATTGCCTGCAGGCTCACGGGTATCGAGTTTCACCTTGACCAGATCCGAGAGTTCCAATCCTCCGGCCTTCGGACGGACCTCGACGGACTGGAGACGCAGTTCCACGCATCCCGCCGAGGTCGCCGCTATCACCGGAACCAGCAGATGCTTGACGTTCAGCAGGGATGCCGCCTTCGTCAGCTCGCCCGCCGAAGGGGCCTGGAGCGATGTCTGGCCGGTCAGGGTCCTCTCGACCTCCCAGGGGTCCAGCACTCCCGGACCGCCCAGCAACGTGAGCGCGAGTGCCACCTCGTCGTAGAACGTCCGCCAATCGTAGCCGTCGACCGCCGCGTCTCCCGGGGGCACGGTCGGGTAGAGGGCCCACATGTCAGTCGTCGAAGTCGTCGCCCTGATCGCGGCCTTCACCACGGGGCCGGCCACTTTCGTGGCCGGGACAGGCTGCGCGAGGGTTGTCGGCGAAGCCCGCTGCTGCGGCGGCGGCGGACTCGAGCGCGGCACCTTCCCGGCCGGGAGCTGTGGGGACCCGGGCCGCCTCTTCTCGGCGGCGGGAGGCCGATCGGCCGAGTTCGCCAGCGGTCGAACGGGCCGGTTCAACTCCGAACTCGTCGGGATGCCCGAGACGCGGAAGAGCGCGAGAAGAGCGACGCCCAGAAGGATCTCTCCCACTCTTCGGCTCACTGTGGCCATCGCATTCTGCCCCTTCGTCTCTGGTGCCCCGCCAGTCCAGACTCCGCCGGGATCCTCCGCTCGCCGCTCAGTCTACTTCGGTGAGGGAGTTGCGACCAGCCCCGACCGGGCGAGCACCAGGGCATCGACGCGGTGTTCGGCGGCAGCCGCGACGACCCGGCGGGCGGATTCGAGGCGGGCCTCGCGAACCGGACCGGCGGCTGCGGCGACATGACTGGCCTCGAGACCGAGTTGCCAGTCGGCGGAGTGGAGGAGCTTGAGCATGATCCCGTTTCCCGGCGGCCAGCCGGCGGCGGCGCGACCGATTCTAGCACCGGGCCGGAAGAGGCTCAACGGCGCTTGAGATCATTTCCAGGCGCGTGATAGCATAGGTCGTTCCGCGCAAGCTGGTGGACGGGACCAGGCCGGATGATCGCCGCGGCCGTTTGGCGCCGCTCGACGGAGAAGGGCACCTTCATGATCGAAGAAAAGGGCGACCTGGAAGAGGTCATCGAGAAGTATCAGAACCTCATCGCGGAGAACCCGCACAGCCCCGAGCACCACAAGGAGCTGGGCAACGCGTTCCACCGCAGCGGCGCATACGACCTCGCCCTCGAGGAGTACCGCACCGCCCTGCACATCGATCCGAACTACTATCCGGCCCAGTACAACATGGGCAATACGTACTTCGCGATGGATGAGTGCCAGCTTGCCGTCATCGCCTGGCAGAGGGCCCTGATCGCCCATCCGAAGCTCGAGCACGCCGTCTACAACATCGCCTATACCTACTTCAAGCAGGGGATGCTGGAACGGCGCAGCGAAGAGGCCCGGCGGCGCTATCTCGACGACGCCCTGATGGAGTTCCTGAAGGCCAGCCGGATGCGTCCGCAGAACAAGGACACGCTCCTGCACATCGGCCTCACCTGGTACGAGCTGGATCACTACGACAACGCGATCAAGGCCTACCAGGAAGTCCTGAAGATCGACCCCGAAGATCAGGACGCGCACTACAACCTGGGCAACGTCTACTACGAGAAGGGAATGGAAGATCCCATCTTCTTCGAGAAGGCGATCGCCCAGTACCGGCGGGCCCTGCAGTGCAACCCGTCGGACATGAAATCGCACAACAACATCGCCGACTGTCTGCTGCGGCTGGGACAGGTCGACAAGGCGAAGGCCGAGATCGACAAGGTGCTGAAGGTCGATCCCGACTACGCGCCGGCGATCTGTACGCTCTCCGAGCTGCACAGCCACGAGGGCCACCATCAGGAGGCGATCGCCGGCTTCAAGCGCATCGTCGCCCTCGACCCCGAGAAGAACCACGTTCTCCACAAGTACGCCTCCCAGAAGCTGATCGAGGAGTACACGCGGCTCCTGAAGACATCGGCCGATCGCACCGAGGTCTGCTTCGAACTGGGCCTGGCATACAAAGATCTGGGCATCGCCTATCACGACCGGGTG
>CAZSVK010000117.1:0-2750 GCA_964610245.1 uncultured bacterium
CTCAATGCCGGGTCCAGGGCCAGGCTCTGGCCCTGGCGGGGGGCTGGGGGCAGCGTCCCCGATGGGTCACTCAGTTCGATTGGCCCTCAAACGAACTGCAGCTCGGGCACGCCAGGCGTGAGCCCGGCGGCGGCGGCGCGCGTGAGCAGCTCGGCGACCGCCCGGCGGCCTTTTTCGCCGAAGTCGAGGGTGTAGTCGTTGACGTACATCCCGACGAAGCGATCGGCCCGGGCCATCTCCATGTCTCGGGCCCAGCCCATCGCGTGGGCCAGGGCGTCGTGGCGGTGGGCCAGGGCGAACTCGATGCTCGCGCCCACGATCCGGCCCAGCTCGCGCATCTGCTCGATCGGGAAGTCGCGGCGGATGCCGTTGGCGCCGAGAGGAAGCGGAAGACCGGTCTGTTCGAGCCACCACTCGCCCAGGTCCAGCGCCTTCTGCAGGCCGAGGTCGCCGTAGGTGAGCTGGCCCTCATGGATGATCAGGCCCGCGTCGGCCTTCCCGGCCACAACCGCCTGCAGGATCTCGTCGAACGGCATCACCTGGCAGGCGAAGTCGCCCAGACAGAGCCGGGCGGCCAGGTAGGCGGTGGTGAGCTTCCCGGGCACGGCGATGGTGAGCGCCTTCAGCCGCTCGCGGCCGGTGGGCTCGCGGGTCACGATGAGCGGCCCGTAGCCGTCGCCGACGCTGGCACCGCAGTGCAGGAGCGCGTACCGGTCGGAGACGTGGGCATAGGCGTGGAGCGAGAGAGCGGTGATATCCAGCTCGCTGCGCCTGGCCCGCTGGTTGAGCGTCTCGATGTCCTGCAGGATGTGTTCGAACCGGTAGTCGCCCGTCTCGACCAGCCCCTTGGCGAGCGGGTAGAACATGAAGGCGTCGTCGGGGTCGGGGCTGTGTCCCAGCGTGATCGTGCGAATCGGCATCGTGGTCTCTCCCGGGCGAGCCCGAGCCGCAGGCTCGGGCGGGGGGGGCCGGGGTTGGAAAACCCCGGCTCCAAGATTGGGCTGGCCCCTGGCAACCTCGAGACTTCCGTTCTCTCTCGAGTCCCCGCTGCTGCGGGCCAGCCCGCGGGTCACTTCACCGGCGGACAGCTCACCACGAAGCAGATGAGCCGCTCGGCGCCGGGGTTCTGTACTCCGTGTTCCTGGCCGGCGGCGGCGAGCACCGCCTGCCCGGCCCGCAGGGTGCTCTTCTCGCCCCCGACGAAGAAGACTCCCTGGCCTTCGAGCACGACGTAGACCTTGTCCGACTTCTCGTGAACGTGGAGTTTCTGTTCCTGGCCGGGCTCGAAGCAGTACAGGTCCGAGATGAGCCGGTCGGTCCCGAACAGAGGGACCTTCTTCATCTTCTCGGTCGAGAAGGCAATCTGTCCAAAGAGATCGGCGGTCTGCATCGTGTACCTCGGCACAGCTCGGCGTGATGGGGGTCGGTGTTGCAGCTCAGTACGTCCGGCTGACCTTGTAGAAGGTCTCCTCGCGGGTGCTCCAGGACTTGTCTTCGCCGGCCATCTTGCTCGTGACGTTGGCCACGGCGATGACCTCCAGGGTCTCGACGCCATACTGCTTGCTGGCGCCACGCACCGAGATCTTGAGGATGCGGAAATCGCCCGAGTACGGGTCGGGCCTTCCGAAGATGGGGCAGTCGGTGCCGGAGCTGACCAGCACGGAGGTTTGACCGCCGACCCTTCCACCGGGCGGGTCGGCCATCATCGGGCTGCTGTACGAGCTGTCGGCCAGGTCCAGCGCGAAGAAGTTGAGGTAACGGTCGACCCGGAAATCTTGAGCGGTCAGGCCGTCCTCGGCGTTGAGGTCGTCGCCCTGCGCCTCGTCCGTGATCACCTTGACCTTCTTGCGGATGAGATCGGTGCCGTTGAACTCGACCTCGCCGGTGAGAAACGCGGGCCCCGGGAAGATGGCGGAGAGGCCTCCGTAGGCGCTTCCCAGGTGCGCGTAGCCCTTGCTGTGCACGTAGTACGGGTTCTTGCCCACGCTGTAGGCGGCCGCGTCGTAGAGCGGCGTCGGGAACAGCTTGGCCTTGAGCAGGGCGAGTTGCAGCGCACCCTTGGCCAGGTACTGGGCCTGCACGCGCCTGACGTTCACGGTGATCTGCTGGACGTCGGTGGTGTTGACGCGCCAGACGGCCAGGCCGGTGACGAGCAGCATCCCGGCGATGAGCAGGGTGAGCGGAAGCAGCATCCCGCGGCGATCGGCGTTCTGCGGCATCACTCGCCCTCCAGGTTGGCCCGGAAAGAAATGAGGAAGAACTCCTTCGTGGCGTCGCCCAGGCCGGAGCGCCCCGTCGGTCTTCCCGACCAGCTCACGCGGATGACCAGCTTCTTGAAGTTGTTGTTGGCGTCGTGGGCCACAGGGTTGCGCTTGCTGGCGACATCCCACTGATTCAAGGTCGTGACGCGGGTCGACCAGGCCGACCCGGGATTGTCCTCCAATACCTTCATGGGCTAGAAGGTTAAAAGATGCAACAAGCTTGTTTTCTAAATCGTCATCCCTGAAATCAGCAAGTAAAAATAATCCGGAGTCTTCTGCATAAGTAACCAGACCAAAATGGAAAAAGTTTTTATCTGGATGATTAGTTCGCCTGTTTAGTCCTATACGCGGGATATTGTCTGTATGCCAAAGTTTGTATTCTTCTGAGGGAATAGTTATTGTATCATTAATTATTTCTTCAAGCTTTTCCCCTGTTTTCAGTTTCTGAAACCCAGTCAGATCTACAAATTTTATTTTCTTTTTTGCCTT
>CAZSVK010000117.1:2760-14150 GCA_964610245.1 uncultured bacterium
TCGGCGGCCATGTTGCCGACCCACAGCTCGACCTTGTAATGGATGTTGTCCTTCGTCCGGGCCATCGCCCTGTCCTCGGCCTCCCAGCCCGGCTCGTCGAACAGTGCGGCCAGACTGGTCTCGGCGGCGACGCTGCCGGCCGGGGTCAGATAGCTTCCCGCGGCCGAGGCGGGAATGTCGCCGAACTTCACGGTATCGCTGAGCAGCTTGTTCATCAGCGCCGTCGCCAGTTCGGTCGCCGCCGAGTAACTGGCCGAGACGTCCGAGCGCACCAGGCCCCCCTGGATCAGCCCGAAGACGGGCAACAGGGCAAACGCGAGGATGATCGTCGCCATCGAGATCTCGATGAAGCTCATCCCGCCGCGGCCTCTTCCCGGCATCGGACGCCTCTTCATTGCTTGATCCTCACGTTCACCACGGCCTTGGCCTTTTCGTGGACTTTCAGCCGGCCGTCGAACGGATCGACGGTCTCCACCTCGAATTCGAGCACGGTCTTCTCCTCGGAAGAAGATTCCGGCGACACTCCGACGCTGAGCAGCGAAACGTCGTCCAGGAGCGAGACGGATGTCTCGGCGCCGAACGCCCCCACCTGCACGGCGCTCCCCGACAGCGTCACGTCGGCGGCGGCGGAGGTCGCGACCAGCCGCATGGCGCTGCCTCCCGGGTCACCGGCCTCCAGGCTGACGACGTAGCGGTTGGCCTGGCCCGAGATGACGCGCACGACGGAGGCCAGGCCTTCGAGTTCCTGCCGCGGCGTGCAGGAGTAGAATCGCAGGATTTCGCCCGGCGCCGAGTACGAGAAGAACTGATTGGTGCTGGAGGTGTTGGGCGTCGGTGTGCCTCGCGTGAGCTGCAGGCAGTAAGCCTCCGAGCCGAAGCCCGGCGAGGCCTCGAGGTAGTTGTTCGCCTGGATGACCGAGGGATACGACGAACGCTCGAGGTAGTCCTTCACCTGCCGCAGACACAGCCGCTGGCGCGAGATCGTGTTGACCCGCCAGGCGCCCTTGGCGGCGTACTTGTTCGAGCGGCTGTAGATCGTCATCACGATGCCGATGACGATGCTCACGATCAGGACGCCGAGCGCCATCTCGATGAGCGAGAAGCCAAGCCGACGCTGCTGCCGTTGCCGATTGTCGCGGTCGATCATGTTTCGCCCGTGGCGCACTCCCTACTCTAATTATACATTTTCCATTTCACGGCCACATCGGCCCTCGGCCCGGGCGGTGATTCGGCCATTGCGGGAAAGCGCTTCCTTCGCTAGTCTGCAGCCGGGGCCACGAGTTCTCGCGGCACCGGCTCGCCAGGTGCGAGCGATGGCAGTTCTCTTGCATCCTAGCATCGGTCCCGCCGGATACGAGCCGGAGGAACCGATGAAGCGGGAGGAGCCCAGGGATGGTTGACGACGGACGGATTCGCATTCTGCATCAGGTCGCGCTGCGCGAACCGACGATGGTGGCCGCCTGGCCAGGGATGGGCCTGGTTGGGTTCAACGCCGTGGAGTTTCTCCGCACCCATCTGGCAGCCCAGCAGGTCGCGGAGATCGATCCGGCCGACTTCTTCTCGGTCGCCGGCATCCAGATCAAGGAGGGGCTGGCCGCGCCGCTGCGGATTCCCAGCAACACCTTTCACGCATGGTTCAATCCCGCGGGCCCCCAGGATCTGCTGCTCTTCCTGGGATCGTCCCAGCCGGTTGGCGGCCGTGAGATGGCGCTCGCCTCGCTGGTGCTCGACGTGGCCGAGCGTTTCCAGGTGAAGCGCCTGGTGACGGCCGCGGCGATGGCCTCCCAGATCGATCACCTGGCCCCGTCGAAGGTCTTCGGCGTCTGCAACCATCCCGACGAGGTCGAGTCGCTGCGGCAACTCGGCGTGCAGTTGCTGCAGGAAGGCGAGGTCGGGGGGCTCAACGGCCTGCTGATCGGCGTCGCCCAGCAGCGCGGCTTCCGCGGTTCGTGCCTGATGGGCGAGATGCCGCACTACACGACGCACATCGAGAACCCGAAAGCCTCCCAGGCGGTGCTCGAGGTGCTCTGCCGGATGCTGTCGCTCACGCTCGATTTCGCGCCGCTGGTCGAGAGGGCACGCTTCATCGAGGCCCAGATCCAGAGCTTCCTGCAGGCCGCCCGTACCCGCGGCGAGCAGGGTGAGGCCGGCGCGGAAGCTTCCGAATCCGAGGAGGCGCCGCCGGCCGAGGAAGAAGAGGATCCCGGCACCGAATCCGGCTCGGGCGCGCCCGGCGGGGGCAAGCCGGCCATCAACTGAATCGGCTGCTCTGGGTCTCTCCGAAGCTCATTCCGGTGATGGCCTGCAGCGCGCCGAGGACCTCGCCGCGCACCGCGAGGCTCGGGTCGGCCAGGTGGCGCTTGAGGCAATCGACGGCGCCGCCGGCCTTCAGTTGACCCAGGGCGGCGGCAGCGGCGGCCCGCTCCTCGTCGGCGCCGGTCTCGAGGATCTCGACGAGCAGCGGGACGGAATCGTTCGCGCCGAGCGAGCCCAGTGCCCGCGCGGCGGCGGCCGCCTTCTTGCCGCGAGCGCCGAGCAGCCTGAGCAGGCGAGGCACCGCCTCCTGGGCGCGTCGGCTCGCCAGCGCCCCGGCGGCGAGCGAGACCACCTCGGCCGAAGGATCCTCGAGGGCGTCGAGCAAGGCCAGATGGGCACTCGGCTCCTCGAGGTTGCCGAGCAGCAGGACGGCCGACCAGCGGACCTCTTCCGAGGCGTCGGTCAACAGTGGCGTTATGAGGGCCGCGCTCACCGGATGGCCCAGATCGCCCAGGGCGTTGAGGGCCGAGCGGCGCACCTCGGTGTCGGCGTCTGTCAGCAGGCACGAGAGCGGCTCGACGGCGGCCTCCTGGCCCGTGTAACCCAGTGCCATCGCGGCGTTACGGCGGATGGGAGCGTCCGGGTGCTGCGAGGAGTCGACCAGATGAGGGAAGCTCGTCTCGCCGAACAGCGCCAGCGTGTGCGCCGCCTGCCAGCCGATCAGCTCCTTCTCACCCAGACCGTCGGTGTAGAACTCGGTGTCGCCCAGCAGCGGCACGATCGCCTCGACCGACTCGAGGTCGCCGATTCCGCCGAGCGACCAGACCGCGATGCCGCGCACGTCAGCCTCCGCGTCGGCGAGCAGTTCGCGCAGGGCCGGGGCCGCCTCCGGGCAGCCCATCACGCCCAGCGCCTCGGCCGCGGCGCGCCGGATCAGCGATTCCCGGTGTGCCAGGGCGGCGATGAGCGGAGCCACGCAATCCTTGTTTCCCAGGCTGCCCAGCGCCCAGGCGGCATCTGCCGCGAACTCGGCGTAGGGGCCGGCCAGGGTCTGGATGAGCCCGGCCACGTCGCCCTGCTCGATCATGTCCAGCAGCCAGCGAGGCCGGGGTCTCAGGTCGCCCGCCATTGCGCTCAGTTCCGTTTCGGCCCCGGCCAGATGCTGTCGATCGGCGCTCACGCGCACCTCCTGCCTGGATCGTCGTCCTCGCGTCGCCGGCTCCGCGTGGCCAGCTGCCCGCACGCTGCCAGGATATCCCGTCCCTGGGAATGACGCACGGTGCATTTCACGCCTCGTGTCGTCAGCACCGCTTCGAAACGGCGCAGGACGGCGGCCGCCGGCGGCTGCATCCGGTTGTGGCCCACCGGGTTCAGCGGAATCAGGTTGACCTTGCACTGGAACCCGTCGAGCAAACGGGCCAGACGCACCGCTTCTTCCTCCGAGTCGTTGACCCGCTCGATGACGACGTACTCGAACGTGACCTCGCGGCCGGTCTTCCGGAAGAACTCGCGGGCCGCGTCGACCAGCGCCTTCACCGAGACGCCGCGCTGTCCGGGCACGAGCCGGCCCCGGAGCTCGTCGCTGGCGGCGTGCAGACTGACCGCGAGCTGCACCTGCAACCCCAGGCCGGCCAGCGCCAGGATCTTGTCGGGTCCGCCCACGGTCGATACGGTGATCTTGCGGCTGGCCAGGCCAAAGCCGGCGGGGCCGTTGAGCACCTCGAGCGCCTGCCGCAGGTTCGGCTCGTTGTCGAGCGGTTCGCCCATCCCCATGAAGACCAGGGTCGGCACCTGCTCGAGCCCTCGCTCGCGCAGCAGATAACGGCGCAACTGCCAGATCTGGCCGACGATCTCGCCCGCCGTCATGTTCCGGACGAGCCCCATCGTGCCGGTGGCGCAGAAGAGGCAGCCCTGCGCGCAGCCCACCTGCATCGAGACGCAGAGCGTGGGCCGCCGGCGCGGGTGCAGCATCACGACGCCCTCCACCGGAAGGCCGTCGCAGAGGCGCAGCAGCAGCTTGTCGGTCACGCCGTCGCTCGAGCGGCTGACCTGCGAGATGACCGGCGGCTCGATCGAGTACCGGCCCGACAGCGCCGTCCGGTCGGCGGCGGAGAGATCGGTCATCGCCTCGAAGGACGACTCGTAGCGCCGGTAAACCCAGGCCAGCACCTGCTTCGCCCGGAAGGCCGGCAACCCCGACGCCCGGAGCCGCTCGGAGAACTCCGCCGGGGTGAGGCCGAAGAAATCCTCGGGGCCCGCGTCTGGCGCCGGGAGTGTCCGAGCGGGCGTCATGCGGGGCTGCGTCTGAAACATGGGGTCTTCGAATCGTACCACGTTTGCCCGGCCCCACCAACGATGGTAACATTCTTGTGTGCCGGTGACGCCCGAGCTGCAAGGCGACAGTCGATGAAACTCTCACACCTGGACGAACGCGGTCGAGCCCGCATGGTCGATGTCAGCGGGAAGAGGCCCACGCTGCGCGAGGCGGTGGCCGAAGGCCGCGTCCGCATGCTCGAGGCGACGCAGCTCGCCATCCGCGAGGGCCGGATGCCCAAGGGCGACGTGTTCGCCGTGGCGCGGCTGGCCGGCATCATGGCGGCCAAACGTACCGGCGACACGATTCCCCTCTGCCATCCGTTGCCCATCAGCCACGCCGAGGTGGAGCTGACCTTCGAAGGCGACGAGGCCGTTCGCATCGAGGCTCGGGTCCGCACGGAGGCCCCCACCGGCGTCGAGATGGAGGCGCTGCACGCGGTGGCCGTTGCCGGCCTCACGCTGTACGACATGTGCAAGGCCATCGACCGCGGGATGGTCCTGGAATCGATTCGCCTGCTTCGCAAGACCGGAGGCAAGTCGGACTACCTGGCCGCCGCGAGCGCGCTCGCCAGGCGCCGCGCCCCCCCGGGGAAGAGAAAACGCCCATGAGCCAACCCACCGCCTGCAAGGCCTGCGGGGCCTTCACGACCGGAATCGACTGCGAGACCTGCGGTGCGCCCGGCGATCGGGCCTGCCCCGCCTGCTCGCGCGTCTTCCAGCCGGCCGACCGCTACTGCACGACCTGCGGCCACTGCCTGGCCTACATCAACTTCAGCAACCGCACCCTGCTGCGCTTCCCGCGCGTGCTGCCCCTCGAGGCCTTCCAGTATCCGCCCGATCGCGACTCCCTCCGGATGCTCGCCAAGGCCGGCCCGCTGAAGGCGGCGGCTCGCTTCCTGCAAGAACACTGGTCCGAGCCCTATCTGCTCGGAAGTCTCGAAGGCACCGCCATCCAGGTCAGCGAGAAGCAGTTTCCGCGGATCCGGCGGCTGGCCGACACCTGTCAGCGCATCCTGCACATGCGCCCCACCGACGTCTTCATCCAGAGTTCGGCCAGCCTCAGCGCGGCCGCCATCGGCTCGGAGAAGGCCTGCGCCGTCGTCCTCACCAGCGGGCTGGTCGAGAACCTCAACGAGCGCGAGTTGCTGTTTGTCCTGGGCCGCGAGATGGGCCACATCCGGGCCCAGCACATGTTCTACCTGAACATGGCGAAGCTCTTCACCGACAGCAAGATCCTGCAGAGCATCCCCTTCTTCTCCGAGGGGCTGAGGGCCTTCGCCGTGCTGTTCCTGCTGCCGTGGCAGCGCAAGAGCCAGGTGACGGCCGATCGGGCCGGCCTGCTGTGCTGTCAGAACCGCCTCACCGCCATCAAGGCGCTCATCAAGATGACGCTCGGCGCCAAGAGCCTTTACGACAAGGTGGATATCGAGGCGTTCCTGAGCCAGGGCGAAGAGGTGGCCTCGCGCCGTTTCAGCGTGCGCAACATGGGCGAGTACATGTCTGGCAGTCCGTTCGTCACCAACCGCGTGCGCGAGCTGGAAGATTTCTTCCTCTCCCAGGACTACCACGCGATCATGGCGACCGCGATGAACCCCTACCTGCCGGGGTTCGAGTGCCCGGCGTGCAAGGTGACGGCCTACCCCGACAACCTGGAGGAGGGCCTGGTCCGGCTCTCCTGCAAGGCGTGCGGCGCCGCGGTGCCGGTGCAGGCGCTGCCCTGCCCCCATTGCGGCATCGACGTCGAGGCCGGGGAGGTCGGGATGAGAGACCGCGGCTGCTCCGCCTGTTCCCAGCCGTTCCTGTCGAGCGCGCTGCGCGAGCTGTTGCCCGAGACCGGCGACTGCTACCGCATCCTGGGAGTCCCGCCCGTCGCCGGCCGCGAGGAGATCCAGCAGGCCTTTGTCCGCCTGGCAAAGCAACAGACGGTCACCCGCGAGAAGGTGCCCTACTTCCGGGCCTACCACCTGCTCGGAGACCCGGCCCGGCGCAAGGCCTACGACGAGAAGTTGCTGTACCTGGGCTCGCTCGAGGTCCGGCGCCGCAGGGGGCTCGTCAGGTGCAACGAGTGCGATTGCCCGGTGACCGGCGAGCACTGCGGCTGGTGCGGCACCCGCAAGGGCGAGGGCCGGGCCGCGAACGCCTCCGTGACGGCGCCCGCTGTCCCCGCCGCGGCTCCCGCCGACCCGGCATCCGCCACCCGAGAAGACCCGCCTCCAGGCCCGATCAACTGAGCTGACGCGGCCTTCGGGAACCACTGCGGGCCGACCGGTCAGCGAGGGTTTTCGGAAACTGCCCGGGTCGTGTATGATGGGGATACCGGCAGCCGAGGTCACGTCCACGGTCCGCCTGATGCCAGGCCGAATGCCGGCCCCCAGCGACTCCGGATAGAGAGGGCAGGGAACGTCATGCGTAATCGTACCGGCTTGCTACTCATCGCTTCTCTTCTGATGGCCTGCAGCTTCGGATGCCGGCAGGAAGACCGGGCCGGAGCCCTCAAGATCGGCGGCTCTACTCTGATGGCCCACGCGACCCAGGCCTGGGTCGACGCCGTGAGAAAGCCCCCCATCTCGCTCAACGTCGAACTGGGCGCTGGCGGCTCCAACGCGGCCATCCAGAAGCTCCTGGCCGGCGAACTCGACGTCGCCGCCTCTTCTCGCAAGATCGAGGACTCCGAGCTGATGGACGCCCAGTCCCGCCGGATGAAGATCCAGGAGACCTGCGTCGGCTTCGCCGTCTACACCGTCATCGTCCATCCGAGCAACCCGATCGAGAAGCTGACGGTTCAACAGAGTTCCGACATCTTTTCACGCAAGATCAAGGATTGGAGCGAGATCGGAGGGCCTGCCGGCCCCATCAAGGCGTTCTACCGCCGGGTCAGGACGGGCGAGTACGACCACTTCTTCGAGCGCCAGGTCAAGCTGGCCGGCGACCTCCCGGACGAGACCGACGCCAACGTCGTCGTGCTCGACAAGCCCTCGCAGATCGCCAGCTCGGTCACCACGGCGCCCAACGGCATCGGTTACCTGCTGCTGCCGGAGGTCCCGGCGACCGTGAAGCAGTTGAAGATCGCCCGCACCGACAAGGACGAGGCCTGCGCGCCCGACCCGAAGCTCGCGCTGGGCGGCAACTATCCCCTGCTGCGTCCCTTCTACATCTACGTGAACGCCGCTTCCCCGCGGCCGGTGGGCTTCTTCCGCGATTTCACGCTCAGCGACGAGGGCCGCGTCGTTGCCCTGAACGCCGGCATCGTGCCGGTGCCCAGCAAGCACGGCAAGGTCAACCCCGACACGCTCTACCGGATGATGGACTGGTAGCGGGGGGTAGGGGTAAGGGGTTGGGGGTTAGGGGTTGGGGATACGCAACCACCCCCTGCGGTTGCCCGCTGGCGGCGACGAAGCGCCAGCGTCAGGAGGCCTGGCCGATTCCGGAGACGCAAGCGAGGCGAGCGGGCCGTGCACGGCTCCCAACCCCTAACCCCCAACCCCTATTCCAGATTTGACTTCTCGCCGCTTCTCGTGTAGCATTTCGGCTCCGTAGTTCAACCCATCCCCCCGGACCTATCTGTCCGGGCTCGGTGCGCCCTGCCAGGGTGTCGCCCGGAGAGCGGGGGGAGCGAACCGGCATCCCGGAACCGGGGCCGGTGAAAACCAAAGGAGTCGCTCGTGGAGTCGATGTACAGCGAGGTTTCCCTCAAGGCACTGCTGGAGGCTGGCGTCCATTTCGGGCATCAGACCCGGCGCTGGAACCCGAAGATTAAGAAGTACATCTTCACGGTTCGCAACGATATCTACATCATCGATCTGCAGAAGACGGTGAGGCAGATCAAGCGGGCCGCCAAGTTCCTCCGGACGCTGACCAAGCAGGGTGGCAAGATCCTGCTGGTCAGCACCAAGAAGCAGGCCCAGGAGATCGTGGAGAGCGAGGCCAAGCGCGGCCAGTTGTTCTACGTGAAGGAGCGCTGGCTGGGCGGCATGCTCACCAACTTCACGACCATGTCGAAGCGCATCCGCCATCTCAAGAGCCTGCAGGAGATGGAGCAGTCGGGCGTCCTGGCGACCTACCCGAAGAAGGAAGCCTCCCGGATGATGAAGCAGAAGGCCCGCCTCGAGAAGTACCTGGGCGGCATCCAGGATCTCAAGGAGCTGCCGGATGCGATGTTCGTCATCGACCCGCGCCGCGAGCACATCGCCGTGACCGAGGCCCGCAAGCTGAAGATCCCCATCGTCGGCATCGTCGACACCAACTGCGATCCTGACGACGTCGACATCGTGATCCCGGGCAACGACGACGCCATCCGGGCCATCAAGATCATCACCGGCTACCTGGTCGACGCCGTGGCCGAGGGTCTGGACGAGCGCGCCCAGCAGGCGCAGATGGCCGACAAGGAGAAGTCCGCCCTCGAGACCGAGGCTCGCGAGCGCGGCGAGTATTCACCGCGAACCGCGAGCGCCACGCCGCCTCCCGCCCCCGTCGTCGCCAAGGTGGCTGCCGCCGAGGTCCCCGCGGAGACCGAAGGCGAAGGCGAGTGAGCGGACACCGGGATTTCGTGACCACGAGAAATCGAGGACAAGCCAATGAGCATTGCAGCGAGTGACGTCAAGACTCTCCGCGACCAGACCGGCGCGGGGATGATGGAGTGCAAGAAGGCCCTGGTCGAGACCAAGGGCAACCTGGATGCGGCAGTCGACCTGCTGCGCAAGAAGGGCCTCGCCGCGGCCGCCAACAAGGCCAGCCGCATCGCCAGCGAGGGCCGGGTCCACGCCTACATCCACCCGGGCAGCCGGCTGGGCGTTCTGGTCGAGGTCAACTGCGAGACCGACTTCGTCGCCAAGAACGAGGAGTTCCAGGAGATGGTGCGCGACCTGAGCATGCAGATCGCCGCCACCAACCCGAAGTGGGTCCGTCGCGAAGACGTGCCCCAGACCATCGTCGACCACGAACTCGAGATCTATCGCGAGCAGGTCAAGGCCGCCGGCAAGCCCGCCCAGGTCGCCGACAAGATCGCCCAGGGCAAGCTCGAGAAGTTCTACTCCGAGAATTGCCTCCTGGAGCAGCCCTTCGTCAAGGACGACAAGGTCCGCATCCAGGACCTGCTCCAGGCGAAGATCGCCAAGCTCGGCGAGAACATGTCGATCCGGCGCTTCACGCGCTGGGAGGTCGGAGAGGGCCTCGAGAAGAAGAAGGACGACTTCGCCGAGGAAGTGGCGAAGATGGCCGGAAACTAAGAGGATTCGACAGGGAACCTAGTTGACCAATCACAGAGACACGGAGACACGGAGACACAGAGGGAGAGTTGATTCCAAGAGAACGACTGGCTTCTCTGTGCCTCTGTGCCTCTGTGCCTCTGTGCCTCTGTGATACCTGTCCAGGTTTGCGGGCAAGGCCCGCGCTGAGGGTCTCGGATCCGACTCAAGGAGCCCGATGTCATCGGATGACAACCGTTCCCCCGTGCCGGCCGGCGCGGAGCCTCGCCGCAGAGAACTGAAGCGCATCCTGCTCAAGCTCTCGGGCGAAGCGTTGATGGGCGATCAGCAGTACGGCATCGACCCGAAGACCGCAGGGTTCATCGCGACCCAGCTCCAGCTCATCCGCGAGCGGAACATCGAGCTGGGTCTCGTCATCGGTGGCGGCAACATCTTCCGGGGAGTCAGCGGGGTCTCGAAGGGCCTCTCCCGGGTCTCCGGCGACTACATGGGCATGCTGGCGACCATCATCAACGCCCTGGCCATGCAGGACGTGTTGACCCGCCACGGCGTGCCCACGGAGATCTTCACTCCGTTCGAGATGCCGGCCTTCGCCCATCGGTTCAACGCCACGATGGTCAACAACACGCTGCCCTCGAAGATCGCCATCTTCGCCGGCGGCACCGGCAACCCCTACTTTTCCACCGACTCCGCCGCCGCGCTGCGGGCGGCCGAGATTCGCGCCGATCTGCTGCTCAAGGCGACGAAGGTCGACGGGGTTTACGACAAGGACCCGATGCTCCACTCGGATGCCGTCAAGTTCGACCGTCTGAGCTATCAGGAGGTCCTCCAGCAGAATCTCAAGGTCATGGATGCCACGGCCGTGGCGCTCTGCCGCGACGTCGGCATGCCGATTTTCGTCTTCGACATGCTCAGGGAGGGCACCTTTGCCCGCATTGCCCAGGGAGATCTCTTCTTCGGGACAATGGTGAGCTGAATCCACCCACACTGTAGTCTTCCCATCCAAGGAGGAGCGGACGTGATCCAACTCGACCCTCTGTTCAAGGAAACTCGCGAGAAGATGGACCAGGCCATAGAAAACCTTCAGGACGAGATGGGGAAGAGCCGGACCGGCAGGGCCAATCCGGCCATGCTCGACGACATCCGGGTCGATTACTACGGCACGCCGACGCCCATCAAGCAGCTGGCCACCATCGCGGTCCCCGAGCCGCGGGTGCTTCTCATCCAGCCCTGGGATCGCAACTCCATCGAGCCGATCGAACGAGCCATCCGGAAGTCCGAGCTGAGCCTGCCGCCCAACAGCGACGGCAAGGTGATCCGGCTCAACATCCCCCAGCTCACCCAGGAGCGCCGCCAGGAATACGTCAAGATGGCGCACAAGCGCTGCGAGGAAGGCCGCATCGCCATCCGCAAGATCCGCCAGGACACCAACGAGGTCATCAAGAAGCGCGAGAAGAGCCACGAGCTTCCCGAGGACATCGCCAAGAAGGGCCTGGAATCGGTCCAGCACATCACCGACGAGTTCATCAAGAAGGTCGACGAGGTGATGAAGCACAAGGAGAAGGACATCCTCGAGGTGTGAGGGTCCAGGTTTCAGGGGCCCCTGTACGGTGG
>CAZSVK010000118.1:0-5504 GCA_964610245.1 uncultured bacterium
CGCCGCCTTCGAGTGGCAGACCTTCAAGTCGCGCGTCAACGACGGCCTGACGCAGGCGTTCTACCTGAGCTGGTGGGCCGACTATGCCGACGGCGAGAACTTCCTCTACCCGCTGTTCCACTCGTCTCAGGCCGGGCCGGGCGGCAACGGGCCGCGGTACCGCAATCCGAAGGTCGACGCGATGCTGGACCAGGCGCGGCGCGAGACCGACACGGCGAAGCGCGAGAAGCTCTACACCGAGATCGAGCGGATCTCCGTCGAGGATGCCAGCCGGGTCTGCCTGTTCCACAAGCTGGATCAGATCGTGACGCAGCCATGGGCCGGCGGCATCGAGCTTTACCCGGTGTTCAACGCCAACCGGTATCTGGGTGTGGCGCTGGACGAGGCGAAGATGCAGTTGCGTTGAGGTCGGCCGCTCGGGTCTGACCGCGATCACCTGGAACGATCATGGACCGCGTCGCCCGGGTCGGTGCGTTGCGCGGTTGTTCTTTTTGTGCCGGGCCCGGTGACATTCGCCCTCGGGCATGTTATCTTTTTGCCGAGTTTCATCGGTTGTCGTGATTGTAGTCGCAACTGCGGAGGTCGTTTTCTATGCGGACCAGTGTTGGAGTCACCGCTTTCGGTTTCCTGGCTCTGGCGTTGGCCATGACGCGCCCCGTGACGGCCGCGGCCCCGGCCCACATGGATCCGACGCCCGATGTGTCGGTCGTGGACGTGATGCTCGATCGGTACGATTTCCGGAAGGGCGACCTGGTCCACCTCTCGGCCAAGGTTCGCAGGCAGGCCTACACCGGCAGCCTCCGGGTCCATTGCTACGTCGACACCGGTCAGGTCGATCGCATCGCCTCGAGCAACTCGGTGCTCGGCACGCTGGCGACGGTCGACTGGACCGCCACCTATGACGCGGGCGACGCGACCATCGTCATCGGGGCCTATGTCGAACAGGTCCCCGGCGAGGAGAACACCTCGAACAACGGTCTGTGGCAGCAGTACCTCGCACCGTCGAGCGACAACCCCGGCGCGCCCCGGATCGCCTACGACGGTCACGGCCATTCGCGCATCTCGGAGGAGGCCGTCAAGCTGGCCAACATCCCCGAGGTCACGCAGTACGCCGAGCGCATCGTCTTCGGCTCCCTGGCCGAGGATAGGTTCCCCGATCCGGTCTACGGCGTGAGCTGGTTCCTCGGGCTTTCCTCGCTCTGGACGCGCCATTTCTGGGATGTCGACAAGGGCGAGCAGGGTCGAGGCCTCTGGGGGCGCGAGAGCGCCATCACCAAGGCGCGTGCCTACATGAACGGCTGGACGAACCACCCCGGCGCGATCGCCCTCTATGCCGCCGGCAACAAGAGGCTGGCCTACGAGTACCTCGGCCGGGTCGCCCACCTGATGGAAGACATGTTCTCGCCGGCGCACGTTCACCTGGATGCCCACATGATCGACGACGAAGAGGTCGAGAAGTGGGGCGAGCTTCACGCGGACGAGTACAGCTACGACATGGCCGGCGCCCCGTTCGACGGCGCGACGCTCTACGACATCTTCTACCACGGTGCCCAGCTGGGTGACTCGCTCCCATCGGACGACTACGAGGGCGACTCCGCCGGCTTCACCGATCCGGGCGGTTGGACGCCGCTGCTGCGTTGCAGCGACACCACCTCGAGGAACGGCATCGGCTGGGACGAGGCCCGTCCCGAGGGCATGAAGCAGCTCTTCGATCGCGCCATCCCTGGGGCCATCTCGCATGTGGCCGGCGTGCTGCGCTACTTCTGGAGCCAGACGCATCCCGGACACGCGCTGCCCGAGCCGGCGACGGCAACTCGCGAGCCCGCTCCGCCGCTCGGCGTGGGAACGGGTCGCGTGCTGCGCTGAGCCAGAAAGGCCTGTCGGGAGCGCTGCACCCGAACCTCTCGCCAAGGGTGAAATTCTGGACCCGGCATTGAGAAGAGCGGTCGAGGCCTGAGCGACACTCTCGATGACTCCTGGCTGGGAACGTGGGCAAGACTCATTCCAGGCATCGGGGGGTCCAGGGGCGAAGGGGCCTGGGGTGGCAACCCCAGCTTCGACTTTCGGGGCTGCCCGCTTGGCGGAGCAGCCCCACGGCGAGGTCTGGAGCGGAGCTCCAGGAGGTTGCTTTCCTCAACTGAGGACAGCGTCCCCGGCTCGAGAGCCGATTCCGGCTCTTCGCCTCTCTCAGCCGTTGCGGATGACGACGTTCGCGAGCACCTTGCCGGCGTCGTCGCACATGTCCATCGCGCCTTCGAGATCCTCGTAGAGTTCCTTGAACTTGATGACCTCGAGGGGAGAGGTGGACTCGCGGAACATCGACGCCAGTGCCTGATGATAGTGGGCGTCGCACTGGGTCTCCAGGTTGTGGATGTCTCGGCAGACGTGCCGGATCTCGTCATACCGGTTGTGGTGCCGGAGCAGGTGCATGGCCCGCTGGATGTGCTCGACCGCCTGGCAGGTGAGGTCGATCATGCCGCGCATGTGGTCGCCCAGGTCCCCGATGTCGTAGAGGATGGCGCGGTTCGACGCGAAGTCGATGGCGTCGAGCACGTCGTCGATGCAGGTGGCCAGGGCGATGATGTCCTCGCGCTCGATGGGCGTGACGAAGCTCTTGATCAGCGCTTCGATGGTCGCGCGGTTGATCTCGTCGCCCTTGCTCTCGATGAGCTTGATCTCCTTCGCCTTGTCGGTGCGCTCCGCCCCGGGGCCCAGAGCGCCGAACTCCTTGAGCAGGCGCGCACCATGCGCGAGATTGACCGACCCCGCTTCGAGCAGGTTGAAGAATTTGTCTTCGTGCGGGAGCAGAGCGCGGATCAGTCTGTCGAAAATCATGTGATTCCTTGCGGTGCCGGCCTCGGTGGGCTGGCTGGTCGAGAGGCCAGGTTCGCGGCGGATGCCGGGCGGGAGTGCGCCGGGCTCGAGACCCGTCGCCTCGCGCGGCTAGCCGAGAGTGGCGCCGGATTCGTCGGTCTGATGGTCTCTCCAGTAGCGGCCGAACTCGCGCAGGTAGGTCAGGCTCGTGAGGTCTTCCATCCGGTCGAGGTAGACGAAGCCGTCGAGGTGATCGGTCTCGTGCTGGATGGCCCTGGCGAAGAAGCCGGAGGCGTCGAACGAGAGCGGATTGCCCTTCCGGTCCATCGCCTCGACGTGGAGCTTCGTCCAGCGAGGGACCAGTCCACGCATCTCGGGGACCGACAGGCAGCCTTCCCAGTCCTTCTCCCGCCGCTCGGAGAGGGGAGTGAGTTCGGGGTTGACCAGGACGGTGAGCGGCACCGCCGGCTCGCCACGGTGGGCGCCCGCCGGGACCTCGACGGCGCAGATTCTCAGGGGCTGGTGCACCTGGGTCGCCGCCAGCCCGACGCCGTCGTACTCGCGCATCGTCTCGACGAGATCGTCGATGAAACGCTGCAGAGATTCGCGCACCAGCTCCGACTTCTTGATGGGCTGGGTCTTGACGCGCAGACAGGGGTTCCCGAGTACGGCGACTTTCAGAAGGGCCATCGAGCGCCTCCGCTCAGTCCGGATGATCGGCGGCATCATATTACGGCCTCCGGTCGCGATCAAGTCGGGAGTTCCCGACGCGCGGTCGCGGCCATTGAAATGGGAGACGGTCCTTTGTTAGACTGCCGCCCTCGCGCCGACCGCGTCCGCGGCGGGCCAGACCTCTGCTGCAATGGAATCCCGCTTCATCCGCAACTTCTCGATCATCGCCCACATCGACCACGGGAAGAGCACCCTGGCCGACCGGGTTCTCGAATTGACCGGCACGCTCACCGAGAGGGAGATGCGCGAGCAGGTGCTCGACAACACCGAACTGGAGCGCGAGCGCGGCGTCACCATCAAGGCCAAGGCGGTCCGCACCGCCTACCTCGCGTCCGACGGCAACACCTACCAGTTCAACCTGATCGACACCCCGGGCCACGTCGACTTCACCTACGAGGTGTCGCGGAGCCTCGCCGCCTGCGAGGGCGCGGTGCTCGTGGTCGACGCGGTGCAGGGAGTCGAGGCGCAGACCATCGCCAACGTTTACCTGGCGCTGGAGAATAACCTCGAGATCATCCCGGCGATCAACAAGATCGACCTGCCGAGCGCCCAGCCCGACGAGGTCCGCCGCCAGATCCAGGAGGTCGTCGGCATCGCCGAAGAGCAGTGCCTGCTCATGAGCGCCAAGGACGGGCGGGGCGTTCACGAGCTGCTGGAAGAAGTGGTCAAGCGAGTGCCGCCGCCGATCTGCCGGCCGGGCGCGCCGCTCAGGGCCCTGATCATCGACTCGCACTACGATTCGTACCAGGGCGTCATCTGTTACCTGAGGGTCTTCGACGGCTCCATCAAGAAGGGGATGGAGGTGTCCCTGATCTCGACCGGCAAGCGCTACGAGGTGGCGGCGCTTGGCATCTTCACTCCGAAGATGCAGGAGATCGGCGAACTCTCGGCGGGCGAGGTGGGCTTCATGGCCGCCTCGATCAAGGACATCCGCGAAGCGCGCATCGGCGACACGGTCACGCTGGGCCGCCACGGCGCGACCGAGCCTCTGCCGGGCTACAAGGAAGCCCAGCCGGTGGTGTTCGCCGGGATGTACACGGTGGACAACGCCGACTTCGAAAACCTGCGCGAGGCGCTCGGCAAGCTTCAACTCAACGACGCCAGCTTCGGCTACGAGCCGGAGACCTCGGCGGCGCTCGGCTTCGGCTTCCGGTGCGGGTTCCTCGGGCTGTTGCACATGGAGATCGTGCAGGAGCGGCTGGAGCGCGAGTTCGATCTGGATCTGATCACGACGGCCCCCTCGGTGCTGTACCGGATCCAGATGAAGGACGGCTCGTTCACGGACATCGAGAACCCGTCGAAGCTGCCCGTGGCCGGCTCTTTCGAGGCGATCCACGAGCCGTTCGTGGAGATGAAGATCTACTTCCCGACCGAGTACACCGGCGCGATCATGGAGCTGGTCCGCGAGAAGCGAGGCGAGTTCAAGACCACCTCCTACATCGCGGCCAACCGCGTCGTGGGCACCTACGTGCTGCCCTTCGCCGACATCATCACCGACTTCTACGACAAGTTGAAGAGCTGGACCAAGGGCTACGCCTCGATGGAGTACACCTTCATCGGCTACCGGCCCTCGGACCTGGTGAGGCTCGACGTGGTCGTCGCCGGCGAGGTGGTCGATGCGCTCTCGTTCATCGTGCCGCAGGATCGCGCCTTCAACCGGGGGCAGGCGCTGGTGTCCAAGCTCAAGGAACTGATCCCGCGGCAGCTGTTCGAGGTGCCGGTCCAGGCGATGATCGGCAGCCGGGCCATCGCCCGGGTGAACGTCAAGGCTAACCGCAAGAACGTGCTGGCCAAGTGCTACGGCGGCGACATCACGCGCAAGCGGAAGCTGCTCGAGAAGCAGAAGGCCGGCAAGCGGCGCATGAAGCAGATCGGCAGCGTCGAAGTTCCGCAGGAGGCGTTCATCGCGGCGCTGCAGGTCGGCGAGATCGAGGAGCCAGAATGAGCGTCGCGTCGCC
>CAZSVK010000118.1:5514-14113 GCA_964610245.1 uncultured bacterium
AGAGGATGAAGCAGGTCGGGAACGTGCAGATCCCGCAGTCGGCCTTCATGGCGATTCTCTCGCTCGACTGACGGCCGGGGCCGCCGGGGCGGGAGCCGGTCCAGCGGGCCGGACAGAGACCAACCGGATGGAGAGACCCAGGAAGAAGACTCTGGCGTGGGCCGAGGCCCGCCATCAGATGAATGAGACCTTGCGCCGGCAGGCTGAAGCCCGCTTTGGCAAGGAGTTCCTGGGAAAGGTCATCCTGGAGAACCTCGAGGATTCGCTCGCGGCCTGGCTCGAGCCGTTCCTGAGCGGCCGGCGCCGGCCGGAAGACACGGTCCGGGGCGACTACAACGGCGCTCGGGCGCGCGGCGAGGCGGTCTACGGGATGTTGGCCCGCAGGCTCGAGACGCCCGCCTTGCTGATCGGGAGCGACATCGGCGCGATGGCGGCGTCGCTGGAGTTCGAGCGCGTCCACGAGCTCGAACCCTGGAGGCTGAAGCTGGCCCGCGAGGCCTTTCCCGACTGCAACTTCCGGCCGGACGACTTCGCTGAGCAGCCGGATGCCGGGCACTTCAAGACCATCGTCGCCCTGCGCTACCTGCAGGGATTGAAACGGCTCGACACCTACGGACGGTTCCGGGCGTTCTTCCCGGCGATGGCCAGGCAACTGCGGGCTGGCGGCAAGCTGCTGCTGGCCGACGGACTGGCCTACCAGGACGACGTCGTGGCCCAGCTGGCGGCGCTCGATTTCGAGATCCTCGAGATCGAGACGCTCGCCGACGGCGTCGGGGTCTTCATCGAGGCGCAGCGGGGCGACTGACCCGGCCCTCCGGCCGAGGCAAACGGCAAACTCGTGGTAGGAAGCGGGCCGCCGGGCCCTGACTCCGGCCGCGGCAGTCGCGTCCGGCTGACCGCGAGAGCGGTATACTCCGGTCGAGGTGGTTGAAGATGTCCGCTAGATTGCTCGTGCTCTTGTGGCTGCTCCTGGGACTGGCGGCGAGCGCTTCGGCCGCCGCGCCCGCGCCGATTCTCGAGTGCCGGCTGAAGGGGATCATGACGGCCTACACCGCCGATTTCCTCGAGCGGGTCGTGGCGTCCGCGCCGGCGGCCGGCGCCCAGGCGGTGCTGGTCACGCTCGACACTCCGGGCGGGCTCCTGGATGCCAGCAAGGAGATGGTGCAGACGGTGCTCAACTCCAAGGTGCCGGTGATCGTCTACGTGTCGCCGGCGGGGGCCTCGGCCTCGTCGGCGGGGACGTTCCTCACGATCGCCGCGCACGTTGCCGCGATGGCTCCCGGGACCAACATCGGAGCGGCCCATCCGGTCACGGTCATCCCCACCGGCGATAGCGACAAGGGGGGGATGAAGACGATGATGGAGAAGGTCACCAACGACACGGTGAGTTACGTGAAGAGCATCGCGACGCTCCGTGGGCGCGACGCCGCCTGGGTCGAGAAAGCGGTTCGCGAGAGCGTGTCGATCACCGCCAACGAGGCGGTCGAGAAGAAGGTCGTGGATCTGCTCGCGGAAGACCGGGCGGCGCTGCTCGGAGCGCTCGACGGCCGCACGCTCAGCGTCTCGGGTGGCAAGCAGGTGAAGCTGGCCACGGCCGGGGCGCCCATTCAGGCCGTCGACATGACCGCCAAGGAGAAGCTCTTCAGCGTCGTGGCCGATCCCAATATCGCCTATCTTCTCCTGCTGCTGGGCATCGTCGGCATCGTCTTCGAGGTCACGCATCCCGGAACGGCGCTCCCGGGCGTCGTCGGCGTGGTGTCGATGGGCCTGGCGATGATCGCGTTCAAGGTGCTGCCGCTGAGCTACACCGGCCTGCTGATGCTGCTGTTCGGCATCGCCTTCCTGGTGGTCGAGGCGTTCGCGACCACGCACGGCGTGCTCGGGGCCGGCGGCGTGGCCTGCCTGGCGATCGGCTCCTATCTGCTGTTCGACGCCCCGGCGTCGCTGCGTGTCTCGCTCGACTACATCACCGCGGTGGTCGGCACGGTCGCCTTCCTGTTCCTGTTCCTGCTGAGCCGCGTGGTCGCGGATCTGCGCCGGCCGGTCGTGAGCGGCCGGGAGGGGATGGTCGGCGGCTTCGGGCTGGCCAAGGGCGACTTCGCGGAGGAGGGGCTGGTGGCGATCGAGGGGGAGGTCTGGAAGGCTATCAACGGAAATCCGCATGCCAAGGTGGCCACCGGCGACCGCGTGCGGGTGCTCAAGCTCCAGGATGGCCGGCTCGTGGTCGAGCGGGTCGAGTGACCGGCGTTCCGCGGTTCCGGGGAACGCCAGCGAAAGGGGTCCGACACGATGGAAGGCATCTTCATTGCTGCGACGCTGATTCTCATCTTCTGTCTGAGCGCGATCCGCATCGTCAACGAGTACGAGCGGGGCGTCGTGTTCACGCTTGGCCGTTTCGCGGGCGTGAAAGGACCGGGCCTGTTCCTCGTCTGGCCCGTCATCCAGACGATGGTCCGCGTCGACCTGCGCGTGGTCACCCTGGATGTGACGACCCAGAAGGTCATCACTCGCGACAACGTCCCCGCTGAAGTGAATGCGGTTGTGTACTTCCGGGTGATGGACCCCGAGAAGTGCGTCATCAAGGTCATGAACTTCTTCGTGGCGACCTCCCAGATTGCCCAGACGACCCTTCGCTCGGTGCTCGGCGAGTCGGACCTGGACGAACTGCTCTCCCACCGCGAGAAGATCAACGCGCGGCTGCGCGACATCATCGACTCCCAGACCGATCCCTGGGGCGTGAAGGTGAGCCTGGTCGAGATGAAGGACGTGGTGCTGCCCGAGAGCATGCAGCGCGCCATGGCCAAGCAGGCCGAGGCCGAGCGCGAGCGCCGCGCCAAGATCATCGCCGCCGAGGGCGAGGCCCAATCAGCCGAGAAACTGGGCGTCGCCGCCGAGATCCTGGCGCGCAACCCGGCCTCGATCCAGCTCCGCTACCTGCAGACCCTGGTCGAGATCGCCAGCGAGAACAACTCGACGACCATCTTCCCGATCCCGATGGACCTGATCGGCCAGTTCCTCGCCAAGAAGTAAACGCCAGCGTCAGGGCCGAGGCAGCTCGATCCTGTAGAGGCGGACCTCGCGGATGCCGGCCGGGCCCGGCGCGCAGGGGAGGCGACTCTCCAGCGTCAACCGGCCGGCGCCGCCCAGGTCGACCGTCTGGCCGTCCACCGGACGCAGCAGGTACTTGGGATTGTCGAACACCACCAGGTGCTCCAGGCCGTACCGGCGCGCGACCTCCGCGATCGCCCGCGGGTCCGGGTCTCGCGGCAGGATGGCGCAGGGCCGCCGCGTGAACTGGTAGGTCTCGAACGGCATGTTGGTCATCAGGCCGGCGCCGGGCGGCAGCCGCTTCCGCGAATACTCTCCGAAGGTCCAGAAGACCCGGGCGGTGTCGGCGAACAGTTCCGGCACCTGGCGGTCGCGGGCGGTGGCCCTCCACCAGCCGGCCGCCAGGAAGAGCAGCAGCGCCGGGACCAGCGCCGGAGCGAGCAGGCGGCCCGGCCCTCTCCTCCGGCGCGCCAGGACGCCTCGCATGCTCTCCAGGCCGGCGGCGGCGGCGCAGAAGACGATCGGCAGAAGGGCCAGCAGCGAGTGCAGGAAGGTCCCGTTCATCGCCTGGTAGCTGAACGCCAGGGATAGCACCAGGAACTGTGCGGCCAGGAACGCCAGGAACGGCCTGGTCCGCGCGCGCCGCCACGATGCGGCCAGCCCGAAGAGCGAGAGCAGCACCGGGACCGACTGGTCGCCCATCGCGAGCGTCCCGAGGCAGCTCGCCACGGCCCGCGCCTTCAGCTGCAGCACGTGCAGCGCCAGCGCCAGCCCGGCGCGTCCGCCCGCCTCCGCGGGGGGGTGCCAGTAGAACAGGTGGTTGTAGTCCAGGAGCGAGATCGCGGATAGGGCCGACGAGGGGAACGCGGTGCCGAACGCGGCGACGTTGCGGAGCCACCACGGCACCAGCACCGGCGCCGCGCCCGCCGCCAGCACGGCCAGCCTCGCGGCCGCCTCGCGCGCCGTGGGACGGGGGCGGCCTCCCGGCCAGAGCAACGCCGCCGCCGCCACCGGCAGCAGGAAGATCCCCTCGGCGCGGGTCAGCGCCGCCAGCGCGCAGCTCAGACCGGCCAGGCATGCCATCGATCGGCTTCCCCGGCGGCCCGAGGAGGCGGCGGCCAGCAGCGCGCCCACCGCCAGCACCGCGAACGGGACCGGACTGTCGGTCGTGACCGAAAAGTAGGTGAACGGGTAGTTCAGGGCGAGCATTGCCGCGGCGAGTAAGCCGTGGGCCGGCCGGCCGAACGCCGTGGCGCCCAGCAGGAAGACCAGGTAGAGCAGCAGGCCCGACGCCGCGAGCATCGCCTCGACATGGGGATGCAGCGGCGCACGGGGGCCGCAGGCGACGTTCACCGCCAGGAGCGACGTGACGGGGAGCGCCAGCAGGGCCAGTCGCAGGTCGCGCCCCAACTCGTCTCGCGGCTTTGCTCCCGGCGAGAGCCACCAGGGCAGCGCTCGGGCCCGCCAGGCCGCGTGCAGGAAGGCCACGCCCAGGAACAGCAGCAGCAACCGTGGCGGGATCGGCCGTTCCGCCGGGTGCGCGTGGCCGAGCGCCATCAGCAGGCTCGGGACCGGTCCCCAGTACGCGTTGGCCGGGTGGATCAGCTCCTTCGGCCTCTCCAGGCAGTTCCAGGCGTACGAACTCTCGAACCCGCGACCGGCCTCGAGCGACTCGGCGACGTGGTGGTAGTAGAGGGGGTCCAGCAGGCCCGGCATCGCCAGGCTCGTGGCGAAGCCGTGGTAGAGCAGGAACGGGAGCAGCAGCAGGGCGAGGGCGAATCCGTGGGCGACGGCGCGGCCCCGGAGGATCCGCGGCCGCCTCGGGTCGTTCTCGATAGCGACGCGGCTGCCGGGGCCCGATCGAGGACTCCGTTCGCCCTGGTCGACTGCTCGCGAAGATCGTTCCGAGGCGCAAGAACTCGACCCCGAACGAGGTTGATCTATCACAGAGGCACAGAGACACAGAGACACAGAGGGGGAGGTGATTCCAGGTGAACCAGACAGTTCTCTGTGCCTCTGTGCCTCTGTGCCTCTGTGCTACCTGTCCGGGTTTGCGGGCAAGTGCCCTCTCTGAGAAGCTCCCGAGAGCAACTCTTGCTTCCCAGGAAGCTCCGCCTCGCCATCCCCCGACTGCATCGGGCCGCCAAATCGCACAGGATCCTCAAGCATGCCGTGGGTTTTGTCGATACTGGGATCACCAGCGAATCAGGGTTCGAACCACGAGGAGGTTGAAGGCCCGTGAATCTACTGCTCAAGCTTACTTTCGGGGCCATTGTCACCCTCCTGTCAGTCATCTTGCAAGGTTGAATCTCCCTTTCAGGTCTCCTCCCGAAACTCCGCTTTCTTCCAATTCCATCCTCGTACCCCGCCCCCGGGCGGGGTTCTTGTTTTGGCGACGAAAGCCTGGCGAGACGGTCGATTTCTGTCAGATCGGCGACGCGCCCCGTGGTAAAAAGGGGTGGAGGGTCCGGCGGCGGGAGCGACGCCGGCGCCCGGGTAAGGCACGAGCCGATCATGGAGACCCCGAGACGCCGGGAGACGGAGAGACGCCCGAGATGTTCACTCGAAAACTGAAGCCCGACGAGCAGAACCTGCTGGTGCAGATCGAGAACCTGGTGCAGGCGACCACCGAGGGCCCGTTCAAGGATCCGCCCCAGGTGCTGGAGGTGCTGAAGTTCGCGGTCGCCATCGGGCAGAAGATCCCCGATCCGGTGAACCCGATGCTGCTGGCCTCCGCGGCGCTCCTGCACGAGGTCGGGCGCGGCGTGCTGCCGGGCGGCACCGCCGGTGGCCTGCTCGGCGCCGCGGTCGTGGAGTCGTTCTTGCGCTCGACCAACCTCTCGGATCACGAGCGCGTGCAGACGCTGCGGTCGGTCACCGCGGTCTCGGCCCAAGAGGTCTGTCAGCTCGAGAGCCCCGAGGAGCGGGTGCTCTCTGACGCCATCCAGCTCGAGAGCTGCAGCATGCTCGGCGTGTTGCGCGACGTGCGCGCCGCCAGGACGAGCCTGGCCGACTACATCAAGTCCGAGCGCGTCCGCCGGAAGCTCAGCTTCGACAAGCTGTACTTCGACGCTAGCCGCGAGGTGGGCCAGCCGATCTACCGCCAGGGCGAGATCTTCCTGAAGACGGTCGAGCAGGCCTGCTACGGCGCGACGGCGAAGCTCAAGGACGTCGGGCTGCCGGTGTGATGAAGACGATCGTCACCATTCCCACCTACAACGAGCGGCAGAACATCGAGCTGCTGGTGGAGGAGCTAGGGAAGCTCGGTGTTCCCGACCTGCACGTGCTGGTCGTGGACGACCGCTCGCCCGATGGCACCGGCGAACTGGTGACCGAGCTGGCGGCGCGCCATCCCTGGGTGCGGCTGCTGTCCCGCGCGGGTCCGAAGGGGCGGGGGCTGGCCGGCGTCGAGGGGTTCCAGGCGGCGCTGGCCGATGGCGCCGACGCCGTCTTCGAGATGGACGCCGACTTCTCGCACCACCCACGCTACCTGCCGCGGATGGTCGAGCTGCTGGCGAAAGGCGAGGCCGATGTGGTGATCGGCTCGCGGTTCGTGCCGGGTGGGCAGGATGCCGATCGCGGGCTGCACCGCCGCTGCATCACCAAGCTCGCGGGGCTCTACGTGAGGCTGGTGCTCGGCGTGCCGATTCACGACGTCAGTTCGGGCTACCGGGGGTTCAGCCGGGCGATACTGCAGGCGGCGAGGCTCGAGACCTGCGTCTCGACGGGGCCGTCCATCGTGCTGGAGCTGCTGTCGAGGGTCAGCGTCCTGGGCGCCCGCGTTCGGGAAGTGCCGATCGTGTTCGAGGATCGGGTTCGAGGCGAGTCGCAGCTCACGCTGAAGATCTTGCTGGAGACCCTCTATCTGGTCTGGAAGTTCCGGGCGGCGGCGGCCGGCCGGGTCTGAGTTCCGGCCATCATCCGGCCGGGAAAGCGAGATAACGTGGATTCTCTGGCTGCCTGGAAGCGCTGCAAGGACTGCACCTGCGACTGCTCCGCCGTGGGCTTGACGCTCGACTACAGCCGGATGAACTTCCCGGAGGGCTTCTTCGAAAAGATGCGGCCGGCGATGGACCGGGCGTTCAAGGCGATGACGGCGCTGGAGGCCGGCGGCCTCGCCAATCCCGACGAGAACCGGATGGTGGGCCACTACTGGCTCAGGGACTCGGGGCGGGCCCCGACCGAGGCGATCCGCAAGCAGATCGAGGGGGCGGTGCGCGCCGTGCGAGCGTTCGCCAAGGCGGTGCACGCCGGCGAGGTCAAGCCTCCGCGGGCGCGCGCCTTCCGTAACCTGCTGGTGATCGGCATCGGCGGGTCGGCGCTGGGGCCGCAGTTCGTGGCGCGGGCGCTGTCGACCCCCGCCGACGTGATGAAGCCGTTCTTCTTCGACAACACCGACCCGGATGGCATGGATGCAGTGCTGGCTCAGCTCTCGCAGGCCGGGGGGCTGAAGGAGACGCTGGCGGTCGTGGTCTCCAAGTCGGGCGGTACCAAGGAGACTCGCAACGGCATGCTCGAGGCGATGGCCGCCTGGCAGGCCGCCGGGCTCAAGTTCGCCTCGCACGCGGTCGCGGTCACCGGCGAGGGAAGCGCGCTCGATCGGGTGGCCGTCTCGGAGGGCTGGCTTGCGCGGTTCCCGATGTGGGACTGGGTGGGCGGCCGCACCTCGGAGCTGGCGACGGTGGGCCTGTTGCCGGCGGCCCTGCAGGGGCTCGACATCGGCGCGATGCTCCGGGGCGCGCGCGACATGGACGTGGTGACCCGCATGGCCGATTCGAGGCGCAACCCCGCGGCCGTGCTGGCGCTGATGTGGCACCACGCCGGCCAGGGGCGCGGCCGGAAAGACATGGTGTTGTTGCCCTACAAGGACCGTCTGGAGCTGTTCTCTCGCTACCTGCAGCAGCTCGTGATGGAGTCGCTCGGCAAGGAGAAGGACCTCGAGGGGAAGGTCGTGCACCAGGGGCTCGCGGTGTACGGCAACAAGGGGTCCACCGATCAGCACGCCTACGTGCAACAGCTCAGAGACGGGGTCGACAACTTCTTCGTGACGTTCCTCGAGGTGTTGCGCGATCGGGACGGCCGTTCACTCCAGGTCGAGGAGAACGTGACCAGCGGCGACTTCCTGTTCGGGTTCCTGCGAGGAACGCGTCAGGCGCTCTGGGAGAACGGCCGCGAATCGATGACGCTGACCGTGGATCGCGTGGACGCTGCCACCGTGGGCAAGCTGATCGCCCTCTACGAGCGGGCCGTGGGATTCTATGCCAGCCTGGTCGGCATCAACGCCTACCACCAGCCGGGCGTGGAAGCCGGGAAGAAAGCTGCCGGCGCCGTCATCGCGCTGCAGCTTGCCGTGATGGACCACCTGAAGGCCGCGAAGGGCAAGTTCCTCACGGCCGAGGAAATGGCCGCGGCTGTCGGGTCGGCGGCCCAGGTCGAGACCGTGCATGCGATCCTGCGGCACCTGGCGGCCAATCCCGATCGGCGCATGAAGGTGAAGGCGGGCAAGACGTTGTTCGACGCCCGCTATGCGCGCTAGCTCGTCCGCGCCGTC
>CAZSVK010000119.1:0-14033 GCA_964610245.1 uncultured bacterium
CCAGGGCCGGCGCCGAGTAGGTCTCGATGCTGGTGCTGTTGGCGCAGTTGGTGGCGCGCACCACCAGATAGACCGTATCGCCGTTGGCCAGCAGGCTGGTCTGGTCCAGGCTGCCCAGGATGTTGGTGCCCGCCGATTGCCAACCGCCCGGGGAGCGGTCGGGGATGCCTCGGATCGGTTGCGTGGTCGAGATGCCCCACTCGAACGAGAGCGGCTGGCCGGGCTCCTCGATGTCGGTGAAGATGTTGTCCCAGCGGCCCTCGAAGTGGTTCGGGTCGGTGATGACGCCGTTGCTCAGGTTGGTGATCAGCGGCCGCGCGACTGTCTGGGGAGGCGACTCGTCGACCTTCATCGTCAGGGTGCTCGGCACGGTCGACTCGTTTCCGGCGGCGTCCTTGGCCTTGACCGACAGCGTGAGCGTGTGTCCGTTCCGCTGACCGATCGGCAGGCTGTTGAGTTCGGAGGCCCGGTGGTCGGCCACGTCGTAGATGGTGCTCTTCGTTCCGGAAGGAGGTTGACCGACGAGTGTGTAGGAGTAGCTGCTCAGGCCCGAGCCCCCCAGGTTGTCGATGGCGTAGGGCCACCGGGCGCTCAGGCCGATGAGGCCGCTGATGACCGGCTGGAAGCCCGCGCAGAGCTGCGGCGAATCGATGAGGATCTGGCCCACGGACGGCGCGGTCGAGTCGAGGGCGAAGGCGTTCTGGAGGCAGCCGGTGCCCGGGTTGCGCGGCTGGCCGAACGACTTGTTGGCGATGGGCGGATTGGCGCTGTTGATGGGCTGCACGCCCATGTAGTAGCGGATGCCCTCCGTGAAGGTCGTCGACAGTTCGCCGCCGGCGACGCTGAAGGTGTAGGACTCGGCCGTGTCGGGTGTCGGCGCCACCCAGCCCAGCGCCCCGGCCGGGTTCCGGGTGATCGCTCCGGGCACGGCGATCTTGCCCTGGGCATTGGCCTGGTACAGCTTGCCCGTGCCGGCCTCGGCGACGGTCTGACCCGCGACGGCGGTGGTCCAGGAGGTGAGCGGCGAGGTGGCGATGGCCACCTTGTAGTGCACCGGCGGGGTCTCGGCCTCGAAGCTCGACCAGGTGCCGCTGATCGCCCGCGGGTCGGTGATGAACCAGTTGTTGACGCCCAGCGCCCGGCTGTCGTCGATTTCGCACCGAATGGGGTGCGCGGTCAGGTAGGCGTTGGAGGCGTTCAAACTGACCACGGCCGACTCCGGCTCGGTCTCGTCGGCCGCCACCTGGATCTCGAGCGTTCCCAGCGTGACTGCCCCCGCGTCGTCCTGGGCCTTCGCCGTGAAGACGATCAGAGCTCCGGTGGTGTTCACCACGAAGGTGCTGGACACGGTGCCGGAGGCGCTGGGCGGCGACAGCGCCAGCGGCGGGATCGTCGCCAGGCTGGAGCTGCCCTGCTTGCCGCTGAGCGTCAGGCTCGAGAGATTGCTCTCCTGGTCCTGGGCGTCGATGGCGACAAACACCGACGTTAACCACGCCGTCTGGGGGCTGCTGCCCTTGATGATCGCTGTCCGATCGGCCCTGAAATTGGTGAGGATCGGCGGCGAGTTGGTCACGACCACCGGCGATTCGAGGCGGGCCGTGGTGGTCTGGCTGGAGCCGTCCTGGGACCGATCCGAGGCGGTCAGCTCGACGGTCGAGAGCGGCCCCGTCGTCGTGAGCGTGAAGCCCACGTCCGGCACCGTCGGCTGCCAGGCCAGGTTCGAGACCTGGAAGCGGTTGGGCATCGCGCTCGGCGCCTTGCCGTCCGGCGGCCACACCGTGAAGGGCGAGCCGGGCACTCCACCCAGGTTCAACTTCACCTCCCAGAGGTTGCTGTCGGCGTCGAAGACCTCGAAGTGGAAGGTGAACTTGTGGTCCCGGTTGCCGACGGGCGGGTTGTAGGTGGATGGCTCGAAGCGCGTGATGACCGGGGCGACCACCTGCGGCACGTAAACGCCCGCTTGATTGGAGTCCGCGCTCTCGATCACCGCGCCGGCCTGGTCGAGGTAGTAGGCCCGGACGGCATAGACCTGGCTCACGTTCTTGCCGCCGGCGCCGGCGACGCTGAACTCGGTCGCGGAGCGATCGACCACACCGCCCGGGTCCATCCGCATGACACCGTCACTCGACTGCAGGTAGATGCGGTAGCCCTTCAGGTGTTCCGTCGGGGTCAACGGCGAGCCGTCGGAGAAGGTAGCCGGTGGCTGCCAGGTGAGCTTCTGGCTGCTCAGGCCGAAGACCAGGTTGCGGGGCGCCGCCGGCGCGACCATCACGAGCGCCCGCTGAGTGTCGGTGGTGTTGGCCTCCTGCCCGCCGGCCAGGGCCCCCGGCAACTGCGTGATGCGCGGCGTCCGGAAGGGGAAGCGGATGTCGTCGCCGTCGCCCTTCTCGTCGGTGGTGTTGGGCCCCGGGGAATAGACGAACCCCCGATCCAGGTCGATGCCGAACGCGCCGCCCCACGGGTCGCTGCCGATCGTGTCGACGAAGCGGCCGGCCAGCGGTCCGAGGTCGCGGTACGGGTAGTCGCGCCGGTACTGCAGCTCCCAGCGCTTCAGCCCGTCGGCCAGCGTGGCCAGGCGCGCGCGCGCCGTGTCGTCCCTGGCACGGCTGGCATCCTCCTCATAGAAGGAGATGGTGATCCCGGCCAGGAAAGCGAGGATGATCAGCCCGACGATGACCTCCACCAGGCTGAACGCCCGGGGCTTCTCGGCGGGATTGGGCCTGAGCGGCGGCATCGGTGGGCGTCTCGGTGGCGGGGTGCGCGGCGATCGTCGGTCAGCGCGCCATCCGGAGTGAATCTACTTCCCCTCCGCCAGCGCGCGGATCTGCGGCATCATCCGTTTGGCCGCCGCATAGCCCCGCTCGGCCAGCTCGGGCTGGAACCGGAAGAAGCTGAAGCTCTCGATGCCCGGGTCGTAGACGACCGCCTGGGCCAGCTTCAGGCTGTCGCCGATCTGGTCCGCGGCGGTGATCTGCAGGTAGTTGCTGAAGACCCTCAGCGCGTCGTGGGCCAGCGGGAACCACGGCGCGAACCCCACGTAGACCGCGAGGATGCGGTCGCAGCCGGCGCGCATCAGCGCCTTCACCGGCACCTGCTCGCGCAGGCCTCCGTCATTGAGCCGGCGCTCTCGCGTGCCGTCGTGGACGCAGACGCTGGGCAGCAGTCCGGGCACCGCCGAGCTGGCCCGTACCGCCGCGCCCACATTCTCGTACTCGAGGACCACCTCGCCGCCCGGGATGGCCCACGCGGAGGGCGGGGCGGGATTGTACGGCGGTTGCGAGCGCAGTTCCTGGGCCAGGTTCGCCGAGCAGAAGAGCACCCGTTCGCCGGTCTCGATGTCGGTCGCGGTCACGATGAGCGGCGGGAGCATGCTGAAGGTGCGACTGCCGGTCCAGCGATTCACCATCCGCTCCATCTTCTCGGACATCAGCAGCCCCGCGTCGTAGCGGCGCGACTCGAACTTGCGGGCGATTGCGCCGAGGGTCTGCCAGCAGAGGTTCGAGAAGGAGCGGGGGATGCTCACGATGTCCCGGATGATGCTCGCCTTGCGGACGAACTCGACCATCTGGCTCGGCGGCATGCCGGCCCGGTAGAGCGTGCCGACGATGCTGCCCGCGCTGGTGCCCGCGACCACGTCGGGAACGATGCCCTCCTCGGCGAGCGCTTGCACGACGCCGATGTGGAAGACCCCGCGGGTGCCCCCGCCGCCGAGCGCCAGACCGAACTTTCCCGTTCTTCCCGTTTGCATGGAGGTCGGTGCTCGCCGCTCCCCGGCAAGCAGCCCGAAGTCTAGCACAGCGCCTGTCACGCCGCCCCGAGGCGCGGTCCGCGAACCCCCCGCCTCACACCGCCTGGAAGGCCTGCTCGAGATCTTCCAGCAGGTCGGCCGGATCCTCCAGCCCCACCGACAGCCTCACCAGGTTATCCCGGATGCCGAGCGCCTCGCGCTTTTCCTTCGGCACCGAGGCGTGGGTCATCAGCGCCGGGATCGAGGCGAGCGACTCCACCGCGCCCAGGCTCTCGGCCAGCGAGAAGACCCGGGTCGATTCGACGAAGCGCCGGGCCGCGGCCTGGTCTCCGTCGAGTTCGAACGTGAGGAGCCCTCCGGGGCCTCGCGTCTGCCGCAGTGCCAGCTCGCGCTGGGGATGGCTCTCGAGGCCGGGAAAGAGCACGCGCCGGACGCGAGGGTGCTTCTCCAGGTAGCGGGCCACCGCGGTCGCGTTGGCCGCGTGCTCCCGCATCCGGACCGCCAGCGTCTTGATGCCCCTGACGAGCAGCCAGCTGTCGAAAGGCGACAGGATTGCGCCCACCGACATCTGCAGGAAGTGCGCGCGCTCGACCGCCTCCGGGTCGCGGAAGATCAGCAGGCCGCCGATCACGTCGCTGTGACCGCCCAGGAACTTGGTCGCCGAATGGACCACCACGTCGGCGCCGAGCGCCAGGGGCTGCTGGAAGTAGGGGGTGAGAAAGGTGTTGTCGACGGCCACCTGCACGCCTCTCGCGCGCGCCAGCGCCGAAAGACGCTCGAGATCGGCCAGCTCCATCATCGGGTTGGTGGGCGTCTCGAGGAACAGGAGTTTCGTGGCCGGCGTCAAGGCGGCCTCGACGGCGGCCGCGTCCCGGGCGTCGACGTAGCTGAAGCGGAACCCCTGCCGGCTCAGCACGCGGTCGAACAGGCGGAAGGTGCCGCCGTAGACGTTGCGCGAGACCACGACGTGCGCGCCGGCGTCGAAGCCGAGCAGCAGGGTCGAGATGGCGGCCATCCCCGAGGCGAAGGCCAGAGCGCCAGCGCCCCCTTCGAGCGCTGCCATGTTGGTCTCCAGGGCGGCGCGGATGGGGTTGCCCGCGCGCGAGTAGTCGTATCCCTTGGTGACGCCGACGCTCTCCTGAACGAACGTCGACGTTAGGTAAACCGGGGTGACGATCGCCCCGGTGGCCGGGTCCGGCGCCAGCCCGGCGTGAATGGAGCGGGTCGCGAAGCCCTTGCCCTGCCAGACTTTCGCGCTCATGGCGTCACTCCTCCCTCTGCAGGAGTCGCTTGGACATGTAGCGTTCAGCCGGGTCGGCGAACAGGCAGACCACGCGCTGCCCGGGTGACAGCTCGCGGGCCACCTCGACCGCCGCGTGGGCGACCGCTCCGGAGGAGCCGCCCAGGAGCAACCCCTCTTCGCGAGCCAGCCGCTTCATCATCGCGAGAGCCTGTCGGTCGGTGACCGTGAGTACGCCGTCGACGAGCGACATGTCGAGCGTCTCGGGGAACCAGCTGTTGCCGATTCCCTCGACCAAGTGGGGGCCGGGCTGGCCGCCGCCGAGCACTGAACCCTGGCTCTCCACGAGGTAGCGCTTGGCCTCGGGGACCTTCTCCTTGACGAACCTGGCGGTGCCGGTGAACGAGCCGCCCGTGCCGGCGCCGATGACCAGCGCCGCCATCTGCCCGCCGGTCTGTTCGACGATCTCGGGGCCGGTGGTGCGGTAGTGGATCTCGGGGTTGGCGGGGTTGCTGAACTGGCGCGTGAGGAAGCCGCCCTCGAGGCTCTCGGCCAGCTCGGAAGCCTTGCGGATGGCGCCCTCCATCCCCTCGGCCTGCGGGGTGCGGACGACCTCGCCGCCGAGCGCCTCGACCAGGACCTGCTTCTCGATGCTGTTGGCGGCCGGCATCACGGCGATCACCCGGTAGCCGAGCTGGACGCCGCAGAGGGCAAGGCCGACGCCGGTGTTGCCGGCCGTGGGCTCGACGATCGTGTTGCGCCCCGGCGCGATGAGGCCGCGGGCCTCGGCGTCGCGGATCATGCCGAGGGCGGTGCGGTCCTTGAGGCTCCCTCCGGGGTTGAGGTGCTCGAGCTTGGCCCAGATCTCGCCGCCACCAGGGGGCGAGAGCTTGAGCAGTCGGAGGATGGGGGTGTTGCCGATGAGTTCGAGGACGGAACTGGCGACCTGGAGCGACATGGGGCCCGCCTTTCGTAACGGAAAAAGGCGGGCAGTCTACGACAACTCCGGTGTCCGGCTCAAGGGTCGTGTGCCGGGAGACGACGCCCGAACTCAGTCGACGTGCAGCGGCCGGCCTTCCATGGGCAGGCCGGGCGCGGGCGAAGTGAGCCGCGGGATCCTGAAGCTGAAGCAGCTTCCGCGGCCCGGCGTGCTCTCGACCCAGATCTCGCCGCCGTGCGCCGCGACGAAGGACTTGCAGATGGCCAGCCCGAGGCCGCGGCCCTTGCTCTCGCCGCCGGTGCGGCCGCGTACGAAGGGGTCGAAGATGATCGGCTGCTCCTGGGAGGTGATGCCGGGCCCTTCGTCCTGCACGTCGAAGCGGAGTGTTCCCCCCTCGAGTGCGCGGGCGCCGATGCGTATCACCGTCTGGCCGTTGGAGTACTTCATCGCGTTGGTGAGCAGGTTCTCGAGCACCCTCGAGAGCTTCGTCTTGTCGATGATGGCGGTCGCGTCGCCCGGGAGGAGCTGAAGTTCGATCCGCTGGCCCCGGTTGTGGGCCTCGGGCGCGGCATCCTCGCAGATCTCCTCGAGCACCTGGTTCACGTTGCAGACGGTCAGGTCGAGCCTGGTCTTGCCGCTCTGGAGCGAGAAGAAATCGAGCAGCGAATCGATCAGGGCGAACATGCGGCCGGTACGCCGATTCACGATCTCGAGATACTTGGCGTGCATCTCCGGCTTGCCCTCGGAACTCTCGAGGTTGCGCAGCGCCAGCGTGATGGTGCTCAGCGGCGCTCGCAGGTCGTGGGCCACGGCGCTGTAGAACTCGGCCTGCATCCGCCGCAGGAATTCGAGTTCCTGGGCAGTTCGGTCGAAGTCGGCAAACAGCTCTCGCATCTCCGGGCAGCCGGCCAGCGGCTGCTGGGGCTCGCCGACCCGGGCTCCGAAGTTGCCCGACGCGAGGTGGGCGAGGCCGGAGGCCAGTTGGCGGACGCAGGCGGCCAGGGCGTCGATGCGGTGGGCCTCTTCGCGCACGCGCCGGTGACGCTCGACGGCGTAGCGTACGGGGCGCGAGAGGAGGTGGTAGTCGAGGCCGGCCTCGAAGGGGTGGTCTTCGGCGCCCTCCTGGACGGCCTGAATCGCCTGGGCCTCGTTCTCGTCGCAGGTCAGCACAATCGTAGGCGGGGCCTGGCCGGTCGCGCGCAACGTGCGCAGCGTGGCCAGGCCCTGGGAGCCCGGGAGGCTGAGATCGAGCAGGACCAGATCGAAGGTCTGCTGGCGCAGCAACTCCAGGCTGGCCTCGAGACTGTCGACGTGGGTCAGCACGTAGCTGGTCTCGCGAGCGCGAGCCAGCGCCCCCACCACTACCGGCACGTAGTCCAGATCGTCCTCGACCAGGAGCACCCGAACCGAGTTCTCGCCCATCTCGAAGCTCCCTCCCCGTTCACCGGGTAGCTCGAGTTGATGTTGTCCGAAGACCTGGAACACCCCGACCCTTCCCAGCGTAATCTTACTACATTTGTAAGGACGATCTCCCGGGTGCGGCTTGCGGGGTGACAACATTGATGGCGCACCAGAATCCGCCCCTGACATGACGCCGAGACTGCCAGACCGGCCCACCGGCCCCTGCGGTGGCTTGTCATCGCTGGCTGGCCGTGGTATCCTGCCCCACTCAAAGAAGACGAAAGGTACAGGAGATTCGCAGTCATGTCGATTACCCCCCAAGTGAAGCAGGAGCTCATCAAGAGCCACCAGAAGACCGAGACCGACACCGGGTCCCCCGAGGTGCAGATTGCCATCCTCTCGACCCGTATTCACAACCTCACGGAGCACTTCAAGCTCCACAAGCTGGATCACCACTCGAGGCGAGGGCTGCTCAAGCTCGTCGGCAAGCGCCGCAGCCTGCTGTCCTACCTCAAGCGCACTGACCTGCAGCGCTATCGCGACATCGTCGAGAAGCTGGGCCTGAGGAAGTGATGGTGGCTCCTCGCGGAGGAGCCAGCTGGAGGATGGGTCTCGCCCTGTCCGGGCGAGGCCCTTTCGGGCGTTCCGGGGGTTCGATTCCCGGGCTGTGCCCATGCGCCGACGCGGCCTTCCGCACGGCGTCCGACCGACGGGCATGACCCGCCAGAGAACTGAAGAGGTAGCGCGTGTTCAAGGAAATATCTCTATCGACGGAGCTATCAGGGACCGATGCCGTCACCCTCAGCACCGGGATGGTTGCCAGGCAGGCCAGCGGCAGCGTCCTGGTCCAGGCCGGAGAGACCGTGGTCCTGGTCGCGGCGGTCGGCAGCGACTCACCGCGCCCCGGCATCGATTTCTTCCCGCTGACGTGTGATTATCGCGAGCACTCCTACGCGGCGGGCAAGATCCCGGGCGGCTTCTTCAAGCGCCAGGGACGGCCCAGCACGAAGGAGACTCTGTCGTCGCGTCTGATCGACCGGCCGATCCGGCCGCTCTTCCCGAAGGGCTTCAAGAACGAGGTACAGGTCCAGTGCTTCGTGCTCTCGTTCGACGGGCGCAACCAGCCCGACGTGCTGGCCCTGACGGGCGCCTCGGCGGCGTTGCACATGAGCGACGTGCCCTTCAACGGGCCGGTCGCGGCGGTGCGCATGGGCCGCATCGACGGCAAGCTGGTCGTCAACCTCACGTCCGAGGACGACGAGAAGAGCGACCTGGACCTGATCGTCGCCGGCAGCGCCGACGCCGTGGTCATGGTCGAGGCCGGTTCGATGGGGCTGCCCGAGGACGCGTTCCTCGAGGCGATCGCGATGGCCCATGAGGAGATCAAGAAGCTCTGCGCGACGCAGGAAGAGCTTCGGCGCCTGGCTGGCCATCCGAAGAAGTCGTTCGTGGCCGAAGAGCCCGATGCCGCGCTGGTCGCCGAGATCCGCGACATGATCGGGGCCGACCTGAATCATGTGAAGAACCTGCGCGGCAAGGCCGCGGTTCACGCTCATCTGCACGCGATCAACGTGAAGCTCGACGAGCGGTTCGCCGAGCGCGTCGACGAGGGCACCGTCGCGAAATCCGAGGTCCGCGAGATCCTCGAGATGATGACCAAGGCCGAGTTCCGGCGCCTGGTCCTGCAGGACGGCATGCGGCCCGACGGACGCAAGTTCAACGAGATCCGCCCGATCGGCATCAAGACGCCCTTCCTGCCCCGCACCCACGGCTCGGCGCTGTTCACCCGCGGCGAGACGCAGGCGCTGTCGACCATCACGCTCGGTGTCAGCGAGGACGAGCAGATCATCGACGGTCTGGAAGAGACCTATCGCGAGCGTTTCATCCTCCACTACAACTTCCCGAGCTTCAGCGTGGGCGAGTGCCGGCCCATCCGCGGCCCGGGTCGCCGTGAGATCGGCCACGGAGCGCTGGCCCAGCGCGCTCTGGTCTGCACGCTCCCCCCGAAGGATCGCTTCCCCTACACCAGCCGCGTGGTGACCGAGATCCTCGAGTCCAACGGCTCCAGCTCGATGGCCACCGTGTGCTCCGGTTCGCTGGCCCTGATGGATGCGGGCGTCCCGATCAGCCGGCCGGTCGCGGGCATCGCGATGGGCCTGGTCAAGGAAGGCGACCGCTCGGCGGTGCTGACCGACATCCAGGGTTGGGAAGACCACTACGGCGACATGGACTTCAAGGTCGCCGGCGACGAGGAAGGCGTGACGGCGCTGCAGATGGATATCAAGATCAGCGGCGTCAGCATCGAACTGATGCGCGAGGCGCTGGCGCGGGCCAAGGAGGCCCGGCTGTCGATCCTCAAGCAGATGAAGGCGCACGTGCCGGAGCCTCGAGCCCAGCTGTCCAAGTACGCGCCGCGTATCCTCAGCATCCCGATCAAGGCCGACAAGATCGGCGCGGTGATTGGCCCAGGCGGCAAGGTCATTCGTGGGATCATCGAGCAGACGGGTGTCCGCATCGAGATCGACGACGTCAACAACCTGGTCAACATCATCAGCACGAACGAAGAGGCCAGCGCGGCGGCCGAGAAGATCGTCCGGGCCATCATCGAGGAGCCCGAGGTCGGCCGGATCTACGAGGGCAAGGTCGTCCGGATCACCAAGTTCGGCGCCTTCCTGGAGATCATGCCGGGTCAGGACGGCCTGTGCCACGTGTCGAACATGGACTTCCGCCGGATCGACGAGGTCGAGCGCTTCTGCAAGCTCGGCGACATCATGCCGGTGAAGCTCATCAAGATCGACGAGATGGGCAGGCTCGATCTGTCGCGCCGCGAGGCGCTGATCGAGCAGGGCAAGACGCCCGAAGGCTGGACGCCCGAGGCGGCCCAGTCGGAGGATCGCCCGCCGCGCCGTGAAGGTGGCTTCGGCGACCGGGGTCCGCGTCGCGAAGGCGGTTTCGGTGACCGGGGCCCGCGCCGCGAGGGCGGCCACGGTCCGCGCCGCGAAGGCGGTTTCGGTGACCGGGGCCCGCGCCGCGAGGGCGGCCACGGCCCGCGCCGTGAAGGCGGCCACGGTCCGCGCCGCGAGGGCGGCGACGCGCCGCGCGCCGAAGGCACGGACGCTCCGAAGCCCCCGAAAGCGCCCTCGGAAGGCGAGCCGGGCGATTCGCAGGGCTGAGAGGCCCGGATTCCCGACGCACCTCTACCGATGAACGTACAGGGGCCGTCACCCGACTTGAGCGGGGACGGCCCCTTTGTCATCCCCCGCAGCCGGGTCGTGGCCGAGGCCGGGATGGCCATCGCTCTCGCGGCGGTCCTCAAGGCGCTGCCCGCCCCCCGCATGGTCGCCGGCGGCAGTATCACCCTTGGCTGTTTGGCCCCTCTCTGGGCGTTCTCGGCCCGTCACGGCTGGCGGCAGGGCGCGATGGTGGGGGCCTGCTTCGGCGCCATCGATCTGATGCTCAACCCGGCAATCGTCCACTGGGCGCAGGCGCTGCTCGACTACCCGCTGGCCTTCGCCACCGCGGGACTCGTGGGGCTCCCCGGTCTCCCGCTGCCGGCGGGCGTGGCGCTCTCCGCCACGGCGCGCTACGCCATCCATGTGCTGTCGGGGGTCGTGTTCTTCGCCGCCAACGCCCCGGCCGGCACGCCGGCGCTCGCTTTCTCCGCCGTTTATAACCTCTACGTTTTCCCGGACGCCCTGGTGGCGGGCGCGCTGCTGGCCGCCATCACGCGCCGGTTGCCGCCGGCGGCGGCCGGAATGACGAAAACCCGGAGTTCGCGAGAATAGCGTCTCCGGGTTCTCCTGGCCGTCGCGGGCGGGCGGGGCACCTGGCCTCCGCGGGCCGCTTCAGATGCCGCTTTTCAGGCGACCTTCTGAATCTTGAATGCCTTGATGCACTTGGTGCAAACCTTGACAGTGCGGGTACCCCCATTTATATTGGCGCGTACGCTCTGAAGGTTCGGCAGCCACCGCCGCCTGGTCTTGCGGTTCGAGTGGCTGACGGCATTGCCCGCGGCCGGGCCTTTCTTGCAGATGTGGCAGCTGGTTGCCATGACTTCGATGCCTCCGGTGTGTTCCTGGGTGAAGCCGATACTCTACCACAGATCTGGTCCCGCGGCAAGGATGATCCTCCTGCTCGCCCTTCTGGCGGGCGCCGTGGCCTGGCTCCCAGGAGAGGCCGCCGAGCCCAACCGGCTAGAGGCGGTCGAGCCGCCGCGGCCGTCCGACGAGTCGCCCGTGCTCGCGCTGCGGTTCGTTCGCAAGCCAGAGCTGGTCAGAGTCCCGCTCGAGAACAGCCTGATCCTGGTGCTCGACATCGTCAACACCGTCTACGCCCCCATCCGCCATAATCTGTCGTTCTCCTCGGGGCCGATCCGCTCAATCAGCCTCACCCAGTTCAGCCGAGACCGCGTTCGCCTCAGCTTGCGTCTGGCCGCGCGCGGCAAGGTCGCACTCTTCCGCCGGCAGGAGGGCGGGCAGTGGGTGATGCGGCTGAAGATCGTCACCTCCAGCGCCCGCTCCGGCGAGTCGGCGGCCCTGCCTGCGCGCGGCAGGCCCCAACAGGGTAGGCCGGTCGTCGTTCTGGATCCCGGCCATGGAGGGCGCGACGAGGGCGCCCGCGGCAGCTTCCTCCGAGAGAAGGACATGGCCCTCGCCATCGGCCTGGCCGCTCGCGACGTGTTCGAGCGCGACCCCCGCATCCAGGTGCGCCTGACCCGCTCCACCGACGTCTTCGTGCCGCTCGACGATCGCTCGGCCTTCGCCGACCGGGCCAAGGCGAGCCTCTTCGTCAGTATCCACGCCAATTCGACCCTGGAAGGCGACCCCACCGGCGTCGAGATCTATTTCCTGTCGCTCAGGGGCGCGACCAACGAGCAGGCTCGCCTCCTGGCCGAGCAGGAGAACTCCGCCGGCACCGAGGCTTCCACCCTGGGCGGCGCCGCCAAGATCCTCGATCAGATCATGGTCGACATGGTCCAGACCAGTACCCTCAACCAGTCGAGCAAACTCGCCAACATCATGCTCCGCGAGTGGACGCGCAGCATCCGTCAGAAGGGCCGCGGCATTCGCCAGGCCGGTTTCCGCGTCCTCAAGCCTATCAACATCCCCTCGGTGCTCGTCGAGTGTGGTTTCATCTCCAACCTTCGCGAAGAGCGGATGCTCGCCAACCCCGAGTACCAGCGGGCCGTCGGCGAGGTACTCTACCGCAGCATCGTTCGCTATCTCGAGTCGGCGAAGCTGCTCTGAAGCCGCACCCCCCGCGGCGTCTCCAGCCCCAAGCCTCGAGCCTCCCATGGCCATCGAAGAGAACAAACCGCGCCTCGTGGCGCCCGAGCCCCAGGCCGGGGATCAGGCCGTCGGCGCCGGCCTGCTACGGCCGCGCACGCTCGCCGAGTTCGTCGGCCAGGATGAGCTGAAACGCCGCCTGCGCATCTTCCTCGACGCCGCACTGCAGCGCGGCGACCCGCTCGACCACGTCTTGCTCTCGGGCCCCGCTGGCCTCGGCAAGACCACCCTCGCCCACATCGTCGCCAAGGAGATGGGGGCCACCCTCCACATCACGTCGGGCCCGGCCATCCAGCGTTCGGGCGACCTCGCCTCGATCGTCTCGAACATCCAGAAGCGGGACGTCCTCTTCATCGACGAGATCCACCGCATCAGCCGGCCCGCCGAGGAGGTCCTCTACACCGCCATGGAGGATTTCCGGCTCGACATCGTGATGGGCAAGGGGCCCGCGGCCCGCACGCTGCGCCTGCCGCTGCCGCCCTTCACGCTCATCGGCGCCACGACCCGCACCGGCCTGCTCACCAACCCGCTGCGGGACCGCTTCGGCATCACCGCCAACCTCGAGTTCTACTCCGAGGACGAGCTGGTCCACATCGTCGCCCGCGGCGGAGACCTGCTGGGCCTGAAGCTCGACGCCGAGGGCACCCGCGAGATCGCCCGCCGCTCGCGAGGCACGCCCCGCGTGGCGCTGAGGGTGCTCCGCAACGTGCGCGACGTTGCCCAGGTCCGCAACCAGGGGCTCGTCACCCGCCAGGTCGCGCGCGAGGCGCTCGACCTCCTGCAGATCGACGAACTGGGCCTCGACCCGATGGATCGCCGCATGATGGAACTGCTCGTGTTCCGCTACCGCGAGTTCCCCGTTGGCCTCGAAACGCTTGCCGTCACCCTGGGCGAGCAGCCTGACACCATCGCCGAGGTCATCGAGCCGTTTCTCATCAAGGTCGGGTTCCTGGCCCGCACCCCGCGCGGTCGCGTGGCGACGCCCCAGGCGTTCGTCCACTTCGGCGTCCCGCCCGCCGCCGCGTCCGCCGCCGGCCACGGCACTCAGCCGCACCTGAACTTCGACGGCAAGCAAGAGGAAGAGTAGGCGACTCCGCCTCCGGGTCCACGCTTGGGCCCTTCGAGACGCGCCCTGCGGGGCGCGCCCCGGGGCGAACGGAAGGGCGCCACTGGCCTAGACGGCGGCCGGGCGGTATGGTAGGAGGCATGAGGGGCTGGCTCGATCGGACCGTGGCCGGGGTGGACCGGTTCCTGGGCGCCTGCTTCGCGCTGGCCACCGAACTCACGCGGCTGGCTGGCCTGACCGTGAAGCGGACCGTGACCCTCTCGGTCGACGGCCCGCGCCTGCTCGCCGAACTTGCCCGGGCGGTCGTCGGGGCGGTGCCGCTCGGCGCCGCGACGGGGCTGGCCACGGGTGCC
>CAZSVK010000120.1:0-2249 GCA_964610245.1 uncultured bacterium
GTGAAGAGGTGGTCGTAGAGCCGTACCTCGGCTTTCACGGCGTGGGGGGCCGACCCCCAGTGCAGCGTGCCCTGGACCTTGCGTTTGTCCGGCGACGAGCCGCCGCGCGTGGCCGGATCGTGGGTGCAACGCAGCTCGATGACTTCGCCCGTGGCGGGGTCCTTGATCACGTTGACGCACTTGATGAAGTAGGCCGCGCGCAACCGCACCTCGCGCCCCGGCGCCAGGCGGAAGAACTTCTTGGGCGGATCCTCGCGGAAGTCGTCACGCTCGATGTACAGCTCGCGCGAGAACGGCACCTTGCGCGTGCCGGAGGCGGGATCCTCGGGGTTGTTCGGCAGTTCCAGCTCCTCGGTCTCGCCTTCCGGATAGGTCTCGATGACCACCTTCAGCGGCCGCAGCACCGCCATCCGTCGCGGCGCCCGCTTGTTCAGATCCTCGCGGATGCAATCGTCGAGCATCGCGATGTCGACCAGATTGTCGGCCTTCGAGATGCCTATCCGATCGCAGAACAGGCGGATCGACTCGGGCGTCAGGCCCTTGCGGCGCAGGCCGGCGAGCGTGGGCATCCGAGGGTCGTCCCAGCCGCGCACGTGGTTCTCCTGCACGAGCGCCAGCAGCTTGCGCTTGCTCATCATCGTGTGGCCCAGGTTGAGCCGCGCGAACTCGAACTGCTGCGGCTTGCAGGGGGCGCTCACGTTCTCCAGCACCCAGTCGTAGAGCGGCCGGTTGTTGGCGAACTCCAGCGTGCAGATCGAGTGCGTGATGCCCTCGATCGCGTCCGACAGGCAGTGCGTGAAGTCGTACATCGGGTAGATGCACCACCTGTCGCCGGTGCGATGGTGCGAGGCGTGGCGGATCCGGTAGAGCGGCGGGTCGCGCATCACCACGTTGGGGCTGGACATGTCGATCTTGGCCCGCAGCACGTGGGTGCCGTCCGGGAACTCGCCCGCCCGCATCCGCCGGAACAGGTCGAGGTTCTCTTCCACCGGCCGGTTGCGGTAGGGGCTGTCCTTGCCGGGCTCGGTCAGCGTGCCGCGATGCTCCCGTACCTCGTCGGCCGACAAACTGCAGACATACGCCTTGCCCGCCAGGATCAGCTCTTCGGCGAAGGCGTACAGTTTTTCGAAGTAGTCCGACGCGAAGTAGAGCCGGTCGTCCCAGTCGAACCCGAGCCAGCGGACGTCGGCCTCGATCGACTCGACGTACTCGACCTCTTCCTTGGTCGGATTGGTGTCGTCGAAACGCAGGTTGCAGGTGCCCCCGAACTCCCTGGCCAGACCGAAATTGAGACAGATCGACTTGGCGTGGCCGATGTGCAGATAGCCGTTCGGTTCGGGCGGAAAGCGGGTGGCGACGCGCCCCCCGTGCTTGTCGCTGGCGAGGTCGGCCTGCACCAGCTCGCGGAGGAAATGACGCGGCGTGCTCGACTCGGTCGCGATCGGCTCGCGGTTGTTGCTGGGACTCGGGTTCTTCTCCTGCGTGCTCATGATGTTCCCTTCCGGTTGGAGCGCCCGCCATCGGACCGCGGGCCGGCGCCACATCTTAGCAGACCCCGGGCGCCTGGCCCGTTGACTTTGACCTCGCTTCGGACGATCCTGGAACGGCCCGTCCGCTCATGACATCTGACGATCTCGACGTCCCCCGCGGTCCCGCCCGCGCCGCCGCCGCCCGCGACCTGTTCGGGCGCATCGCGCCGCGCTACGACCTGGCCAACCGTATCCTGAGCTTCGGTGTCGACGTGTGGTGGCGCCGCTCCGTCTCGCGCGAACTGGCCTCCGTGCCCGGACTGCGGATCCTCGATCTGTGTACCGGCACGGGCGACCTGGCCCAGGCGCTGCACCGGGCCTCGGACGGACGCTCCTCCGTGGTGGGTGCCGACTTCTGTCTGCCCATGCTGCAGGGCGCCCGGGCCAAGCACCTGGCCGCGGGCCAGCCGCAGATGCTGCTCGCCGCCGACGGGCTCCACCCGGCCGGGCAGGCTTTCCGGAATCGACCGGCCAGACTCCCCGGAACCAGCACCAGCCCGGATCCACGCGCGTGGTGGTCACGCCGTCGCCTCCTTCCGCAGCGCGCCCTGCCGCCTGGGCTTCGACGGCGGCGGGTTCCGGTAGGAGTCGCCCATCATCTCGACGACGTGGGCGTCTTCGAGCAGCCGGTCCAGCGCGGCGCTGGCGAGCAGCGCGTCGCCGAAGAGCGGCGGCCACTCGTCGACGGCCCGGTTGGAGCTGATGATCATCGAGCCGCGC
>CAZSVK010000120.1:2259-14013 GCA_964610245.1 uncultured bacterium
GCCCGGGCCAAGCACCTGGCCGCGGGCCAGCCGCCGATGCTGGCCGCCGCCGACGGGCTGGCGCTGCCGTTCCGTGACGCCAGCTTCGATCTGGTCACCGCCTCGTTCGGCGTGCGCAGTTTCGCCGACCTCGACGCCGGCCTCCGCGAGATGGCCCGGGTCGCCCGGCCCGGCGGACGCGTCGCCATCCTCGAGTTCTCGCTCCCCGCGCCCGGCCCGCTCCGCGGTCTCTACCTCTTCTACTTCCGGCGCGTGCTCCCCTGGGTGGGCGATCTGGTCGCCGGCAGTCCCGGTACGTATGCTTACCTGCCGGGAACGGTGCTCGATTTCCCCGACCAGCCCGGCCTGGCCCGTCGGATGGCCGACTGCGGCCTGGCGGAGGTGCGCTGGCGCAATCTGACCTTCGGCGTGGCTGCCCTGCACGTCGGTGTCCGGAGGTGATCGCTCGATGGATCAGGATGAACTCGAACGTCAACAGATGATGCAACTCCTCCGGGACGGCGACGTCGCGACGTTCAACGACACCCGCAAGACCAGCCGCTGGAAGCGGCTGGACCTGCGAGGCATCGAGCTGCTCTTCGCCAACCTGGCCGGCGTGGTCCTGGTCGAGGCCGATCTCGCCGAGAGTTCGCTCTCGGGCATCGATCTGTCCAACTCCAACCTGAAGAGTTCCTTCTTCACCGGCAGCGATCTCTCGGGCGCGGAGATCCGCAACGCCGACCTGACCAACGTCGATCTCTCCGCCGCGGATCTGGCGGGCGCCCATCTCACCGACTCGATCCTCCACCAGGCCAACCTCAGCGACGCCTCGCTGGTGGGAGCCAACCTCCAGGGCGTCTCCCTGCGAGAGGCCGATCTGCGCCGGGCCGATGTTCGTAATGCCAACTTTACCGGAGCCGATCTGCTTGGCGCCGACCTCGAGGCCATCCAGGCCGAACCGGCCGACTTCCTGAACCTTGGCTCCGCCTGCGAAGCCGGCGGCGACCGCTCGGTGAAGATCGGCCAGTACGAGAACGCCATGTCACTCTATGACACGGCCGACTCCTGCCTCGCCCGCGGCTCCGGCCACGCTGCCCGGGTCGAGCTCTACCGCAAACTCATCCGTCTGGCCAATCCGCTGGGCCTCAGCCGCGAGGTCCTGCGAACGCGAGGCAACAACCTGGTCCTGGCCCTCGTGAAGGACCACGACGACGCGACCTCCGCCGGCAACGCGGCCCTGGCCGCCGAACTCGAGCGTCTCGCCGCGGGACTGAAGGAGGAGTTCGGTTTTGCCGGGATCGCCGCCGAGCGTCTGATCGCGAGCGGTAGCGGGCTCTCCCTGGCCGAGCGGCTCCCCTACGTCTCGGCCGCCCAGCGGCTCTACCGCCGGTTCGATGCCCGGGCGATGGCCATCCGCCTCGGCGAGCTGGTGGATGCCCTAGACGAGACCGCCGCCCTGGATCTGACCATCCGGTTCCACATTCCCGACCTCAAGCTGGAGCGGCCCACTCCCGAGTTGCACGAGGCGTCGGTCGAGGAGGTCGACCTCCTGCGAGGGAAGAACCTGGCCGAGATCGTCCGGCTCAGGCTCAGCGACGGCATCTGCTCGCTCGATGGCGACGTCTATCGTGCCTGGAGCCAGGGAGAGCAGGCCTCGCTCGAACCGCTCGTCATCCTGCTTCACACCGAGTTGAAGTTGCAGCCGGCCTTCCAGTACGCCGTCCCCCTGCTGGCCGTCTACATCGTCAAGAGCGGCCTCGCCGGCTTCTGCGGCTGGGTGGCGCCGGTGAAGAAGTTCTAGGCATGAGGCGCGAGGCGCGAGGCTCGGCGAAGACGTTCAGAACGCCGACGTTTGTTCGCTCGGCTCTCCCACCGCCGCCATCGGCTGGCCCGTGACCAGCGCGTCGTAGCGCCGGCGCAGCTCCTTCATCGCCTGCCACATCTGCCACTTGGGACTGCCGACGTTCCGCTGCTGGTTCCGCAACAGGAAGCTGGGATGGTAGAGCGCCACGAGCTGGATGCCGCCCTTCCAGTCGTAGTACTGGCCCAGGCATCGCGTGATCCCCGGCGCCGTCTTGCCCAGGAAGAAGCTCTTGGGCACGTTTCCCAGCATGCCGATCACCTTCGGCCGGATGATGCGGAGCTGTTCCTGGAGGATCGGGCTGCACTCGGCCATCTCCAGTTCCGTCGGGACGCGGTTGCCCGGCGGACGGCACTTCACGATGTTCGTGATGTAGACCTCTTCCCGCTTGAAGCCGACGCTCGCCAGGATCTTGTCGAGCAACTGGCCCGCCGGGCCGACGAACGGCCTTCCGGTCAGGTCTTCCTGCTCGCCGGGCCCCTCGCCCACGAACATCAGCGCGGCATCAGGCGCGCCTTCGCCGAAGACGAAGTTCGTCCGGGTCTTGCAAAGCTGGCAATGCCGAGGGCTGACGCAGCGCGTCCTGAGCGCGTCCAGCGCGGTCTGTCTGTCCAGGGTCGTCATGCTCCCAGCCTCCTCTTCAGCAGGAAGAACATCAGGCACGAGAACACCCCCGCCATCAGCAGCGGGAGCAACGGGATGTGGCGTCCGCGTGGGGCGGACGGGCTGCACCCCGGGGACCCGGCCGCGGCCGGCGAGGTGACCATGGCCGAGGGCGCCACGGCGGGTCTGGTGGACGTTAGTGCTGGCGTTACCACAGCCGGAGCGGCCACGGGTGCCGTCTCGATCGGCGGGGTTGTCTCCTTGCTCGCGGTCGTGGGCCGCGCCGGTGGGAGCGCGGGCGGTTCGGTGGCCGTCTCGACCGGTCCCTCGCTCGTCGTCGCGGGTGCCGCCTCCGGTGCCTCGGTGTGGGCCGTGGCGGCGGGGATCTCGAGCCCCAGCGCTTCCGGCGTGGCCCCGAACCGCTGCTCCACCTCGGCGATGAGGCCGCGGACCTCGCCGAAAGACGGGTCGAGCGCAAGCGAAGCCGCGAAGGCTCGCAGCGCCTCCTCGGGCCGTTCCATCGCCACGAACTGACGCCCCATCTCGTACTGGGCCCGAGCAGCAACGTTCTGCTTTCCCGGTGCGGCTCGAGGAGCCGCGGGCGCCGCCGGCATCCGGGAGACGGCGGGTGGAATCGGTGCCGGGGCGGTCGTGGAGTGCGGTCGCTGTTGATGGGAAGAAGGGAGGACCTCGACTTGTCTCTCGGGAGTTCCGCTGACTGGAGAGGCCCCTGCCTCCGCTGACAGGCGGGAGTCTACGGAAGTGTCGCTCAGGCCTCGATTCCTCTTCTCATTGCCGGGTCCAGGGCCAGGCTCTGGCCCTGGCAGGGGTGTGGGGGCAGCGCCCCCACGAGGCGTCTTCGTCCCCGTCACTCTTCGCGCCATCGACCCGTCGCCATGCCTGGTCCGGCCCTGCCCGTGCGTCTCGTGTTGACGTCGCGCGCTCGTCTTTCTCGCCCTTGCGGGTGCCGGGGTGCCCGCGCCGAGCAGCGTCTCGCGGTTGCTCTCGAGGAAGCGAGAGGCGACGTCGACCAGCCCTTCGTCCGGCAGGCGATCTCCCTGGCAGACGATCAGATAGCGTCCCGCCAGGAACTCCACCCAGTTCCGGCCGGTTTCCGGATCCCGTCCGGCCAGGGAGGCGAGCCCTTCCAGCTTCTGGAGCGGCGTGCCCGGATGACGCTTCCGGAGCAGGATCAGCGCTCGCTGGGCGGAACCGAGCCTCTGCACATGGAGCGCGACGGTCGGGGCGGGCGTCGCCGGTTCGTCCGCCGGTGCGAGCCCGTGCTTGCGGGCGCGGTATCGGTCGAGCAGTTGCTGGAGCCGGCGGCTGGGAGTCGCTTCATCGTCCGGGTTGGAGCGTAGCTGCTCCAGCGTCACGTGGAGGTAGCGAGGCAGGGCCTCGTCCGCGGGAAGACGCGTCCGGGCGATCGGTCGCCAGCCATCGAGCGCGAAGTCGAGCGAGGCGCGGATGGGAGTCGACCAGCGAAGGTCGTCCGGCGCGCCCGGCCAGGCGAGCGAGCGGAACCAGGGGGCGGGCTCGACGGGCCAGTGGGAGCGCGCGGCCTGGAGCAGGGCGGTGGCGCCGAGCGCCAGCAGAACCGTCAACAGGAGCTTCAGGGCCCGCGGCCGACCGGCTCCGAAGCGCGCCATCCGGCCTGGCTCGGGGCGCGGGAAGCGCATCGCCGGCCGTTGCCGCGTCGCGTGGATATGTCCGGGCCTGGCGTTCAAAACAGCTCGGCGCGCGGGGTCGCCAGATCTTCCAGGGTGGTGTAGGTCGAGAGGAACTCGTCCATCACGCGCGTGAAGTCGGCGCGCCGCAGGAACAACACCCGGCTGCGGACCTCCGTGACGAGAGAGGCCTGGGCCGTCTCCTCCGAGAGCAGGGCGCTCTCACCGTGGTGCTGGCCGGTCGAGAGCGTGGTCTGGCGGTCCTTGGAGCCCTTCTTTCCCGTCGAGTAGAGCGCCAGCCGGCCGTCCTGGACCAGGTGCAGGCCGGTGATGGGATCGCCGGGCCGGAGGATCGTCTTGTTGGCCGGGATGTCCTCCAGGAAGAGCTGGGCGGCGAGCTTGCCCACCTCGGCGGACGGCAGCACCGAGAGGAGGGGGATGTTCCGGAGGAAGCCGCCGTAGCGCACCAGCATGTCCAGCGCCTGGGCGATCCGGTCGCCGCTGACCATCAGACACTCCAGATCCTGCCGGCCCAGCGTGTACAGCTCGACGTCCTCGCTGGCGACCACCGAGGCGGTGCGACGGCCGTTGGCGACGAAGGCCGATTCGCCGAAGCAATCTCCACCCAGCAGGTGGCCGAGCGGTTCCTCGTGGCCCGACTCGTCTTCCCGGATCACGGTCAGCTCGCCCCTGGCGACGACGTAGAACCGATCCGCCGGCTCGCCCTGGCGGATGATGCGCTCGCCGGCCTGAACGCGCTCGAGGCGGATGACTCGCATCAGCGCGCCGAACTCCGGCTCGTCCAGCACGGCGAAGAACGGCACCTTCGAGATCTCCTCGAGCCGGTCGCCCGCGGACATCTCCTCGGCGGCGACGGGGAAGGTCTCGGGCAGGCAGTGGCGCAACAGCTCCTGCTCGAACCAGTAGAGTTCCTCGAGCGCCGTGTTGCGGGCCCAGTCGGTGAAGCGCCGGCCCGCGAACAGCATCATCCTCGACTCCAGCGTCTCGAAGCTGCGTTTCAGGAGCGCGGTGAGCCAGTCGAGGTCGTGGTTCTCCCAGTCGACCACGTCCAGTTCGCGGCCCAGGAGCATCACCTGGCCCCGGAAGGTCAGCTCCAGCTCGCGGTTGAACCTGCGGACCAGGCTCTCCGACTTCCGCGGGCCGAGGCCGGTTTCGAAGAGACCGACCATGCTCGAGATGAGGACCTGGGAAGCGATCAGCAGCATCCCGCGCTCGCTCCCGGTGGCGTTGGCCGCCCGGAGCGGGCTGGAGAGCTTTCGCCAGCGGCGATCGCACCAGGCGCGCGACGCCACCGCGGCGGCGATGGTCAACGGCCAGGCGGCGGCCTGCCAGCGCAGGCTCAGCTCGGCCATGCCCGGCCCGGCCTCCAGCACGAACTGCGCCGCGCCCGCGGCGGCGAGTGCCAGGAGTCCCAGAGCGAGCGGACGCCAGAACTGCCTCGCCGGCGACCCGCAGTGGGCCAGGACCAGCGGAAGCGCGGAGATCGCCGCACCGGTGCTCGCGACCAGCTCCAGCGCGTCGAGCCAGCCGCACAGCCCGCCCCGCATCCACAGGCCGGTGCCGGCCACGCCCAGCAATGCTGCCCAGAGGCCCCGGACCAGCGCGGTCTCGCCCGGCCGGGCGGTCATCAATCGACTTTCCCCGCGCAGTCCCCAGGCGGCCAGGAGCAGCAGGAGAGACGACAGTCTCGCCGTCAGCCCCACAGCCGGCTCGATGGCCGGCCATCCGGGAAGCCAGCCCGCCTGTCCGGCGGGTCCGGCCGCGATGGCCAGCGCCTGGAACCCTCCGTAGGCCCCGAGCGCGAACACCGTCCGGCACACGGGCGCTCCCTTGAAGGTCTTCCGGGCCCTGAGCAGCGGGAAGATCGCGATGAAGGCCGACGCGCCGCAGACGAGACGGGCGGTCTCGGGCCCGCAGAAGAGCAGTAACCCCAGAGATAACGCCAGCGTGAACGGCGTGACCAGCGTGACCAGCGCCCGGCGGCCGAGCGGCCTGACGAACCAGGAGATCGGAATCCAGAGCAGCAGGCCCAGGGCGTAGAACGCGCCTCCGAGCACCGCGGCCATCGCGACCGCCAGGGCGGCGCGCTCCGCCGCGGGGCCCTGCGCCAGGAACTGCGGCGGCAGGCAGGCGAACAGATCCCTGTACAGATAGAGCGCCACCGCCAGGCCCCCCACGGCCCAGAGCAGGCTGGTCATCCCGAAGGTGAGCAAGGCCCGGTCGTCGCGCCCGAAGCGCTCGCCGGTCAGCTTGGCCGTCAGCCGTCGCGACATGAACGTGAAGGCCCGATCCCGGAGATGCGGCTGGCCGAGCAACAATCGGTAGATCTCGTATCCATCGGTGTCGTAGACGGGGCTGACGTCCACCACGAAGCCGACCAGCGATACGATGATGAGCTGCAGCAGGAAGGGCTCCGGCAGCGGCATCGGGTGCATCTGCATCGCCAGCGCCGCCATCGCGCCGAGGGCCAGCGTCCCGTAAACACCCGCGAGGTGCACCCGCAACCGCGCCTTCTTCGTTGCCAGCAGCATGCTGCTCGTGTCGAAGAACACCGAGGGTATCGCCCCGGCCACGCGCAGCCCCCAGCTCGGGATGTCGCGCCCCGAGAGAAGCACCGAGCATCCGAGCAGCAGTTGCCGCCACTGCACCAGCACCACCGTGGCCAGGAGGATGCCCCACAGCGAGCCCCCGGGCGGAATCGTGTGGAGCCCGCGGTCCCACAGCAGCATCGCCAGGAACGGCACTCCCGCCAGCGGCAGGAAAGCCAGGAAGAACCCGACGAACATCCGGAAGGCCGTGTCCAGCTCGGGCTGGGCCTCGATGCGTCCGAACAGCAACTCCCGCCTTGGCTTCCGCTGCACGCCCCACTGCCCCGTCAGTAGCCCCTCCCGGGCGAACCGCAGCAGCGCCTGGCCGACCCGTTCGGGTCCGACGGGCGGCGTCGCCCGGAGCGCCTGCTGCAGCAACTCCCGCACCGTCCGGGTGCCGTCGAGCTGTCTCCAGAACTCGGCCTCCCACGGGCTCAGCTCCAGGTACCGCCCTTCGTCGGGATGCAGCAGCACGCAGCGTGGCGGCTGCTCGGTCTCGACCGTGACGCCGTCCTCGATGTCGTCCCGCCGCCGTGGATGCTTGTCCAGGAGCGCCTGGGAGCCGGCAACGTAGGGCCTGCGCACCGCACCGGCTTCCTCCGTTCCCTCCGCCGGGATCTCGTCCAAGCTCGAGTCGTCCATCGCCCTGCTCCTGATTTGTCGGAAAGCTCGTCAGTATACGCTCCGGAGGGCGATCATTCAAAGGAAAGGCAGGGGTTAGTAGTAAGGGGTTAGGGGTCAGGGGTTAGGGGTTAGGCAAGGAGGCACGACTCGGGCGAAGGGCACGCGAAGAAGGGGGCGCGCGGGGAGGAACGAGCGCAGTCGTGACGGAGCCTTCCCGCAGACGCTTGCGGAGGGCCTGACCCCTAACCCCTAACCCCTTACCCCCAACCCCTGTAGTCTAGACTTCTTCCGATGCCCGACACGTCCGCCCGCCCCGCTCCGCCTCTGCTCCTGGCCGCGGCCATCTTCGTCGCCGCCTATGTACTCACGCTCGCCTCGCGCCTGCAGCCGGTCCATCTGCAGCCGTGGTGGCCGCGGCTCGTCAGTGGCTGGCTAGTGATCGCCGCGAGCCTGGCCTTCGTCGAACTCGGCCGGCGCCAGCAGTTCGCCCCGCGCCGGCTGGCGGCGATTCTCGGGGGCTCGGCGGCCTTCGTCTTCGCCGTGACCTACCTGCGCCTGCGCGATCCCTCGTTCCTCGTCTCCAAGGACCTGGCCCAGCTCGCCCTCGCCGCCCTCCTCGGAGGTCTCCTCGCCCGTCACATCCTCCACGACGAGGTGCTGCTCACCATCAGCGCGCTGGTCGTCGTCACCGACCTCTGGAGCGTCAACCGCGGCGTCACCCGCGCCTTGCTCGACGCCGACCTCCTCGACTACTTCCTGCTCAACTTCCCGGTCCTGCTCCGGCCGGAGATCGGGTACTTCATCGGCACCTCCGACTTCGTGCTCGCCGCCATCTACCTCGCCTTCGCCGAGAGGATGCGCGCCGCCCCGTGGAAAGCGCCTCTGGCCCTCTTCCTGGGCATGGGCACCGCCGCCACCCTGGCGATCTCTCTCGCCAGGCCGCTCCCGGTTCTGCCGTTCATGGTCCCCCTCTACCACCTGCTGGTCTTCCCCTGCCGGCTCACCCTCGGCCGCGAAGGGTTGAACCTGCTCGTGGCCGGGGCCGCCGCCCTCGCCGTGGTCGCGATGCTGTGGTGAGAGAGCGGTCCCCTCAGCGCCCCACCGACTCGACCTGCGGCCACTCCGGCCAGGCCGCCAGCCCCAGCGTCCTGGCGCCGGGATCGGCCTCGCACTGTCCCATCAGCTTCTTGCCGTAGCTCGAGAGCCTGAGCGCCATCCCCAGGTCGCGGACCGCCAGGCCCAGGAGGCAGCCCTCGAACGCCATCCAGGCGCGCATCGTGAGCCGCTCTCCCTCCTGCATCATGGGGGCATCCCTCTCGAGCTTCTCCGAGGCGTGCTTCCAGAGGGGCATCGCCAGCCTGAACTGCCCCTGCAGCCTCAACCGCCAGATCCTCGAGAGAGCGAAGCCGGTCTCTTCCTTTCCCAGGTCGACCCCCATCAGCTCGCCCAGAGCGTTGTGGCGAGGCGCCTCCTTGCTCCAGGCCACACGCTCCTCGTCCAGCGCTCGATGGAACGAGACCCACTCACCCAGAGTGATCGCCCGGGATTCCCAGCTCCCGCCTCGGGCGAGCTGCCACGAGCGGTTCCAATCAGGGTAGAACTCGGCGAGCGCGACCTGGAACAGCTTGGGGAACGTGAACCGCGCGTCCGGGGCCAGGCCCGTGCCAAAGGCCCGCCAGACCCATGCGGCGTGGCCGGTGTGCTTCTTCAGCAGCAGCAGACCGGCGTCTATCCGTTCGCGCATCTCCACGCCCTCGGTATCACGAAGGACGGCCAGGGCGGTCGTGGCCTCCGAGGCCAGAGCCGACTCGAACAGCTCGAGCATCGGTAACGTCGCTGCCGGGCTCCGGCGTTCGCGAACCGCCAGGACGAAGTCGCCGGGCACCGGATGCCCGCAGGCCTGGCGCCAGCTCTCGAGCCAGCGCCGCACCTTGCACCGCTGCGAGTCGAGCGGGTCTGCCGGAGCGGTCTTGCCGGAGCAGTCCGGGAGCCGGAGTTGCCGGAACGACACCGGTGCGCTCGCGCGGGCCGCGGGCGGAGTCACCTGAAGAGGGCCGGTCGGCGCCGTGGTCGGGGCCGTGGAACCGTTGCCGGCGGGCTGGTTCGCGATCGGCGCGGGCTCCGGGACGGTCTGCCGGCCGCCGCTCCACCACAGCAAGGCGGCTCCGAGGAGGACGAGGGCCAGGCCTCCCCCTGCCAGCGCGAGCGTTTGCTTCGCCGGCATCGACGCCGTCAGGGTCGGGCCGACCTTCGGCAGTCCGCTCCGGGCGATGGAAGTCGTCTGGCTGACCTTCGAGATCCGGGAGGAACTCTTCAGGACCGGGGTGATGTGCTCGTCCGTGTCCTGGCTCTCGGCGGGCGGGGCCGCCGGCACCGCCTGCAGCCTGCGGGAGCTGAGGAGCGGCAGCGGCTGGCCCGGGATCGAGAGGTTTTCAGTGTCCTCCATCGGGAGCTTCACGGCAGCCAGCTGGAGCGCCCGGTGCACCGAGCGAAGGTCCTTGTGGCGGTCCGCGGGATTGCGGGCCAGCATCTGCATCACCACGGAGGCCACGCCGGCGTCGATCCGCGGCAGCAGGTTCTTGATGTGGACCGGCGGCTGCTTGATGCGCGCCATCGCTTCCTCGGCGGGAGTCTCTCCGGCGTAGGGCCGGCGTCCGCTGAGGACCTCGAAGAGGATCACGCCGAGCGAGAACTGATCGGACAGCGGGCTGGCCCGCTCCTGCTCGAGCTGCTCCGGCGCGACGTAACCCGGAGTACCGAAGATGATGCCTTCCCGGGTCTTGACCGCCGACTCGGCCGACTTGGAGATGCCGAAGTCGGTCAGCATCGGCCGGCCCTTCTCGTCGAGCAGGACGTTCTCGGGCTTGAGATCGCGGTGGATGACCCCTTGCCTGTGGATCTCCGCCAGCGCGTCGGCCAAGCCGATGCCGATCAGCATCGCCGGCCCGGTGGCCATGGGCCCCAGGCGGATCTTGTCGCGCAGGGTGCTGCCTTCGATGAGCGGGAAGGCGATGTAGCCGACCTCTCCGTCCACGCCGAAGTCGAGCAGCGAGACCACGTTGGGATGGCTGATGCGGCTCGCGACGTGGGCCTCGTGGATGAACCGGCCCACCGCGTCCTGGTCCGCGAAGGCTTTGTCCGAGAGCACCTTCAGCGCCACGGTCCGCTCCAGGTCGGCCTGGATCGCCTCGTAGACGGTGCCGAAGCCTCCCACGCCGAGCACGCGGACGGCCCGGTACTTCTTCGAGATGCCTGGCGGCAGCTCTATGTGCTGCGAGGAAGCGGACACGGGTCGATCAGGCCGCGTCGGGTTCGAGCTGGGCCACAGCGTTGAGTTCCAGGGGGCTCCGTTCTCCCCGGACGAGGCGGAAGTAGGCCAGGCTCGCCACCATCGCGGCGTTGTCGGTGCAGAGCGAGGGCGGCGGACAGAACACTCGCACCGCGAGCCGCTCGGCCGACGCCTTCAGGCAGGCCAGCAGACGGCGGTTGGCGGTGACCCCGCCGGCCATCACCAGACGCTTGCGCCCCGTTTCGAGCAGCGCTCGCCTGGTCCGGGTCTCGATGCAGTCGATGACCGCCTGCTGGAGCGAGGCCATCAGGTCGGGCAGCGCGTGCTTCCCCGAGCGCAGCGCCAGGGCGGCGGCCGTCTTCAGGCCGCTGAAGCTGAAATCCAGCGGACCGGACGGCGCCGTGGGCCGCGGCAACGGGACCGACGCGGGGTCTCCGTTCACGGCCTGCTGTTCGACGTACTTGCCTCCGGGGAACGGCAGCCCCGCCAGACGCGCGATCTTGTCGAGGACCTCGCCGGCGGCGTCGTCGATCGTCCGGCCGAGCACGCGGAACACCCCCGGCTCGGGCACGTCCAGCAGCAGGCTGTGCCCCCCGGAAACCACCAGCCCCAGGAAGGGGAAGTCCAGCTCGGGAGACTGCAGGAAGTTGGCGAACAGGTGAGCCTGAAGGTGGTTCACTCCCAGGAAGGGTCGACCGAGCCCCAGCGCCAGCGACTTGCCCGCCGCCAGCCCGACGAGCAGCGAGCCCAGCAGCCCCGGGCCGTAGACCGCCGCGACGGCGTCGACCTGCTCGAGCTGCAGCTTGGCCTCGTCGAGCAGCAGTTCGAACAACGGCGGCAGCGACGTCAGATGCTCGCGCGCCGCCAGCTCCGGCACCACGCCGACGAACGGCGCGTGCGTGGAGATCTGCGAGCTGATCCGGCTCGCAAGGATGTGGCGCCCGTCCTCGACGATGGCCAACGACGTGTCGTCGCACGAGGATTCGATGCCCAGAACTCGCATCGCTACAGCCTACCTTCCCGCGGCCTGGCGGGCAATCCCGGCGAGCGATTCCAAGCTCAGCAGCCGGGTGCAGTCGTGGAAAGTGGTGGACGGCCATGGTTCGAGTTCTGCCGGGGACG
>CAZSVK010000121.1:0-13886 GCA_964610245.1 uncultured bacterium
GAACGGGCGAAGCGCGGGCGGCTGAAGGTCTACCTGGGCTACGCGTCGGGCGTCGGCAAGACGCGCCGGATGCTGGAAGAGGCCCGCGGACTCGCCCGGGCCGGGGTCGAGGTCGTCTGCGCGCTGATCGAGCCACACGGCCGCCCCGAAGTGATGGCCCTGCTGTCCGGGCTCGAAGTGCTGCCGCGCAGACGCGTCGAGTTCCGGCAGGTGGTGGGGGAGGATCTCGACCTGGCGGGTGTGCTGGCCCGTTGCCCCGACGTGGCGCTCATCGATGAGGCGGCCCATACCAATCCGCCCGGCTTCACCCATCGCAAGCGCTATCAGGACATCCTCGCCATGATCGAGGCCGGCATCAACGTGATCTGTGCTTTCGACATCCAGCACCTGGAGTCGCTCAACGACGTGGTCGAGCGCGACGCCGGCCTGGTGGTGCGCGAGACAGTCCCCGACACGTTCCTTCGTGCCGCCGACCAGGTGATCGCCATCGACCTGTCGATCGAGGATCTCCTCGACCGGTTGCGCTCGGGCCAGATCGTCGCGCCCGAGAGGCTCCAGTGGGCGATGGAACATCACTACCGCCCCGAGGCGCTGGCGGCGCTGCGCGAACTGGCGTTGCGCGAGGTAGCCGAAAGCGTCGAACGGGCCTCTCAGCTTTCCCGGGCCCAGCGGACAATGCTGCCCCGCGGCGGCGCAGGCCGGGTGATGGTGGCGATCTCGCCCTGGTCGGGCCGCAGCCCGGCCCTGCTGCGGCGCGGCTCCCGGATGGCCGGCCGGCTGAACACCGACTGGTACGCCGTCTACGTGGAGACGCCGTACCTGCGGGAGGAATTGCTCGACGGCCCGACCCTGGAGCGGCTGCACGGCAACATCCAGATGGCCCGGGAGCTGGGCGCCGAGGTGGTGCGATTGCAGGGCCACGACGTGGTGGCCGGCGTGCTCGACTTCGCGCATTCCCACAGGGTGGCCCACATCGTCGTGGGCCGTTCGCGCCAGCCCTGGTGGATGCGGCTGCTCGGCCACGATCTGGTGCGCCGACTGGTCGACGAAGCCTCGGAGTTCGATGTCTACATCCTGTCCGGAGAGGAGAGGGGGATCGAGCTTTGAAACTGCGCTCCAAGATCTGGCTCGCCCAGTTGCCGCTGGGGTTCATGCTCGCCCTGGTGATGCTCGTGTCGGTCTTCACCATCTCCGAGCTGGGCGGTCACTCGTACGGCATCGTCAGCACCAACTTCCGAAACGTCATCGCGGGCGAGCGGATGAAGGAATCGATCGAACGCCTCGAGAGCGCCGCCTTCTATACGATCCTTGGAAAGCAGTCGCGGGCCCAGCAGGTCATCAACCGGCGCCTGCCCCAGTTCGAGAACGAGCTGGCCGGAGTGGAGGAGAGCGCGAGCGAGGTCGGGGAGCAGATCGCTCTTCGACGGCTCAAGACGCTGTGGCGGCGCTACTACCTGCCGTTGTTCCGGCAGTTCGTGGCCGACCCGGAGCACGCGACCATCGATCGCTATCTCGAGATGCTCGAGCCCCGCTATCTCGACGTCAAGAGCGCCGCCGAGGATCTCATCATGGTCAATCAGAACGCCATGGTGAGGAAGAGCCGCGAGGCGATCCAGTCGGCCTCCTGGACGACGCTGCTCAGCACGCGGGCGTCGCTGCTGGCGCTGCTGGCGGGGTTGGCCACCACGCTCTGGATCACGAGCCGGCTGCTGCGCCCGCTCGAGAGCCTGATGCAGGCCGCCAACCGCCTGGGGGAGGGCGATATCGAGGCTCGAGCGACGCCCGCCGGCGGCGACGAACTCGGGCAGCTCGCCGTCGAGTTCAACAACATGGCCGAGAAGATCGCCCGCTATCGCCGGAGCAAGCTGGGGGAACTGTTCCAGGCCCAGCTCATGTCGCAGGCGGCGATCGACAGCATCCCCGACGCGGTACTGGTCTTCGACACTGCCGGCCGGGTGTCGGGCATGAACCGGGCCGGCCGGGAGCTGATGGACGTCTGGCACCTGCCCGCGGGCAATCCACAGGGCGGGGCGGAGCCGACCGTGCAGTCGTTGCTGGAACCGATCAAGGAGCGGATCCTGCGTGGTGGAGGACCGCACCTGCCCCGGAGCTTCGACGAGGCGCTGCGAGTGAGTTTCTCGAACGGACTGCGGCATCTGTTGCCGTGCGCGATGCCGATCGCCTCACCCGAGAAGGGGATCTTCGGGGTCACCGTGGTGCTGCAAGACGTGACGCGCCTGCTGAACTTCGACGAGCTGCGCAACGATGTGGTCGCCACCGTGGCGCACCAGTTCCGCACCCCGCTCACCTCCCTGCGGATGGCCATCCACCTCTGCGTCGAGGAGACCGCCGGACCGATCTCTCCGGCGCAACGCGATCTGCTCGAGGCCTCGCGCCAGGATTGCGAGCGGCTGCAGTCGATCGTCGAGGACCTGCTCGATCTGGCCCGCCTGCAGGCCGGGAAGGTCGAGATGGAACGTAGCCCCGTCGGCGTACTCGAGCTGGTGCGCGGCGCCCTGGATGCCCACCAGGACCAGGCCCGCGCGGCCCACGTTCAGCTCGATTCGCAGGTGCTGCCATCCGCCAGCGCCGTCGACATCAACCGCGAGCGGGTGCAGCTCGTCTTCGACAACCTGATCGCGAACGCCATCCGGTACTCGCCGAAGGGCGGGCTGGTGACCGTCCGGGCCCAGCCGGACGGCGCCGGTATGGTCCGGTTCGAGGTCATCGACACCGGAGAGGGGATCCCGGCGGAGCATCGGGAGAGAGTCTTCGATCGGTTCTATCGCGTGCCCGGGTCGAGGGGAGGCAGCGCGGGCCTGGGGCTGTCCATCGCGAGGGAGATCGTCCTGGCGCATGGGGGCGCCATCGGCGTGCAGAGCCGCGAGGGACAGGGGAGCACCTTCTGGTTCACGATGCCTCAGGCGGGCACCGAGACTCACTCCTCGTAGCGCCGGCGCTTCCGCCAGAGGGTCGATGCGTTGATGCCCAGGATACGGGCCGCGTCCTCGAAGGTCGGCGCGCGCTTGAGCACCCTGAGAATGTGTTGCCTCTCCAGCTCTTCCAGTGTCAGATCGCCCTCGTCCAGCGTCTGCCGTGGCTGGACACCGGCGATGCGCTCCGGCAGTGCCTCGAGACCGATCGTCTGCGACGGCCAGAGAATCACGGCGCGCTCCATCACGTTGCGCAGCTCCCGCACGTTACCCGGCCACGGGTACGACTGCAGCGCGGATTCGACCTCGGGACGCAGCTCCGGAGCGGTGCGGCCGGATTGGCGGGAGAAGAAAGACACGAACCGCCGCGCCAGCGGGACGGTGTCCTCGATCCTCTCGCGGAGAGGAGGCACGGGGATCTCGATGACATTGAGGCGGAAGAAGAGATCTTCCCGGAACCGGCCGGCGGCGACGTCCTCTTCCAGATCCCGGTTGGTGGCCGCCACTACCCGGACGTCGGCATGGCGGGTCCGCGTCTCGCCTATGCGCTCGAACTGCTTCTCCTGGAGGAACCTCAGCAGCTTGGCCTGCAGCCCGGGCGAGATCTCCCCGATCTCGTCGAGGAAGAGCGTGCCGCCCTCGGCCGCCTCCACGCGGCCTGTCTGATCTCTGACCGCACCCGTGAACGAGCCCCGCACGTGGCCGAACAGCTCGCTCGCCAGCAGCTCTTCTGAGAGGGTCGGGCAGTTGACCGTCACGAACGGCCCGGCGGCGCGGCGGCTCTGGGCGTGGAGGGCCCGCGCCAGCACGCCCTTGCCCGTGCCGCTCTCGCCTCGCATCAGGATGGGCGCCTCCGACTGGGCAGCCCGGGCGAGGAGATCGAGTAGCGTGCGCATCTTTGGCGACCGCGTCTCGAAGTCGATCTCCGGAACCGCGGCCGCAACCTGCTGTTCCAGTTCGGCCATCCGGCGCTCGAGGGCCCTGCGGCCCAGGATGCGCTCGACGGTGGCGCGCACCTGCGCCGGCGTGAACGGTTTCGGCAGATAGTCGACCGCGCCCCGGCGGATCGCCTCGACGGCCGAGTCGTAGGTCGCGTAGGCGGTGATGATGACGACGGCCAGGGCCGGGCGGAGCCCGAGCAGCTTGGGCAGCAGATCCAGTCCGCTCGTCTCGCCCAGGCGCAGGTCCAGGAAGGCGAGCTCGTAGAACTCGCGCTCGACCGCCTCCAGGGCGCCCGCTTCCGAGCCGGTCGGCGTCACGTGATAGCCTGCCTGCTCCAGGCACATCGAGAGAGTCGTGCGGATGTTCTTCTCGTCGTCGACGACCAGGATCGACAGGCGCCGCGGCTGAACGGACGCGGAGACCTCCGGGGGAGTGCTGGATTCGGGTGAGCTGGACATCGCGATCTCGAGAGACTCCACTCATAACATACACGTTTTCACTCGTGTGGGGCGATAGGGGCCTCGCGATCCAGAATTATGTAACCCCAGGCACAGAGTTGGCTCTCACCGGCTGTCAGGATGGGGGCGACTTGACTGGAAACCTGCACAGGAGGCGGATCTTGGTGATCGACAAGGTGCTGATGGCCGTGGCGCTCGCCGGGCTGGTGCTCGGAGGGCAGGGGTGCGGCCCGGGGGCTCGGCAGGCAGCTGAGGCCCAGGCGCTCCCGACGGTGAGGGGCGTCGTACTGCAGAAGGCCGCTCTGGCCTCGGTTCCCGAGACCTACGACGCGGTCGGCACCGTCCGTTCGCGCAGGCAGGCGGTGTTGTCGGCCCGGATCGTCGCGCCGGTGGTCGCGGTGCACGCGCGCGAGGGCGATCGAGTCACCACCGGCCAGCTCCTGATCGAGCTGGACGATCGCGAGGTGAAGTCGCAGCTGGCCCGGGCAACGGCCGGGCTGCAGGCCGCGCAGGAGGGGCTGGACGAGGCAGAGGCCGGAATCCAGGCGGCCGAGAAGACGATCAAGTCGGCGCAGTCGGCCCGCGAACTGGTGACGGTCACCTTTCGGCGCCACCAGGCACTCCTGGAGAAGCGCTCGGTGACCCAGCAGGAGTACGACGAGGCCCGGGCCCGGCTGGTGGCCGCCGACGCGGAAGTGGAGCGCTCGGTCGCGGTGCTGGCGTCGGTCAAGGCACGCAAACGTCAGGCGCAGGCCCGCATCGAGCAGGCCGAGGCCGAGCTGGGCAGCGCTCGCACGATCGAGGGCTACCCGCGGATCGCGGCGCCCATCGACGGGATTGTCGCCTCCCGCACGGCGGAAGTGGGCAACCTGGCCTCGCCGGGCGTGCCGCTGATGGCCATCGACCAGCTCTCGTATCGGCTCGAGGCGAACGTGCAGGAGTCCGAGATCCGCCACGTCACCCTGGGGCAGTTGGTGCGAGTGCGAATCGAGGCGCTGGGGCAGGAACTCGACGGACCGGTCTCGGAGCTGGTTCCGGCGGCCGATCCGCAGTCCCGCACGTCGATCGTGAAGATCGATCTCCCGCAGATCGCGGGGCTGCGCTCCGGGCTCTATGCCGAGGCGCGCTTCTCGGTCGACGACCGCAAGGCGATCGTGGTGCCCCGCTCGGCCATCGTGGACCGAGGCCAGCTCGAGGCGGTGATGGCGGTCGACGGCGAGGGAATCGCGAGGATGCGCCTGATCAAGACGGGCCGCGAGACGGCCGCCGGGGTCGAGGTCCTCTCGGGCCTGGCCGAGGGTGAGCGGTACATCGCCACGGGGGCCGACAAGGTGGCCGACCCGAGCAAGGTCGAGGGGGCCCAGTGAAGACCGAGCACAGCATGACGGAGGCGATCGTCCGCGCCTTCGTCGATTCCAAGCTGACCCCGCTGGTGGTCATCGGGACCGTCCTGCTGGGGCTCTTCGCCATTGTGGTCACTCCACGCGAGGAGGAGCCGCAGATCACCGTCCCGATGATGGACGTGTTCGTCGAGATGCCCGGCACCAGCGCCGCCGAGGTCGAGCAGCGCGTCGCCATCCCGATGGAGAAGAAGCTGATGGAGATCCCCGGCGTCGAGTACGTCTACACGACGTCGATGCCGGGCGCGGTGATGGCGGTCGTCCGGTTCTACGTGGGCCAGGACGAGGAGCGCTCGATCGTCAAGCTCTACAACAAGCTCTACTCCAACTTCGATCTCATCCCGTTCGGAGCTGCGCGGCCGCTGATCAAGCCACGCTCCATCGACGACGTGCCGATCCTGGGCCTCACGCTCTGGAGCGAGAAGGTGGATCACTACCAGTTGCGGCGCATCGCGGCCGAGCTGGACGACCAGATCGCCGACATCCCGGAGGTCGCGGGCACGACGCTCATCGGGGGCCAGCGGAGGCAATTCCGGATTCAGCTCGACACGGCCCGGATGGCCGGTTATCACGTCGACCCACGGGCAATCGTGCGCGCGCTGGGGTCGGCCAACAAGGAGCAGCCGGTCGGCACGATGACCCAGCTCGACCGCGAGTACCTGGTCAACGTCGGCCAGTTCCTCTCCGGGGCCGAGGCGCTCGGCAAGCTGGTGGTCGGAACCTTCGGGGGCCGGCCGGTCTACCTGGAGGATGTGGCGACCCTGCGAGACGGCCCGGAAGAGGCCAGCAACTACGTCACCTTCACGCCGGGGCCGGCGGCGCATGCGGTGGGCATCGCGGCGAGCCTGCCCGGCGGGGGCCGGCCGTTCCCGGCGGTCACCATCTCGGTGGCCAAGCGCAAGGGTTCGAACGCCGTCGAGGTGGCCGACCGGGTCGTCGAGAAGGTGCGGGCGCTCGAGGGGAAGCTGATTCCCTCGGACGTGCGGGTCACGGAGACGCGCAACTACGGTGAGACGGCGCGCGAGAAGTCGAACGAACTGCTCGAGCACCTCGGAATCGCCATCGTGAGCGTCGCGATCCTGATCGCGCTGTTCCTGGGTCTGCGCCCGTCGCTGGTCGTGCTGATCGCGGTGCCGACCACGCTGGCGCTGACGCTGCTCATCTACTATCTCTACGGTTACACCATCAACCGAGTGACCCTGTTCGCGCTGATCTTCTCGATCGGCATCCTGGTCGACGACCCGATCGTCGACGTCGAGAACGTGGTCCGGCACTTCCAGATGGCCAGGAACCAGGGCCGCCCGCTGCTCGAGGTCACGGTCGAGGCGGTCAACGAGGTGCGCAGCCCGCTGATCCTGGCGACCTTCGCGGTCATCTTCGCCATCCTGCCGATGGCGTTCGTCCGCGGGTTGATGGGGCCCTACATGCGGCCCATCCCGATCGGCGCCTCGACGGCGATGCTGTTCTCGATGGTGGTCGCCTTCCTGGTGACGCCCTGGGCCGCCTATCGCTTGCTCGGACAGGAAGCCGGCGGCCACGGCGAGCATGGCCACTAAAGCGCCCTGGATCACCTGTACCGCCGGGTGATGAAGCACCTGCTGTTCGACCGCTGGCTGCGCCGGGCGTTTCTGGGCGGGGTCCTGTTGCTGTTGCTCTCGGCAGGCTCGCTCGTGCTGTTCAAGGCGGTCCAGGTGAAGATGCTGCCCTTCGACAACAAGTCGGAGTTCCAGGTCATCGTGGACCTGCCCGAGGGCTCGACGCTGGAGCACACCGCCGAGGTGGCGCGGGCGCTGGGCGTCTACCTGGGGCAGGTCCCGGAGGTCACCGACTACCAGACCTATGTGGGCGCCTCGGCGCCGGTCAACTTCAACGGCCTGGTGCGGCACTACTACCTGCGACGGTCGGCGAACGTGGCCGACATCCAGGTCAACCTGCTGCCCAAGGGAGAGCGCTCCACGCAGAGCCACGCGATCGCGACCCGGGTGAGGCCCGAGCTGCAGAAGATCGCGGCGCGCTTCCCCGGCGCGAGCGTGAAGGTCTCCGAGGTGCCGCCGGGTCCGCCGGTGCTCCAGACGCTGGTGGCCGAGATCTACGGGCCGGACTATCCCCGGCAGATCGAGCTGGCAAGACAGGTCAAGGGCATCTTCGAGCAGACGCCCGGCGTGGTCGACGTCGACTGGTACGTCGAGGCGCCGCAGCCCAAGGTTCGCTTCAAGGTCAAGCGCGAGAAGGCGGCCCTCCACGGCGTCTCGGTGCAGGACCTCGTCGAGACGCTGGAGATCGGCGTCGGAGGAAAGGCCGCGGGGCTGGTGCACCTGCCGCACGAGAAGGAAGACGTGGCGCTCTGGGTGCAACTCCCGCGCGAGAGGCGCAGCGGGGTGCGCCGGCTGCAGGAGCTGTCGGTGGCTGCCGCCGACGGCCGCCAGGTGCCGCTGTCCGAGCTGGCGGAGGTCGAAGAGACCACGGAGTTTCCGTACATCTACCGGAAGAACCTGAAGCGGGTCGTGTATGTCACGGGCGACGTGGCCGGCGTCGTGGAGAGCCCCGTCTACGCAATCCTGGCGCTCGAGAAGGCGCTGGACGGGCTGAAGCTCCCCGAGGGCTATCCGCTGGAGCGCTATGCCGCGACGCAACCGTTCATGACCGACAAGCTGAGCCTGAAGTGGGACGGCGAGTGGCACATCACCTACGAGGTCTTCCGCGACCTGGGGCTGGCCTTCGCCGCGGTGATGGTCCTGATGTACATGCTGGTCGTCAGCTGGTTCCAGTCGTTCAAGACGCCGCTGGTGATCCTGGCGCCCATCCCGCTGAGTCTGATCGGCATCCTGCCGGCGCACTGGGCGATGGGAGCGTTCTTCACCGCGACGTCGATGATCGGCTTCATCGCGGGGGCAGGCATCGTGGTGCGCAACTCGATCATCCTGGTGGATTTCGTGCAGTTGCGGCGGGCCGAGGGGATGCCGCTGGCCGAGGCGGTGATCGACGCCGGGGCGGTGCGGTTTCGGCCGATGCTGCTGACCGCCTCCGCCGTCGTGGTGGGGAGCGGGGTCATCCTCTTCGATCCCATCTTCCAGGGGCTGGCGATCTCGCTGATTGCCGGCGAGGTGGCGTCGACGCTGCTGTCGCGGGTGGCGGTGCCGATCCTCTATTACCTGAGCGAGGGCGGAGGGGAGTGAGGGGTCAGGGTTCCGGGGTGGAAGCCGGCCAGTCACAGCGCGGGCACTTGCCCGCCAAGCGGGACAGGTATCACAGAGACACAGAGAGCCAGAGGCACAGAGAAGTCTGCAGTCTTGATGGAATCAACTCCCCCTCTGTGTCTCCGTGTCTCTGTGTCTCTGTGATTGGTCAACCTCGTTCATGGTCGAATCCTCGCGCCATGCGACGATTTTCGCGAGTAGTAGAACAGAGATACGGAAACGTAGAGACCCAGAGAAGAGGTTGAAGGATGCACATCGAGAGACTCTTGCGGATGATTGCCGGGTTCTTCGTGACGGTCACGGTGATCCTGGGCGTGGTCGTCAACCCGTGGTGGCTGGCGTTCACCGCCTTCGTCGGGTTGAACCTGTTCCAGTCGGCATTCACCGATTGGTGCCCGATGGTCTGGATCCTGCGGAGAGCCGGCTTCAAGCGTTGCGGCGCAGACTGACCTCGAGTCGGCGGCAGATGGGCCTGGCCCGGCCGACACCCGGAGCCAGGCGTTGTCTCGGGGCCGGACATTCTGTCTCCACGTGAAGTGAGCTGGAAAAGGTCTGGACAGCCGCCTCGCGCAGCTAGGACAATCCATTCGGGCTTCGACGGGGCGATGGACGCGCCGGACGGGGTCCGTTACCAAATCCAGGAGGTGTGTCGAGTGGTACCGAGTCAGATCGGAGGCGCGATTCTCGGCAGCAGCTTGATGCTGTTGCTCGGGACGATGTTGGCGGGGTGCGGCGGAGGCGGAGGCAGTTCGGGGGGGGCCTTGACGGGTACCGGCGCCGGGTCGGGAACGGGCACCGGGCTCCCCGGGGGCGTCGAGGTCTGGCACCAGCAGATCGCTCTCAGGGACAGCAAGGGCAAGGCCATTCAGGCCGGGTCGACGACACCGTACAGCCCCCGCAAGACCTGCGGCGCCTGCCACGACGTCGATGCGATCACGAACGGCTATCACTTCCAGCAGGGCCGCACCAGCAGTGCCGGCGTGTTAGAGGTCCGAGACAACTACTTCGCCGATGGTCGCGCGTACGTCCGGTCCTCCGGTATGTACGGCAAATGGTGACCGCCTTCCAGCGACAGCAGCCAGTTGGCTGCTAAGACCAATCTCTCGGCCTCGGCGATCGACAAGACCGGTTTTTTCTGGGTCGCGAACTGCGGTGTCTGCCATCCCGGCGGCGGGCCTGGCGAGTACGACCGCGACGGAAGGAAGTACTTCGACGAAGATACGAACAAGTTCGGCTACGAGGCGATGGGACGACTCGCCCAGGATGTCACCCTGGACGGTGATTATTGCTTCCTGAATCCGAGCAGCGGAGCGGTTTCTCCGGCCCGGTGGGACACCACCGGACTGGCGGAGCCCGACTGTCTCATGTGCCACCGTGCCCAGCTCACGCCTCCGGCGGCGGGTGCCGCCTCAGGGCCCGCGCTGAACTGGGTCAGGCGGTCGGGAACCTTGCGTGGGTCGACTGCCCTGAAGGACGCCAGCAACAACCCGGTGAAGGCCTTCGCCGCGGCGGCCTCCGCAGGCCAGGGCTGGCTCTCGACCTGGACGGCGGTGGCTGGCGCGTCCCCGCCCCAGTACACCATGGTGCAGCTCGACTATGGCAAGGGCTTGACCGACGGAAGTCTGCTCCAGGAGACTGACGGCTCTCTGCGGATAGCGCCCACGGCCGTCGCCAAGACCCCGCGGGATCTGGCTTGCTGGGGTTGCCACGTCACGCCCGAGCTGAAGAAGCGCGGACGGGACTGGTTCAACAAGGACAGCGACGTGCACTACGCGCGGGCGAACAATCTGCACGACGCCGATTCCACGAACGACATCCCAGCGACCTCCAGCACCGCTTGCGCGATGTGCCATACCTCGGGGATGGATCACAACTTCGCCAAGGGCAACTCGATGGACGGCACCGTTTCGAACAACCTCGACTACACCCGGTTACGGACCTGCGCCGAGTGCCATCTCGCCGACAGCCCCAACCGCGATCCGCTGGCCCCGGTGCCCGAGGCCGGTATCCACGAGGTCGAACGGCACATGGAAGTGCTGGCCTGCCAGGCCTGCCACATCCCGTATCGCGACAAGCCGACCGAACTGGTCATCGACAACGCGACCACTGGCAGCAGCATCAGCTACAGTTCCACCAGGTTCCTGTCCGCCGATCCGCTCAACCCGGCTGCCGCCGACAAGACCAAGTGGTATCCGTCGTTCAAGTTGAAGCTCAACAAGACCGGCCAGATGCAGCTCTTTCCCCAGAAGCTCCTGCTCACCGCGTGGTGGGGCGACTGGGACCAGAAGGGCACGCTCGACAAGAGCGACGACGTGATCGCGCCGGTCCCTCTGTGGCGGATCCGTTCCGTCACCAGGGGCGCGGCTCTGACCGGGGTGGCGGATGACAACGGCGACACCCTCGCCGAGGTCAACACCAAGGCCGAGATCCTGCTCTACATCAACGCCTTGAAGAGCACGACCGATCGGCACGGCACGGTCATTGCCCAGAACCCAGTGCTGGCCAAGGGCGGAAAGGTCTACTACGAGGACACGAGCGCTCCGGGCGGGGTCAACTTCTTCAGCCCCGACGATTTCCCGGGTCTGCGCGTCGACTCGGCCTCGCCGTTCGGCGAAGACCACAACGTCCTCAAGGCCAACAAGGCGATCGGCTCGACGTCCGGCGGTGGATGTGCCGCCTGTCACGGCAGCTCCAACCGGAAGTTCTTCGATCGCAAGGTCCTGGTCGATCCGTTCGACCTGACCGGCACGGCCGTCTACTCGACGGTCGACGCGATGAACCCCGGCATCGCTCCGTGAGCGAGGGCCGGTCTCCGGCCCCCGACCAGCAGTTACCTCACCACCCCGGCGCCTCAGGCGCCGGGGTGGTTTGTCGATTGCGGCGCGCGAGCAACATGTCCGAGTAGCTGGCCTGTAGCAGGTCGGTCTCGTGCAGGCCCAGGGCGGCCATCAGCTGCCTGACCTGCCCGTGGCAGAGCTGGTCGTCGTGCTGGTCGTCGACCAAGGCCTCGAACTCGACGAAGGTGCCCAGTTGCTCGACCTGGTCGAGGTGAATCCGGACGTTCTCGAGCAGCAGCACCTCGCGGAGCTTGCGCACCGTGACGATCGGCTCCCGTCCGCCGGTCGCCCGCTCGAGTTCGGCGGCATCGCGGACGATCGCGATCTCGTAATCGCTCGAGCGAACCGACTCCGACTCGGGCCGCCGGTAGCGAACCAGTTCGGCCTCGCGGCCGGGAACCGTGCGCAGCTTGAGCCGCTCGCCGCCCTCGGAGCTGACCTGGAAGTAGCGGTCGGTCTGCACTCGCAGCCCCTCGGAGCGGGCCCCCAGCGCGAGCACCGCGCGGCGGGCGCCGTCCAGGTCGGCCAGCCGGGCCTTGATCTCCACGTTGCGACGCATGCTCACTCCTTGCTTGCTTGGCCGGGGGGGGGGCGTGCCGTGCTCCCCGGCCGTCGCCGGTATCATATCCGATGTGATCGTCTCGGCGAGCTACAGGACCGATCTGCCGGCGCTGTACGGGGCGTGGTTCCTGGCCCGGCTGGCCGCCGGATTCTGCGAGGTGCGCAATCCGTACAGTGGGCAGATCGCGGTCGTCGACCTCTCGCCACCCGCGGTCGACGGCTTCGTCTTCTGGACTCGCAATCTGCAGCCGTTCGCGAACGCCCTGGAGACGGTCGCCGCGCGGGGATGGCCGTTCGTCGTGCAGTACACGGTCACGGGCTATCCGAGGCTACTCGAGACGGCGGTGCCTCCGGCCGACCGCTCCGTGGCGGTGATGCGCGAGACAGCTCGGCGCTACGGCCCTCGGGCCGTCGTCTGGCGCTACGATCCCATCCTCTTCAGCAGCGCGACGCCGGTCGAGCATCACCGGCGCCGGTTCGCCGAGCTGGCGGCCCTGCTGGAGGGTGTCACCGACGAGGTCGTGGGCAGCTTCGCGCAGCTCTACCGGAAGACGCGGACGAACCTGGACGCGCTGGCCGGCCGTTCGGGCCTCACCTGGGAAGATCCCGCTCCGGAACGCAAGCAGGAGCTGCTGCTCGAGCTTGCCGCGGAAGCCCACGCTCACGGAATGGCGCTGTCGCTCTGCGCCCAGCGCGAGTTGCTGCTGCCCGGCGTGGCCGACGCGGCCTGCGTGGATCCTCGCCGGCTCTCGGACGTCGCCGGCAGGCCCATCGCCGCCGCGGCTCGCGGACACCGCAAGGCCTGCGGCTGCTCGCGTTCGGTCGATATCGGCGCCTACGAGAGCTGCACGCTCGGGTGCGCCTACTGCTATGCCGTTCAGAATCGACACGCGGCGCTCGCGCACCGGCGGGGACTGGGGTGTTTGGACCGCAGGCTGTAGGCTGTAGGCTGCAGGCTGTAGCTCGGCTCGTGGCGTCGACCCGTCAGGCCGGATCCCGAGCGGCCCTAACCCCTAACCCCTAACCCCCGCCCATGCGCCCCTCGCCCATCACCTGGCTCTTCAGTCACTTCCGCTGGTTCTCGAAGCGTTGGGCCCGGCACTACCGGGCGGTCGAGCACTCCGACGTGCCCTGGACTCCGATGACGCTGCCGCTCTCGAAGTGCCGCATCGCGCTCGTCTCGACCTCGGGCGTGCATATCGCGACCCAGCCTCCGTTCGACCTGGCTGACCCGCATGGCGACCCCTCGTACCGGGTGCTGCCGGCCCGGCTGGAGCCCGGCGGCTACACCGTCAGTCATAACTCCTACGATTACCGCGACGTCCTCGAGGATCCGAACATCGTGCTGCCGCTGGACAGGCTCGCCGAGCTGGCCGCCGCGGGCGAGATCGGCTCCGTTGCGGGCCATCACTACTCGTTCATGGGCCACATCGTGAAGGAGCACATCCCCACCCTGATCGAGAAGATGGCCCCGGCGGTGGCGGATCGCCTCCGGCAAGAGGCGGTCGACGCGGCGGTGCTGGCGCCTGCCTGAGGGATCTGCAATCAGTCCGTGGGA